>NZ_JBWKVH010000004.1:0-326398 GCF_059421605.1 Cupriavidus sp. GW821-FHT02F09
GCAGGTGGTCTTGCCGGCGCCGTTGGGGCCGATCAAGGCATGGATGGAGCCGCGCCGCACCTTGAGGTTGACGTCGCTTACCGCGGTGAACCCCTTGAATTCCTTGGTGAGGTTCCGCGTTTCCAGGATCGTTTCTTGCTGATTCATGGTCTCCTGCCCGCCCTCTTGCAGCGGCGCCGGCTTCTGGTCGGCACCGCCAAATGGTCAGAACTGTGGTGCCAGTCGCACCACCACCGCACAGGTCGCGCCAATCCAGTTGCGCTCCCCGTGGCTGTTGCGGCTCTCGCGCCGCTTGTATTTGCTTGTATTTATTTGCTGCCTGTATTGCTGCCTGGATGTCCGCCGTGCGCGCCCGTCCCGGAACGCGCGACGCGCCCTTGTGGGGGCGCGCCAATGTGAGCGGTGCTGCACGGCATCTCGGCGTCTATTGTGTGCGTCTGCTGCGTCGCAAAACATCCGGGTTTGCACTGATTATGAAACATGAACCAGATGTCAGGTTGGTGTCAGGTTTGCCGCGCGTTCGCGACAAGCGGCGTACTCAGGCCTGGGTTGTGGCCCCCGCTTTGCTGGCCAGCGAAGCCCCCGCCGGGGAAACAGCGCCCTGCGCACCCCCTTGCGCCACGCCGCTCGCGCGCCGGCGCCGGTCCTCGCGGATCATGTCGCTGGCGCGCTCCGCGATCATGATGGTCGGGGAGTTGGTGTTGCCCGAGGTGATCAGCGGCATGATCGATGCATCGACCACACGCAAGCCATCAATGCCGATCACGCGCAGGCGCTGGTCCACCACGGCCTGCGGGTCATCGGGTCGGCCCATGCGGCAGGTGCCCACCGGATGGAAGATGGTGGTGCCGATCTCGCTCGCGGCCTGGGCCAGTTGCTCGTCGGTCTCGAACGCCGCGCCCGGCAGCCATTCCTGCGGCTTGTAGGGCGCGAGCGCGGGCGAGGCCACGATGCGCCGCGTCAACCTCAGCGAATCCGCCGCTACCTTGCGGTCCGCGTCGGTCGTCAAATAGTTGGGCGCGATCACCGGCGCGTGGCGGAAATCCGGATCGGCGATGTGCACACTGCCGCGCGAGGTCGGGCGCAGGTTGCACACGCTGGCGGTGAACGCATTGAAGCGATGCAACGGATCGCCGAACTTGTCGAGCGATAGCGGCTGCACGTGGTACTCGAGGTTGGGCCGCGCATACGATGCATCCGAGCGCGCGAAGGCACCGAGCTGCGACGGCGCCATGCTCATCGGGCCGCTCTGGTTGACCGCGTACTGCAGGCCGATGCCAAGCTTGCCCCACCAGCTGCCCGCGCGCGTGTTGAGCGTGCGCACGCCCTCCACCTTGACCACGCTGCGCAGCTGCAAGTGGTCCTGCAGGTTTTCGCCCACGCCAGGCAACGCATGGCGCACCGCGATGCCCGCCGCCTGCAGCCGCTCGGGCTGGCCGATGCCGGACAGCTCCAGCAACTGCGGCGTATTGACCGCGCCCGCTGCCAGGATGACCTCCTCGCGCGCTGCCGCCGTGAATGGCTTGCCGCCGCCGAGATAGTCCACGCCGTTGCAGCGGCGTCCCTCGAACGTCAGCGCGCTCACCTGGGCGCCGGTGACGATCGTCAGGTTCGGCCGTTCCGCCGCGCGGCGCAGAAACGCCTTCGCGGTATTCCAGCGAATGCCGCGGCGCTGGTTGACCTCGAAATAGCCCACGCCAAAGTTGTCGCCGCGATTGAAGTCATCGGTACGCGGGATGCCGGCCTGCTCGGCGGCATCGATAAAGCGCTCCAGGATGTCCCAGCGCAAGCGCTGCCCTTCCACCCGCCATTCGCCACCTGCGCCGTGGAATTCGTCGCCGCCGCGATGATGGTCCTCGCTGCGCTTGAACAGCGGCAGCACATTGTCCCAGCGCCAGCCGTCGTCGCCCGTCAGGCGCGCCCAGTCGTCATAGTCTTCGCGCTGCCCACGCATATAGATCATGCCGTTGATCGAGGACGAGCCACCCAGCACGCGGCCGCGCGGGTAGCCCAGCGAGCGGCCGCCCAGGCCGGCTTGCGCCACGGTGCGGTACATCCAGTCGGTGCGCGGGTTGCCGATGCAATACAGGTAGCCCACCGGGATGTGAATCCAGTGGTAGTCGTCGCGCCCGCCGGCTTCCAGCAGCAGCACGCTCACCTCAGGGTCCTGGGTCAGGCGGTTGGCCAGCACGCAGCCGGCCGATCCGGCGCCGACGATGATGTAGTCGTATGTCTCCATGCTTTCTCTTGTCAGGCCTTGCGCCACGTTTGGAAAGGTTGATGATGAGCCCGCGCGGGAATATCCCGCCAGGATGGCAAATGCGTGCGTCCATGCGCGGCATGCCGAACTTGGGCCATGGCTGCGCGCAATGGTTCAGGTGATGGCAGCCAGGGACACATCATGCGCGCTCACGCCGCCTGCGGCTGCAGATGCTTGCGCAGCCAGCCGGTGAGCGCGGCCAGTACCTCGCCGCGCAGCGGCTGTGCCTCGTTGAAGATCTCGTGGTAGCCGGTGTCGAACCAGAGCGCGTCGCGCAGGTCGGGCGGCGCGTTGTCGAAGAAGCGGCGGCTGCCGGCCGGATCGACGATGCGATCGTCGCCCGCCACCAGCATCAGCATGGGTGCTTCCAGCAGGGGCGCGTCGGTTTGCGCCTGCGCCATGCCGCGCACAAAAGTCTCCAGCACGCCAGCGCTGATGGTGCCCTGCACCAGCGGATCGGCGCGATACTGCGCCACCACCGCGGCGTCGTGCGACAGGTAGCGCGCATCGATCGGGTTGGGCACGCGCAGGCGCGGCACCAGCGTCAGCAGCATGCGGTGCAGGGCCAGCATCGGGGCGGACAGCCTCAAGGCCAGCGCCGGCGATGACAGCACGAGCGCGCGGATGGGCCGCACGCGCGCGGTGGCGAAGCACGCGGCCACCAGCCCGCCCATGCTGTGCCCCAGCAGGAACGGCAGCTCCTGCCACTGGCCCACCGCGGCGTCGTGGATTTCGGTGAGGTCTTCGACGAACACATCCGGATGCTCCGCCACCATGCGCGGACCGCCGCTGGCGCCATGGCCGCGCTGGTCGTAGGCGCGCACACGCAAGCCCAGGCCGCACAACAGCTCCGCCACGTGCTGGTAGCGCCCGCAATGCTCGGCCAGGCCGTGCACCAGCAATAGCGAACCGGCAGGTTCCGGGAACAGCTCGGGATCGGGCTGCCAGGTGCGCAGGAACAGTTCCGTGCCGTCGCGCATGCGCTGGCGGCTTTCGATGGGGGTGACGGGCCGCGCGGGGGCCGCCGCGGCAGGGCCGGCGCCATCGGCGCCGACGTCGGCCGGCTCGGCGCAAGCAGCGGTACTCGGTCGATCCATTCGGTTGATCTCCATCTGTGTTCCGCTACGATGCCGCCAGCCTTCCCTGACTAGGAGGCCGCGGTGCTGTCCTCGCCGTGACGATGGCAGGCCGGCACCGCGCCATCGTTGTTGCCGCCCGCATCCGCTTGCTCCGCCGCCAGGCCGAATCCTGCCTGCGCCATATCGGCCAGGATCGGGCAGTCGGGCCGCGCATCGCCGCTGCAGGCCTCGGCCAGCTGGCGCAGCGTGTCGCGCATGGCGGCAAGTTCGGCAATGCGCTGCTCCAGGTCCGCCACGTGGCGCAAGGTAAGCGCCTTGACGTCGGCGCTGGCCCGCGCGCGGTCGTGCCACAGCGACAGCAGCCCGCGTATCTCGTCCAGCGAGAACCCGAGATTACGGGCACGCCGCACGAAGCGCAAGGTGTGCACCGCGCGCTCGTCGTAGCGGCGGTAGCCGCCCTCGCTGCGCGGCGGTGGCGCCAGCAGGCCGATGGACTCGTAGTGCCGGATCATCTTCGCGGAGACGCCGGAAGCCTGTGCCGCTTCGCCGATATTCCTGCCGACATTCATGCTTGCTCTCCCGCCGGCTTCCAGCGCCGCAGCAGCAGCGCATTGCCGACCACGCTCACGCTGGAGAATGCCATGGCCGCGCCGGCCACTACCGGGTTGAGCAGGCCGGCCGCCGCCAGCGGGATGCCGATCACATTGTAGAAGAAGGCCCAGAACAGGTTCTCGCGAATCTTGCGCACGGTGCGGTGCGAAATCGCCAGTGCGTCGGCCACCAGCGCCGGGTCCCCGCGCATCAGCGTGATGCCGGCGGCATGCATGGCCACATCGGTGCCGGTCGACATGGCGATGCCGACATCCGCCGCGGCCAGGGCCGGCGCATCGTTGATGCCGTCGCCAACCATGGCCACCACGGTGCCGCCCGCCTTGAGCCCATTCACTCGCTCGGCCTTGTCGGCCGGCAGTACTTCCGCCTGCACCTCGTCCAGCCCCAGCGTCTGGGCCACGCGCGCGGCGGCGCCCCGGTTGTCGCCGGACAGCATCACCGTGCGCACGCCGGCGGCGCGCAGCCGCTCGATCGCGCGCCGCGCACCAGGCTTGATGGCGTCGCCAAAGGCAACCAGCCCCACCACGCGGTTTTGCGCGGGCGACGCATCCCGCGCCGCGCCCGTCTCGATCAGCCAGGACACGGTGCGGCCCGCTTGCTGCAGTGCCTGCGCCTGCGCTTCGAGGGTACCCGCCGCTGCGCCCAGCGAGGCACGCAGGCGCTCGCTGCCAAGCTGCAATGCCACGCCATCGACCTTGCCGGACAAGCCCATGCCGGGCAATGCACGCACATCGGTAGCCGTCGGCGCGTGGATGCCGCGCGCGCGGGCCGCTGCCAGCACCGCGTGCGCCAGCGGATGCTCGCTGCCGGCCTGCAGCGCGGCCAGACGCGCCAGCAAGCGTGGCTCTGCATCGTCATCGTCACCGGCACCTGCCGGCACCGCCAGCGCCACCACTTCCGGCTTACCCACCGTGAGCGTGCCAGTCTTGTCGAAGGCCACCACCTTGACCCGGTGCGCCACTTCCAGCGCCTCGGCGTCCTTGATCAGGATGCCGGCGCGCGCACCCGCGCCCGTGCCCGCCATGATCGCGGTCGGCGTGGCCAGGCCGAGCGCACACGGGCAGGCGATCACCAGCACCGCCACCGCGTTCAGCAAGGCTGCCTCCCAGTTGCCGCCTAACAGGCCCCAGCCTAGCAGCGTGACCAGCGCGATGCCCAGTACCACCGGCACGAACACCGAGCTCACGCGGTCGACCATGCGCTGGATTGGCGCCTTGGCCGCTTGCGCGTGCTCGACCATGCGGATGATGCGCGCCAGCACCGTCTCCGCGCCCACCGCCACCGTGCGCGCCACCAGGCGGCCTTCGTAGTTGATGGCGCCGCCGGTCAGCAGCGCGCCGGGTGCCTTCGGTACCGGCAGGCTCTCGCCGGTCAGCATGGATTCGTCTGCATGGCTGCTGCCTTCGATCACCTTGGCATCCACGGGCACGCGTGCGCCCGGCAGCACCACGATCTCATCGCCGACCCGCACCGAGCCCAGCGGCACGCTCATCTCCGCGCCGTCGCGGCGCACGATCGCGCTATCGGGGCGCAGCGCGGCCAGCGCGCGGATGGCGTCCGCCGTCTGGCGCTTGGCGCGGGTTTCCAGCCACTTGCCCAGGCGCACCAGCGTGATGACCACTGCCGCGCTCTCGAAGTACAGGTGCGGCATATCGTCCGCGCCACGCCACATCAGCCACAAGGACAAGCCATAAGCCGCCGAGGTGCCGAGCGCGACCAGCAGATCCATGTTGCCCGCGCCCGCGCGCACCGCCTTGAAGCCAGCCTTGTAGAAACGCCAGCCAAACACGAACTGCACCGGCGTGGCCAGCAGCCACTGCACCCAGGCCGGCAGCATCCAGTGCACGCCGAACCATTCGGCCACCATGGGCGCCACCAGCGGCAACGATAGCGCCGCCGAGATCGCCACCGGCCATGGCCCAGACCAGAAGCCTTCGCCAGGCACCGCCCCAGCCGGCAATTCGCCGGTGACCGTCACCGCGCCATAACCGGCGCGCGCCACCGCAGCGGCCAGCGCATCGGCATCCACGGCACCACGCAGCACGGTCACCTCAGCCTGCTCCGTCGCCAGGTTGACCTGCGCATCCACCACGCCGGCCACGGCCTTCAGCGCACGCTCGACGCGGGCCACGCAGGAAGCGCACGTCATGTCGCTGATGGACAAGGTCATGGCCTGGTGCGGCACCTCGTAGCCGGCAGCCCTCACGGCCTCGGCGGCGGCCGGCAGCACGGCAGCGCTATCGGCCTGCAGCGTGGCTTCTTCGGTGGCGAGGTTGACGGCGACCTGGCGCACGCCAGGCACCTTGCCCAGCGCGGTCTCGACGCGCCGCACGCACGAGGCGCACGTCATGCCGCCGATCGGCAGCCGCCATTCGGAGGGCGGCGCGCCTGCTGCTGCGCCGGGTACGGGAAGGAGTTGGGAGTTAGCGGGCATGGCAGGGATCGGGTCCACAGTGATGACAACCACATCATGGACCTTACCATGTTGGGAAGGTCAAGCCCGCGCGCAAGCAACGCATTCATCACGTGCAGAACGCGAGAACGTCTGGAAAAGGCCTTGCGCTTCCCACGGTGGGAAGGTGCAAACTTCAGGGGTAGACCGAAGTCCGGCCCGGCCAGCGCAGCGACAGGTACGCTTTTTGGACGGCCGGATGCTCACCTTGATTCCTTACCCCAGGTACAAACAGGAGATTCCAGATGATCCAGTTCCAGGTTGAAGGCATGTCGTGCGGCCATTGCGTGGGCGCCATCACCCGCGCCGTGCAAGCACTCGATCCCGCCGCGAAGGTGTCGGCCGACATCCCCGCGCAGGCAGTCACGGTAGAAGCCACCGCCAGCGGCCAAGCGCTGCGCGAAGCCATCGAGGCTGCAGGCTATCCCGTCAAGGGCAGCACCCAGGCCGCGGGCTGAGCCAGAAGCGGCACAAAGCAAAACGGGCGCCAGCGATGGCGCCCGTTTTGTCGTCTGGCGAGCCGCTTAGAAGCGGTACCCGACGTTCAGGTAGGTCACGACCGGATCGATCTTGATCTTGGTATGCGACACAACGGTAGCATTGCCTGCCGCGCCCGCGTTCTGCGTGGTAAGCGTGGCCGTGCTGGATAGCGGCAGGTAGGACACCGACAGGCCAACGAACCAGTTATCGGTGATGGCGTAGTTCGCGCCGACATTGAACACCGGATTCCACGAGCTCTTGGCGCTCGCGGTCATCTTGGCGTTCGGACCAAACTCGGAGCGCACGAAAGTCTGGTTGTTGATGGTCTCGTCGGTGAACCACGTGTAGTTCACGCCAAGGCCCACGTAGGGGCGGAACTTGGTCTTCGCTTCCCCGAAGTAGTACTTCACCAATACCGCCGGGCTCCATTGCTTCACATTGCCCAGCGTGCCGTATTTGGCAAACGTGCCAGCGCCCTCTACGTCGTGCTTCGGCGGAATCCCCGCCACGATTTCGCCTGCGATATTGTCGGTAAAGAAGTGCGTGAACGCGATGCCAAGCGTATCCGCGGACTTGATCTTGGCACTCGTGCCGGCTTCGGTCTGGTTGACGGGGAAGCCACCGATGCTATCGACGACCAGCGCATCGGCCGAACTCGTCGGCATCACGCGGAACCAGCCCAGGCTGACAATATTGCTGCCGGCGCTCTGCGCTTGCGCGGCGCCAGCAATCAGCATGGCTACGCTGGCCAGCAGGATCTTCTTGGGGGACATGCCTCTTGCTCCTTATTAACTCTCTACCCGAGGCAGGCATTATCCCGTCTGGTGTGACCCGTCTGTTTCAAACGCTTAACACTTTTGTAGAAGCCCGCCCCTAAATCACGGGTTAACCATTAAAAAAGCGGGCAAACGAGCCAAATCGGTCGGCGAAACCGTATGCAATTTGCGACGCTCGCCGGACAAAAACCTACTGCACGGTATAGGCCTACTCGTGGCAAGGGAATTACGCTGTGCCGGCGCTCGCCAGCACGCACGCGGCCAGGTCCCACAGGGCGTAACCGACACTCTTGAAGACCAGCGGGCTGCCGCGGCGCGCGCGCAGTGCGTCCGCGGCGAGGATCGCGTGCTCGAACGGCTGCACGGTGGACCAAGCGATGCCCGCCTGCAGCAGGTCGCCCGCCTCCTCCTCGATGCCGAACAAGGTGTCGGCCAGCAGCCGGCCGTGCGCCGAGGCCGCCTGGCAAAGCGCCGGCGGCAGCTCGCACATCTCCGGGCGGAACGCGCCCACCGCGGCGATGAAATGATCGTCGCGCCACAGCCCGCTATCCAGGTCCGGCAGCACCGGCACCAGGCTGGACGTCACCGTCACCACCATCGACACGCGCGGCAGGACCTTGCGCACGTCATCCACCGTCTGCGCCTCCACGCCCAGCGTGCGCGCATGCGCGGCGAGGGCTTCGGCCTTGGCGGCCGTGCGCGAATGCAGCCACACCCGGCGCGGCGAGAGGCCGGCGGCGAAGGCTTCCAGATGGGTCAGCGCCTGCACGCCAGCACCGACGATCAACAGCTCGCCAGCGGGATCCGGCGCGAAGCTCTGCGCCGCCAGCAATGACACGGCGGCGGTGCGCCGGCCCGTCACGGTGGGCCCGTCCAGCAGCGCCAGCCGGCGTCCCGTATGGGCGTCGGCCACCACCACCTCGCCGAGGATATTGGGCAGGCCGCGTTGCGGATTGCCGGGGTGCACGGTGATGTTCTTGGTCATCACCAGCTCCCGGTTGCGCGCCGGCATCACCAGCAGCGTGCCTTCCCCGCCGGCGGGGTCCCCAACAGGCAACGCAATGCGCGGCGGCGCCATGGCCGTGCCCGCGCGCAGCTCGGCCAGCATGGCGGCAATGGCGCCGGCCAGCGCGGGGTAAGGCAGGCGGACCGCGGTCTGGGCGGCGTCTAGCAGGGCAACGGACATGACGGGTGACTCCGGAGGCGGTTCGCGATGCTGGATTATCGGCGAACTCGCCACCGGCCCCCCACGCTCCACAGGTTCAGCCGGTTCAGCGCGCCAGCAAGGACATCACCTGCCCCGGATAGCGCGTACCCGCTACTGCGTCTGCCGGGAACACGGCGTCGATGGCCGCCATGTCGGCCGTGTCCAGCACCACGTCCAGCGCGCCAAGGTTGTCGTCAAGGTTGGCCACGCGCCGCGTGCCGGGAATCGGCACCAGCATCTCGCCACGCGCCAGCACCCACGCCAGCGCCAGTTGCGCCGGGCTGCAGCCCTTGTCGCGCGCCAGCGCGTTCACTTTGTCGACCAGCGCCAGGTTGCGCGCGAAGTTCTCACCCATGAAACGCGGGCTGGAACGGCGGTAATCGTCCTGCGCGAAATCCTCAGGACTGCGGATGGCACCGGTCAGGAAGCCCCGGCCCAGCGGGCTGTACGGCACGAAGGCAATGCCGAGCCGCTGGCACGTAGCAAGAATGCTCTGGTCGCCACCCGCCTCCACGTCGCGCGTCCACAGCGAATACTCGCTTTGCAGCGCGGTGATGGGATGCACGGCATGCGCGCGCTCGATGGTCTGCGCGCCGGCCTCCGACAGTCCCAGCCAGCGTACCTTGCCCGCCTTCACCAGTTCCGCCATCGCGCCCACGGTTTCCTCGATGGGCACCTGCGGATCGACCCGGTGCTGGTAGTACAGGTCGATATGCTCCACCCCGAGCCGCTTGAGGCTGGCGTCGCAGCTGGCTCGCACATATTCGGGCCGGCCATCCACGCCGCGCGCCACCGGGTTGGCGGCGTCGCGCACGATGCCGAACTTGGTCGCAAGCACCACGCTGTCGCGGCGATCCGCGATGGCCCGGCCTACCAGGCTCTCGTTGGTGTACGGGCCATAAATATCAGCCGTATCGATAAAATTAACACCATTATCAATGGCGTGATTGATAGTGCGAATAGATTCGGCATCGTCATGCGCGCCGTAGAACTCGCTCATGCCCATGCAGCCCAGGCCAAGCGGGAATACTTGTGGGCCATGCCGGCCCAGCTTGCGTAGTGCGGTCATGCGGAACTCCTTGGTTGAGGAACCTCGGCAGTATCGCCAAGGCCGGGGCGCGGAAACAGCCGGCTACGCTGCATGCGTCATGAAGCGCAGCTTCACAATCGGGCTACCCTCTTAAGCTGGACACCATGGGCGATGGGAAGGGCCATGGGCTCTCATCCCGGGTTCTCCCCGCGGGACAGGAAGTCAACCAGCACCCGCAGCTTAGGCAGCATGTGCCGGCTCGATGGCCACAGCATCCAGAAGGTGCCCTGCACCACGTTGAACGTGTTCAGCGCCGTCACCAGCCGCTGGTCGTGCAGCGCCTCCTGCGCCACGAAATCCGGCACGTAGCAAATGCCCAGGCCGCCGATCGCCGCGGCCAGCACGCCTTCGATGTTGTTCAAGGCGAACGAGCCCGGCAAACGCACTTCCTCGCCTTCGGCATCCTGCGTCAACACCCAATCCTGCAGTTTCCCGCTGGAGGGGAAACGATAGCGCAGGCAAACATGCTGCTCCAGGTCCTTCGGCCGCCTGGGCATGCCACGCCGCGCGAAGTAGTCCGGCGCGGCGCACACCACCTGGCGAAAAGGCCGCAGGCGCCGCGCCATCAGCTGGGAATCCACCAACTCGCCGCTGCGGATCACCAGGTCGAAGCCCTCCTCCACCACGTCCACCATGCGGTCGCTGAAATCCAGGTCGAACTCGATCTCCGGATAGGCAGCGCAAAACGTGGCCAGCTCGGGCAGCAACAGGCGATAGCCGATCGCCGGGACGCTGATGCGCAGCCGGCCGCGCGGCGCCTCCTGCAGCCGCGACAACTCCAGTTCCGCGTCGTCGATTTCCTCGAGGATGCGGCGGCAGCGCTCGAAGAAAAGCGCGCCCTCTTCCGTCAGCCGGATCTGCCGCGTGCTGCGGTGAAACAGCCGGATGCCAAGCCTGGCCTCGAGCCGCATCACGCTCTTGCCGATGGCCGATGGCGAGACGCCGAGAAGCCGTCCCGCCGCGACGAAGCTCCGGGTCTGCGCCGCGCGCACAAAGGCGTACAGGCCACTAAGACTGTCCATGACGATTCATGACTATCTATACCGCTTCATTAGAGAATTTTTGTCCGCAAAACACGGAAATCCAGGTGCTTTAAGACGTATTAATGCCATCCTATCATTAGTCCACTTTCGCGATTGGCCACAGCCACGTGCTATCGGCGCCAGCAACGTGCGACGCCCGCCCCGCCCTCCAACCCGGACTCCCGATGCCCAAAGCTGCACCTGACGCCGCGCACACCACGGCGCAAAAACTATTGATCCTTGGCGCGGTCTGTCTCGCCGCGCTGGCCATGCCCCTGAGCTTCACCGGCCCGGCGGTGGCCTTGCCAGCGATCGCTGCCGATCTCGGCGGCAGCCCCATCGCGCTGAACTGGGTCACCAACGCCTTCATGCTGTGTTTTGGCAGTTGCCTGATGGCAGCCGGCGCGCTGGCCGACCGCTTCGGGCGCAAGCGCGTCTTCCTCGCCGGCATTGCCGGCTTTGCGCTTAGCTCGCTCGCCCTCACCGCAGCGCCCGACATCGCCTGGCTGGATGGCCTGCGCGCAGCGCAAGGGGTGGCTGGCGCCGCCGCCTTCGCCGGGGGCATGGCAGCGCTGGCGCAGGAGTTCGAGGGGCAGGCCGCCACCCGCGCGTTCAGCTTGCTGGGCACCACGTTCGGCGTGGGACTCGCTTTCGGGCCGGTGCTGGCGGGATGGCTGATCGAGCAAGCCAGCTGGCGCAGCGTCTTCCTGAGCGCGGCAGCGATCGCCATTTGCGCCGTGGTGCTGGGCGCGTGCTGCATGCGCGAGTCGCGCGACCCCGCCGCCAGCGGGCTCGACTGGCCAGGCGCGGGCACCTTTACCGGCGCGCTGAGCTTGTTCACCTATGCCGTGCTGCGCGCACCGGACAGCGGCTGGGGCAGCGTGCCGGTGGTCGTGCTGCTGGCCAGCGCTGCCGTGCTGATGCTGGCGTTCGTCATGATCGAGCAGCGCGTGCCTGCGCCTATGCTGGACCTGTCGCTGTTTCGCTATCCGCGCTTTGTCGGCGTGCAATTTCTGGCCGCCGCGCCCGCGTATTCGTACGTGGTGTTGCAAGTGCTGCTGCCGGTCCGCCTGATCGGCATCGAAGGCTACAGCGCGATCGAAGCCGGCCGCATGATGATTGCACTGTCCGCACCCATGCTGGTGGTGCCGCTGCTGGCCGGCCATCTGACCCGCTGGCTCTCGGCCGGCCTGATCTGCGGCCTGGGCTTGCTGGTGTGCGCCGGCGGCCTGCTATGGCTGGCCCAATGCGCACCGGGCCAGCCAAGCGCCGGGCTGGCGCTGCCCATGCTGGCGATTGGCCTTGGCATCAGCCTGCCCTGGGGCCTGATGGATGGCCTCGCCGTCAGCGTGGTACCCAAAGAGCGCGCGGGCATGGCCACCGGCATCTTCAGCACCACGCGGGTGGCGGGCGAAGGCATTGCCCTGGCCATCGTTGGCGCCATGCTTGCCGGGCTTGCCCAGTCCAGGCTGCACGCCATCGCCACTGCGCCCTCGGCCGCGCTGGCGCAAGCCGCGCACCGCCTCGCCATGGGCGACCTGCCCCGCGCCATGGCCCTGCTGCCGCAGGCGAGCGAGCAGGCACTGGTGCAAGGCTATGGCGATGCCTTCCGGCTCCTGCTGTATATCCTCGCAGCGATCACCGTTGCGTCGGCGGCATTGGTATTTGCCTTGCTCAGCCATTCACGGTTGCCGCATCTGTCAGTATCCGCGCCAGAAGCCTTGCGTTAGCGACGCGTCGCCGCATGCTTCGCGGCAAGGCGCGCCATGCTACTCTCGCCGCACCATGAAGCCTGACGTCTCCCTTGACCCCGACCTGCTGCCCGCCATGGCCGCCTTCGTCCGCGTGGCGCGCCTGGGCAGCTTCACCGCCGCCGCCGCCGCGCTGGCGGTCAGCCCATCGGCCATCTCGCAGACCATCCGCCAGCTTGAGCAGCGCCTGGGCGTACGCTTGCTGCAACGGACCACGCGCCGGGTCGGCCTGTCCGAAGCCGGCGCCGCGCTGCTGGCCCGCGTGGAGCCCGCGCTGACGGAGATCGGGGCTGCGGCCGACGACGCGCGCCAGCAGCGCGAAATGCCCGCCGGCACGTTGCGCATCACCACCTCATACTCGGCTGCGGCCACCGCGCTGCAACCGGTGCTGGTGGAGTTCATGCGGCTCTATCCGTCGATCTGCGTCGACGTGGCCGTCGACGACCGCTTTACCGACCTGATCGCGGAGGGATTCGATGCAGGCCTGCGCCTGGGCGAAGCACTGCAGCGCGATATGGTGGCGATTCCCATCACCGGCCCGATGCGCATGGTGGTGGCCGGCACGCCGGACTACTTCACGCGCCATGGCGAGCCGAAGCTGCCGCGCGACCTGCAGGCGCATGCCTGCCTGCACTACCGCTTCGGCCCCGCGGGCCAGGTCTATCGCTGGGAGTTCATGCACGCCGCGCGCCAGGCCACGGTCGATACCGGCGTCGCGCTGATCGCCAATGACAAGGCCCTGCTGCACCAGGCAGCGCTCGCCGGGCTCGGCCTGCTTTACGAGTTCGAGGCCTTGCTGCACGCGCCTCTCGCCTCGGGCCAGCTGGTCACGGTGCTGGACGACTGGCTGCCGCCGTTCGATGGCTTCTACCTCTACTACCCGGGCCGCCTGCTGATGCCGGCCAAGCTGCGCGTGTTCGTCGACTTCCTCAAGGCGCGCGCACCGCTCGCGCCAGCGTAATCAGCGGCGCGGCGCCTTGGCTACGGCGCCGCGCACTTCGATGCCGATACGGTCAACCACCTTGCCCGCGGCATCCAGCAACTCCACTTCGTGCCGGCCCGGCCAGGGCAGCCAGGAGAGCTGGCCGCCGCGCCCCAGCGGCTTGCCGTCGATGCGCCAGCTCACGCGTCGCGCGGTCTGTCCGCTGACGCCCTCGGCATGGAACCAGACGCGCTGCGCCGCCGGCGGGATATCGGGATCGAGCGCGAACACGGTGCCGTCGGCAGGGCTGGCGATGGCAGTGACGCGATCCTTGGTGGCACGCACGCTATCCGCGCTGGCAATGTTGACAACGCGCATGGCGGTACCCGCGAGGAAGACCTCATCGCGCGCGGGCTCGAGATCGTCGGCGAAGCGCAACGGCACACGCTCCACGCCGGCGGGCATGGCCGGCGCCACGCTCGGCACCGAGCGGTGCAGCGCCTCCATGATCTCGTGCCACACCGGCGCGGCGCCGGACACACCCGAGACCTCATGCATGCTTGCGCCGCTGGCGTTTCCCACCCACACGCCAACCGTGTAGCGCTGCGACCAGCCCACGCACCAGTTGTCGCGCATGTCCTTCGACGTGCCCGTCTTGACCGCGGTCCAGAAGCGCGTGGTCAGCGGGCTGTCCAGGCCAAACGTGCGCGCCCGCGCGTGGCGATCCGACAGCACGTCGGCAACCAGATAGCTTGCCGCAGGCGACATCACCGCGCGCACGGTCACTGGCGGTGCATCGGCGCGCAGCCGCACGCCCGCAAAACGCCCACCGTTGGCGAAGGCGCGATAGGCATTGGTAAGCGCGACCAGCGGCACATCGGCGCTGCCCAGCGCAAGGCTGTAGCCGTAGTAATCGCCGGCCTGCGCCAGCGGCAAGCCGAGCGCGGTCAGCCGCTGGTGAAAGCGATACGGCGTGACCATCACCAGCGTGCGCACCGCGGGCACGTTCAACGACGACGCCAGCGCGGCCCGCATGCTCACCCAGCCCGCATACTGCCGGTCATAGTTCTGCGGCACATAGAGACCCCCGCCGCCGCCCGTGGGCAGGTTGACAGGCCGGTCGTCCAGCAGCGATGCCGTGGTCAGCCGCCGTGCCTCCAGCGCCTGCTCATAGAGAAACGGCTTGAGCGTGGATCCGGCCTGGCGCGGCGCGGCCGCGTGGTCGACCTGCGCGGCCGCCGACAACGCGCCAGACGAACCCACATAGGCCAGCACGTCGCCACTCGCGTTGTCGATCACCACCACGGCGCCGTCTTCCACATTGCGCCCGGCAAGCTCGCGCAGATGTCGATCCAGGCTCGCCGTGGCGATGCGTTGCAGGCCGGCATCGAGCGTGGACGTGATGGTGGCAGGCACCGGGCCGGCGACGCGGGCTTGCGATACCAGTAAGCGCGCCAGATGCGGCGCGAGGTTCGGCGTGAGGTTCTGCGTCGATGCTGAGCCTGCGGTGCTGCCGCTGCTGCGCAGCAGCGCCAGTTGCGCGAAGCCGTCCAGCCCATCGCATGCCTTGGGCAATTGTTGCTCGCGCAGGATGCCGCACGCGCGCTGCGCCACCTGCGGCGCACGCGCGTTGGGCGCACGCACCAGCGCCACCGCCAGCGCCGCCTCGCGTGCGTCGAGGCCGCTCGGATACTTGCCGAACAGCGCCTGCGACAGCGCGGACAGGCCGACCAGCTCGCCGCGAAACGGCACCAGGTTGAGATACGCCTCGAGGATCTGGTCCTTGCTCCAGTTGCGCTCCAGTGCCGTCGCACGCACGGCCTGCGCCATCTTCTGGCTCGCGCTGCGGCCGCCGTCGGCTCGCCGCAGGTCCTCGTCGAGCAAGCCGGCGAGCTGCATGGTCAGGGTGGAGGCGCCGCGTGTGCGCGTGTTCCACAGGTTGGCCCACGCGGCAGCGGCGACGCCCTGCCAGTCCACGCCGCTGTGCGCATAAAAGCGGCGGTCCTCCGACAGCACGATAGCGGTGCGCACCGCGGGCGATATCTCCGCCAGCGTGACCCAGTCGCCGCGGCGCGCACGGAAATCGTCGCGCACGCGGGACAGGGTTTCGCCATGACGGTCGAGCACCACCACATCCGCGCTGCGCCAGCTGGCGCGCACGCTGTCGAAGGACGCAAGCGCAAGCGCATGCGCGGGCGCACAGGCCACGCAGGCCATCACGGCTAGCGCGCGCAGGCCCGCCTTCATTTGTCCCGCCCGGCCGCCACGCCGGCCACCAGCAGCACTTGTGCGGCCGCGTAGGTCCACCAGATGCCGAGCGCAAAGGTATCGAACGGCACGAGGAACCGGGCGGTGCCAAGCAAGCCGTCAGACACGGCGAAACACAGCGCACCGATTGCCGCCAGCGGCGTCGGCAGTTGCGCCAGCAACGCGGCGCAGGCCATCGCCGCGAGCGCGCCGACATAGACCGAGACCGGCACCGCCAACGTGCCCAGATTGGGCCAGAAGCGCGCGAGCATCACGCCGGCCGCGCCCACGACCACACCGCAAGCAATCAGGCGATGCGCGCGCCCGTCGCCCGCCATGGGCACGAACAAGCCGAGGTAAGCGAAGTGCGCGATCAGGAAAGCCCCAAGGCCGCCGATGAAGGAGAATGACAGCCACGGCATCGCCAACAGAAAGTCCCCCAGCGCGGAGAACAGCAGCGCCGCCATCAGCCAGCGCCGCTCGCGGCGCAAGGGATGGAAGTGCGCGGCGCGTACCAGCAGCAGCGCCATGGCAGTCTTCCACAAAGGCTGGAAGGCGATCTGCCCGTTCAACGGCGCGCCTGGCGGCGAGTCCATCGCGACGGTGACCAGCAGGCCGCCGTAGACCAGGCCGGCCATGGTGCCGGCCAGCCACCACTCGCGCACCCGCGCGGGCATCATCATTGCAAGCCAGCTCAAGGGCGTGCTCCTACGGTCAGTCTGGCATTGGGTTGCGCGCCGAATACATCCGGCGCGTACATCGCCTCGACCCGGGTGGGCGGCAAAGCGAACTCGCCGGCATTGTTCAGGCGCACGGTGTATTCCACCGTGGCACTGCCGCGCGGCATGTAGGCGTAATACTCACGGAAGGCCTGCGGCGTGCGCTCGGTGAACGCAGGCCATGCACCCTTGCGCCGCTCGCCGCGCGTGGCGATCTCCGAGTCGCGCCCGAGGCCGCTGCCGAGGATGGTGGCGCCGGCGGGCACCGGGTCGCTCACCACCACCCAGGTCATGTCGGCCTGCGCATCGATCTCCAGCTTCACGCGATACGTGTCGCCGCGCGACCACTTGCCGGCCACCGCCTGCTCCACCGCCGTCACGCTGCGCGTGATGCGGTAGCCCGCCGAGAGCGGCGCGGCCAGCGGCACCGCCGCCAGCGCGCGCACCGTGGCCCAGGGTTTGCCGGCGCCTTGCTGCACGGCCTGCAGCGTGGCGGACTCGCCCGCGCGTGGCCACGGCAGGCTGATGCTGCCGCTTGCCACGCCATCCACCTTCCCGGCGCGCGCCCAGTCGAAGCTGCGCGATGCATCGGGCACCCCCTCCAGCGTCACGCGCGTGGCGCCCGACACCGGCGTCTTCTCGAAGGCTTGCGCAAAGCGCGTGATCGCCAGCGAGCCCCAGGCGTTGGCCGTGGTCGTGCCCCAGGCGCCGCGCATCTGCCGGCCGAGCAAGCCGGTAGCGAGTTGCGCGCTTTCGTCCTTCCAGCCGGGCAGGTCGAGCGACAAGGCCAGCAGGCGCGCGGCGTTGAGATCGCCGCCGCTCATCAGCCACCACCAGTTGTCGTCGCGCTCGGTGGAAAACGCCAGCCGCGTGCCTTGCACGGTCAGCCGCGAGCGCAGGATCTGCTGCGCTTGCGCCAGGCGCTCGTCGCGCTGCGGGATATCCTGCACGCGCGACAGCACGGCAATCCAGTCGAGCAGCGCGGAGGTGGGCCACTGCGCCGGCAGGATCTGGATCGAACCCAGCATGCGCGCCTGCGCGTGCCCGCTGCGCGAGAGCGCCTCTAGCGCGGCCAGCTTGCGCACTTCCAGATCCTGCGTCGGTGCCCAGCGTTCGCGCTTGATGCGGCCTTCGATGAACGCGGCCAATCCGCTTTCCATGCGGGCCCGCGTTTCGTCGGGCAGGCGCAGCGGCAGCCCCGCGCGCACGGCTTCGTCGGACACCGCCAGCAGGTAGGCGGTCAGCACCTCGCTGCCGGCGTTGCCGTCGTTTTGCAGCGGGAAATACGAGGCCAGCCCGTCGTTGTCGAGATAGCCGGGCAGTTGCGTAGTCAGTGCATTCCACTGCGCCGCATCGCCCAGCCCGATCGCGCGCGAGGCACGCTGCTCCAGGCACGAGAACGGATAGTTGCGGAACCACTCGCGCACGCCCGGCATGCCGCCTGCCAGCGAGGCTTGCAGGTTCACCTGCAGGCCACCGCGAGGCTGGCCCGCGCCATCGGCCAGCGCGCCCTGCGGTGCGCGTACCGGCACCGACAGGTTTGGCGCGAGCTGCGCCAACGTGGCTTGCTGCACGGTGAGCGGCACCGCCGGCACCAGTTGCTGCGAGAGCTTGACGCGGTCGCTGGCGCCGCCCGTCTTGCCGGCCTCGGTCGCTTCCACCTCCCACTGCACCATGCCGTCCTGGGCCGACGAGCCCGCCGGCAACAGCGGCGCGGCCGCATCCCAGCCGACCTCGCGCGATTCGCCCGCGGGAATCTCTACTGTCTGCGCGGCCAGCGCCTGCGGCTGCGCGGATTGTCCCGGCGGGCTCACACGCGCCACGGCCTGCACCGTCATCGCGCGCTGCGTGGTATTGCGCAGCGTAAACATGGCGCGATAGCGGTCTTCCTCGCGCACCAGCGGCGGCAGTCCCGAGATCAGCTGCAGGTCCTGCGTGGCAGCAATGGTGGCGCTGCCATTGCCGAAGCGGCCCACGCCCAGGTCGGCCACGGCCACAATGCGGAATCGCGTGAGCGAATCGTTGAGCGGCACCGTCAGCGTGGCGCGCCCTTCGCTGTCGAGCTGCACGCGCGGATTCCACAGCAGCAAGGTATCGAACAGCTCGCGGGTCGGGCTCTTGCCGCCGCCGCCGCCCGCCGGCACGGCCTTGCGGCCATAGTGGCGCCGGCCGATGATTTCCATCTGCGCGGTGGCGGTCTCCACGCCATAGCTGCGCCGGCGCAGCATGGCGTCGAGCAGATCCCAGCTCGTGTTCGGCATCAGCTCCAGCAGGGCTTCATCCACCGCGGCAAGCGCGACTTCGCCATTGGCGGCAGGCTTGCCGTCGGGCAGCTTCACCTGCACCGCTACCTGCGCCTTGCCGCGCACGGGGTAGCTCGTCTTGTCGGGCGTCACCTTCACGTCGAGCTTGTAGCCCTCGTTGCCCACGCGGATCTCCGCCAGCCCGAGGCGGAATGCCGGCTTGGACAGGTCCACCAGCGCGCTCGGCGCGGCGTACTCGCGGCCCTCGCTGCGAAACGCCTGCCACCACTCGGTTGGCTGGCGCCAGCCCCAGGTGAAGAACGAATACCAGGGCACCTCGCGCAAGCGTCCACGCAACGCCAGCACCGACACATACACATTGGGGCCCCACTCCGGCCTTACCTTGACCCGCACCGTGGGATCGCGCCCGTTGAGCTCCACCACGCTGGTCTCCAGCACCCCCTCGCGCTCCACCGCCACCAGCGCGGTGGCGTGGCGGAACGGCATGCGCACCTGAAACACGGCGGTCTCGCCCGGCGCGTAGGCCTTCTTTTCGGGCAGCAGATCGATGCGGTCGTTGTTCTCGCCGCCGAACCACAGCTCGCCCTGGCGCGTCACCCAGACCGAGGTGGCGGCCTGCGATACACGTCCCGCGTTATCCCGAGCCTGCGCGATCAGTTCCACCTGGCCGGCCTCGAGCAGCGTCACGTCGCATTGCATGCGGCCTTGCGCATCCGTTCGGCCCTCGCACACGATGCCCAGGTCCTTGTTCTCGTTGCGGTTGTCGTAGCGATAGAAACCGCCCACCACGCGCTTGCGCACCGAGGTGGTGATGCGCACCTGCGCGCGCAGCGAGATCGGCACGTTGGCCTGCGGCCGCCCCTGCGGATCGAGCGCCACGGCATGCACGGGAAGCTTCTGCTTGACCGAGACCCAGCTCTCGGTGCGGATGCCTGCCACCACACCCGCCGGCCACATCGGCACGGTCTGGCGCAGCGTCTGGATCTCGCCATTGGGGTCGGCAAAGCCCGACTCCACCACCAGGTCCTTGGGTGCCTCGAGCCGCGGCATGTTCTTGAGGGTCAGCGTGCCGCCGCCGTTCTTGTCGAGCTTGAGCGGCAGCTTGTCGGCCACCAGCTTCTGCGCGTCGTCGCGCTGCGCATTGCCGTCCTCGCCCTCGTCCTCATCGCCACTGCTGTCCTTTTGCGGCTTGCGCGGCGGGGCGAAGGCATAGCTGTCGTAGTCGGCAAAGCGCACGTACTTGTCGCGCAGCAGCACCGACACCTGCACCGGCAAGCCTGCCGCGCCGCCACCCGACACGTAGTGCACTTCCAGGTTGAGCGGCACCTCGGGCGGCGCCACCAGCGCCCCGCCGCCGCCGGCCTTGAGCGTGCCCGCCAGCACCGGCAGGCGGAAGGCCTCGACGCGGAAGCTGCCGCTGTCCAGCACACGGTCCTTCGCATCGCTGAACGACACCGTATAGACGCCCAGCTTCGCCGCCGCGGGAATCGCGAACGTGCTTTCGGCGCTGCGCCCACCGGTAGCAGTGCTGCGCCATTGCACCGGCTGCTCGTAAGTCTGGCCACTGCCTTCATGCTGGATGACCAGCTTCTCTGGCAAGGGATCGCCCGCGCCCGGCAATGCGAAGCCATTCGCAGTCTCGGTGCGGATCATGTGCTTCATCGACACGGTCTCGCCGGCACGCAGCAAGGTACGATCGAAGATGGTGTGGACGCGCACGTCCGGCACCGCGCTGGTGTCGGTCGGCACGTTGAAGCGCCAGCTCTCGATGCCCTGGTTCCAGTCGGACATCACGAAGGCCATGTCGGCCTGGCCGCGTGCCTGCGGATGGTCCGCGGCGATGCGTGCCGAAACGAAATAGCCGGACAGCCCGGTGTCGTCGCAACTGCGCTCGCGCACGTCGTCCAGGCCGTTGAAACTCGCCAGCCCGGCGGCATCGGTGCGGCCCGAGGCCAGCAGCTTGCCGCTGCAATCGCGCAGCGCCACCGCGGCGTTGGCCACCGGCTTGCCATCGTCGAGCGTAGTGACCCACGCCAGCGCGGTCATCTTGCCGGGGCCTCGCGCGAGCTTGAAATGCACGCCGAGGTTGGTCACCAGCGCGGCGGTGCGCACGTACATGGGCGCCGGCTTGCCGAGCAGCGCCTCGCCCAGCATCGGCGAAGCGATCTCCACCACATGAAAGCCGGCTTCGGGCAGGGGAATGCCGACCACCTCGAACGGGCGTGGCGCCTTGCCGCCCGGCTCAACCAGTTGCGGAATGGCGAGCTTGCGCGCACCGGCCACGCCATCGAGCAGCGAGATGGAGCGGGTCTCGATGGAAGGCGCATTGCGCGGGTTGTTGACCGCGGACGGCGAGCGGCCGGCGAGAATGGCATCAAGCTCGCCGCGCGTCCAGCTGCCTTCGTGCAGCCGGCGAACCAGCCCGTACCAGCGCAGTACCGCGCCATCGTCGTCCACCTTCAGGCGGCGTACCGTGCCGGCTTGCGCGCGCACGCCTTGCACCGGCAGGTCGGCCTCGACATTGCGCAGCGTCACCGGCAGCAGCGCCGGATAGTCGGCCGCTGGCTTGCCCTTGGGCAGCTCGCCAAAACGCTCGAGCACGCCGAACGGCGCGGCCGAGAATTTCGCCAGCGGCGGCATCGCGGCCATGCCCACCTTGAGCGGGAAGAGCTCGGCATTGGACAGCACGCGGCCGCTGTCATCCTTCAGGCCAGCGGGTACAGACAACGTGAACTCGGCCTTCTCGGCAAAGGGTGGCTTGAAGCTGACACTGCTGACGGGCGCGTCGCGCGCCGCTTCCGGCTCGAACTGCGGGGCGCGCGGGCCTTTCGGCGTATTGAGCAGGATATGCTCGGCGTCCTTGCGCGAGATCGGCGCGGAGAACGACAGCGAGATCGGCCGCAATGGCGTGCAGGGCGACTGCGCGCGCTCTCGCTCGCAGGTAAAGCTCGCGGTGAAGGGCTCGCGCACGGTGTAGTCGAAGCGCCGTTCGTCGCGCGTGGCCAGCCCCGAAGGCGTGGCGACGCCGCTGCCCAGCACCAGCTGCATGCGTGCGCCGGACGGCAGGCGCTGCTGGCAGGCCAGCAGGTGGACGGCATCCACCTCGTCGGCCTTCAGCTTCCAGTGCAGCGCGCCCAGCACGGCGTCGCGCTCCTTGCCGGCGACGAGACGCACGGGGATGCGCTCGCCCAGGCCTTGCGCCTGGCACCAGGTGGCGTTGCGCACCGAGTCGGCGGTGGCCGGGCCGTTGAAGCGCAGCGCAAAGACCTGGTCCTCTTCGATCTCACCGCCGCCGGGACGCGCGGAGACCACGGTGGGCCCGCCGGTCTCGAAGCGATACTCCGGCTTGCCGGTGTATGCCTTGCCGGCCTCGCTCTTGAGGCCGGCCGCCATGCGCACCGTGCATTTGACGCCTGGCGGCAGGTCGCGCGCAAAATCGAATGCCCAGTTCTTCGCGTCGATCCAGCGTGCCTGTCCGGTGATCGCGCTGCCTTTGCAGGACACCGTGGCGGGCGGGCTCGCCTGCAGGTCGCCCAGCGGCACCATGGCTTCGTCGAAGCGGATCGCCACCTGCCGCACGCGAGCGACCTCGCCCTCCGGCGAGAAGCGGACCACCTGCGCTGCCTGGCCGGAGCCCGGCATCGTCGCCAACACTGCCTGCAGGCAGGCCGCGGCGGCCCACCAGTACCCACGTATCTCACGTCTCTCACGCTTGTCCATCCGCGCGACGATCTGCGTCATCCTGCCCCCTCCCGATTACGGCACCCGGCGAGGGTGACATGCGCCGATGGCAAGCGCAAGCCCGCGCGCGCTGCGAGCGGCCCGTCGGCTAGCGCAAATGCGACAGTGGCAACGGCCCGTCGCGCTTGAGCGCGGTCAGCACGATGTTGGAACGCACGCTTTCCACACCCGGCACGCGCATGAGCTTCTTCATCGTGAATTCAGCCAGCGTCGGCAGGTCGGGCACCATGATGCGCAGCAGGTAGTCGGCCTCGCCCGCCACGGAGTAGCACTCCTGCACTTCTTCCAGCAGCAGGATGTCCTCGCGGAAGCGCTCGACAATGGTGTCGCCGTGATGGGCCAGCTTGACGCTGGTGAACACCAGCACGCCAAGCCCGAGCGATGGCGGCGAGAGCACCACGCGGTAGCCGGTGATCACGCCGTCGGCCTCCAGCCGCGCGAGCCGACGCCCGATCTGGCTGGGTGAGAGATGAATGCGCTCGGCGAGCTGCTGGTGGGTGGAGCGGCCGTCGGTCTGCAACGCTGCCAGCAGCGCGAGGTCGAATGGGTCGAGATTGATCATGGTCATGTCGCTTCGGTCGCTTTGGTCGCCTTGGACACGTTCGACGCGTTAGTCGAGTCGGAATCGCTTCTTGTTGTGCACCAGGCCTGCGGGTAGGAATGCTACCCCCGCCGCCGCCTGTCGGCACGCCGATTGTCACTGGCAGCGCACCCGCGCATATTTCCCGCAAACAATACCAAATTTTTGCGTACTTGATGCATCACCTGACGAAACCAAGCCGCTTTTGCGGGCCATTCGCGTCACCTCCTCGCTAAACTGTGCGGTAAATCTGCAGGAGATAAAACATCATGGACGCAATGGCTACCGCCACCCACGCTGGCGACGCCCAGGCCAGCTTTTCCGGCACCCTGACCGACAAGCTCAAGGAACAATTCGACGCCGGCCTGCTGTCCGGCCAGGAATTGCGCCCCGATTTCAGCATCGCGCAGCCACTGGACCGCTATACGGACACCGACCACGCGGTGTGGGCCAAGCTCTATGACCGACAGGCCTCGATGCTGCGCGGCCGCGTCTGCGATGAGTTCCTGCAAGGCCTGTCCACGCTGGGCATGGGGCGCGACCGCGTGCCCAGCTTCGACCAGCTCAACGAAACCCTGATGCGCGCCACTGGCTGGCAGGTGGTGGCGGTGCCCGGCCTGGTGCCGGATGCCGTGTTCTTCGAGCACCTGGCCAACCGCCGCTTTCCCGCCAGCTGGTGGATGCGCAAGCCCGAGCAGCTCGATTACCTGCAGGAGCCCGACTGCTTCCACGATGTGTTCGGCCATGTGCCGCTGCTGATCAACCCGGTCTTTGCCAACTACATGGAGGCCTACGGCAAGGGCGGGCTCAAGGCCGCCTCGCTGGGCGCGCTCGACATGCTGGCGCGGCTGTACTGGTACACCGTGGAATTCGGCCTGATCCGCACACCGGAAGGCCTGCGCATCTACGGCGCGGGCATCCTGTCGAGCCAGGGCGAATCGATCTACAGCCTGGACTCGGCCAGCCCCAACCGCATCGGCTTCGATGTGCGGCGCATCATGCGCACGCGCTACCGCATCGACACTTTCCAGAAGACGTACTTCGTGATCGACAGCTTCGATCAACTGTTCGACGCCACCCGCCCCGACTTTGCGCCGCTGTATGAGGAACTGCGCACACAGCCCACGCTGGGCGCGGGCGACGTGGGGCAATCCGACCTCGTGCTCCAGCGCGGCTCGCGCGAAGGCTGGGCCGACAGCGGCGACGTCTGACACGCGCTACCCTCGCTACCCGCGCGCGCCCTTTGTGAAACAATGACGGCGTGCCCGCTCCGCCTCCGCCTCAATGCACATCGCAAGGGCCGGGAGGCCGAGCCGGCGGGCCGGCATTGACCCTTGCCAACTTCCTTTTCGACCATCGAGCCCATCATGTCCCCTGCGCCTGTCGTGCCCCTAACGCTTGAAGAACGTGCACCGCTGCTGGCCAGCCTGCCCGGCTGGAGCACCGTCGATGACCGCGATGCGATCCACAAGCGCTTTACCTTTGCCGACTTCAACGCTGCCTTCGCCTTCATGACGCGCGTGGCGCTGGCCGCGGAAAAGGCCGACCACCATCCGGAGTGGTTCAACGTCTACAACCGGGTCGACGTCACCCTGTCCACCCATGACGCCAACGGCCTGACCCGGCGCGACACCGACCTGGCCGCCTTCATGGACCGCGCGGCTGCTTCGCTGGCGAAAGCCTGAGTACGCATGCGGCAAGGCGGGACACGCTGGAGACTGTAGGCAAACCGAAAGCTCGCTGGCGGTCGTGCGCTGTACAATCGGTGGCTGACCGTTTGTAACTTTCGTTACTCTCCCGATCCCTTTCCAGCCTCCCAGCCTGCCACCATGCGTATCCTTCTGATCGAGGACGACCGTCAGATCGCCAGTGGCGTCGAAGCCGGCCTGGCCCAAGCCGGCCATCAGGTGCGCGTGGTGCACGATGGCGTCTACGCCGCCGAGCACCTGCTGCGCGAACAACACGACCTGGTGATCCTCGACCTGGGCCTGCCCGGCATCGACGGCATGACCCTGCTGGCGCGCTACCGCGCCCGCAACCGCACCACGCCGGTCATCATCCTGACCGCGCGCGACGAACTCGAAGACAAGCTCTCCGGCCTGAACGCCGGCGCCGACGACTACCTGGTCAAGCCCTTCGCCCTGCCCGAGCTGGAGGCGCGCGTGCGCGTCTTGCTGCGCCGCAGCCAGCACGGCGAGGCCGCGCCCGAGCGCGACGTGCGGCTCGGCCGGCTACGCCTGTCGGGCAACGACCGCCGCATGTTCATCGATGGCAAGCCGCTGGAGCTCTCGCCGCGCGAATTCGCCGTGCTGGAGCTGCTGCTGCAGCGCCAGGGCCGTGTGGTCAGCAAGGCGCAGCTGCAGGACCACCTCGCCACTTTCGCCCATCCCGCAGGGGAAGGCGGCGACACGGTCGGCGATACCGCCATCGAGGTCTACGTGCACCGCGTGCGCAAGAAGCTTGAAGAATGCGACGTGGAGATCGTGACCGTGCGCGGCTTCGGCTACCTGTTGCAGATCCGCGCCGGCACCTGACGCCGCGCCGAGGGAGAAGCCCGCCATGTGGCTGCGCCCACGTCCTACCCAGCCTCCCAAGGCCCTGACCGATGCCACCAGCGGCGCATCCGGCAAAGCCCCAACGGCCGCCGCGACGCCATCCGCACGCTCGGCCTCCACGCAAAGCCTGCGCGTGCACTTGCTGCGCGCGCTGGCCACGCCACTGTTCGCGCTGGTGCTGACCAGCGGCTCGCTCTCCTACTGGCTGGCGGCGCACTACACCACGCAGGTATTCGACCGCGCGCTGTATGGCGTGGCCAACAATATCGCCCAGCAGATCCGCATTGCCGGCCCCCGGCTGGAGCAAGACATCCCGATGATTGCGCAGACGCTGGTCGAGGCCGAAGGCACCGACCGCATCTATTGGCGCATCCACGGCCCCGACGGGCTGATCGGCGGCATGGATACCTGGCTGGGCTACGGCACCGGGCAAACCTCGCTGCACGATGCGCGGCTCTTCTACGCCTGGTTCAGCGGGCGCCAGGTGCGCGCCGTGCGGCTGCCGGTCAACCTGCCCAGCCCAGCCTCGGATGAACTGGCCACCAGCGAGGCCGGGCGCGTCCCGCGCGGGCCCATCGTGGTGGAAGTGGCCGAGCTGCTGGACCGGCGCGAGACCGCCGCCAACGAGATCCTGCTTTCGGTCTCGGTGCCGCTGATCCTGCTGCTGGTGGTAGGCAGCCTGATCCTCTCGCACGTGCTCAAGGAAGAGCTGGTGCCGCTGCAGATCCTCACCGACAAGCTCAATCGCCAGACGGCGCGCTCGCTGGCGCCGCTCGATGAAACCCAGGTGCCGGCCGAAGTGGAGCCGCTGATCCGCGCGCTCAACGCACTGCTGGCCAGGCTGCGCGATGCCCTGGACGCGCAGCGCAAGTTCATCGCCGATGCCGCGCACCAGTTGCGCACGCCGCTGACCGCCGTCAAGCTGCATGCCGACCGCGCGGTGCAGTCGGTGGATCCCGCAGTGACGGACCACGCGCTGCGCGAGCTGCAATCGGCGGCGGACCGCGCGGTGCGCTTGTCCAACCAGCTGCTCTCGCTGGCCCGTGCGGAGCCCGGACTATCGCTGGAGCGGCTGGGCCCGATCGAGCATTTCGACTTGGCCACGCTGGCCTTCGAGACCGGCGCCGAGTGGGTGCCCCAGGCGCTGGCCCGCCAGATCGACCTGGGCTTCGAGACCTTGCCCGGCCCCACCTTTACCGGCGCGGCGCCCTCGACGGTGCGCGGCAACCGCCTGCTGATGCGCGAAGCGCTCAGCAACCTGATCGACAATGCCGTGAAATATGTGCCGCCTGGCGGGCGCATCACCGTGCGCGCCGGCGGCGAGGCGCTCGGCCATCGCGGCATGGCGGTGGTGATGGTGGAAGACAACGGGCCCGGCATTGCGCTGGCGCGCCGCGAGGAAGTCTTCAAGCGCTTCTTCCGCGGCGACCATACGCCGGGGCCCAATGCACCGGCGCAACCGCCCGGCGGCGCGGGCCTGGGGCTGGCGATCGTGCATGAGATCATCGGCCTGCATCAGGGCACCATCCGCATCGAGGATGTGCCCGCCTCCGGGGAGGAGGCCGAGGTGCGCGGCATGCGCTTTGTAATCCGCATCCCGTGCGAGGCCGCGGGGACGGCCTGAGGCAGGACAAGCCGCGAAGCGGCTCGCCCCTCTCTTTTCCAGCGCTCTACCTGGCCTTTTTTTCCTTCGGCGCCAGCATGGTGCCGCGGCATTTCGGGCTGCCGCAACGGCACTCGAATTCCTTTTTGAGCTTCTTGGTGTAGCGCGCGTCGATCACCAGCCCATAGTCATAGAACAGCTCCTCACCGCCGGCGATGTCGCGCAGCGCGTGGATGAACACCCGCCCCTTCTTCTCGCGCGCCTCGCAATTGGGCTCGCAGGCGTGGTTGATCCAGCGCGCGCGGTTGCCGCCGAACTTGGCGTCGATCACGTCGCCGTCTTCCAGGCTGAAGTAAAAGGTATGGTTGGGATCCGCCGGATCATGCGGATGGCGCTTGAGCGCTTCCTTCCAAGAAATGTGCTCGCCCTTGTATTCGATGATGCGCTCGCCCTCGGCAATCGGCGCGTTCGCATAGACGCCCTTGCCATGCACCCCCGAGCGGCGCACTTCAACGCGGTCGGACGCGGTCTTGCGCTTGCCTTCCTTCGGACTCTTGACGCGCTTGGCGTCTTTCGCCTCAGTCTCTTCCTGCTTCAATTCCTCTTGCTTTGCCTGTTCCGCCATGTGCCATCCCGTATAGATCCGCCTGCCTGCCACCCCGCGTGGCTGCGCGCCGCCCGGGCGCGATGGCGATGATACCTGCCCATATTGACCGCGGCATCCCCTTGCCGGCAAATAGCCGTATACGCGCAGCCCGCCTGAACCTGCACACACCGAGCCAGGTATACGACGCACTGGTTTACGGGGAGGCCCATCATCAAAAACAGCCTCAATCAGCGCTTCGGCGTTTACGTATACAACCGAAACCCCGTCGATCGCCTGTGGATAACCCGGCAAAAATCTGGGGATAAAGACATGCAATTCATGTGGGCTGCCTGGGGTTGGCATGGGGATGCATCAGGCATAAGTCGGAGGGTTGCGCCCGACCCCCTCCACCAAAAGGCTAAGTCATCCACGTCCGCCAACACCGGGTCCCACCACTTCTGCTTCTTACAACACACTGATTTTAAAATCGTTTACTGAGTTATCCACAGAAAGGGCCGCCGTTTACCTACTACTACTATCTGTATACATTAAAGAAAGAAGTAAACAGAAAGGACTGCGTCCTGCTATCGGCGAGCAAAGAGAACCAGGCAAAAAATAAATGGCTGAAGAGCCGCTTCAGACGTGGTTTCTTTTTTGAGCAGAAGGAATTTGCTGGCCGAGGCACGGTTTACTGGCCCGCTCCCATGTTTTTTTGACGAGAAAGAGTGCGTATACGTCCCGTCGCCATGCTAGGCGCGGACGTCGTATACGTGCCGCTTGGTCGCGGTATACGTCCGCGCCGCCTGGCGCGTAAACGCGCACCGTTTGCCCCCCGGTCGGCGCATGCATGACGCGAATAGCCCCGGGATGCCGGCCGCGCTTGCCTATCGAGCACCATGCACAATAGTGCATATCCTGCTGGCAGCCCCTTGAGCCTCGTTGCTACGCTGCGGTGGGTACGCAGTCCCCGCAGCTCGGCTCCAGCGAAAGAATCGCCCACAGCGCCTGTCAGGCCCCTTCACGGGCCGGGATAGTCGCTGCGCGCCGGCCAACTGCCGCTGGCACACGCCCGAGGCCCGGGCATCAGAGCGATTTCGCCCTATACGCACCGGACTGCGCTTCTGCGATGCAATGCCCCTGAGAGGGCCTACAAGGCGATTTGAGCCGTTTTTCAGGCGTGGATGCCCTCTGGGACACCTGGGCGTGTTAACTCGCCTGAGGCGCATCCTGACGCCGGTGAAGGCCCTGCCTATCCCCGCGAATCCCCACAAAGCCCCAGCCAGCGCGGCCTGGAGCAGGATGCGCTGTAACAATCTGTTCCCGGTTGGCATGGCCCGACACGGTATGATGTGGCCCGCGGCGCCTTTGCCGGCGCCGGTGCGCAGTGCGCCGGCCCAGCCAGGCGTCCTTGTTTTATCAACTCGACACGGAGTGAAGCATGACGAAAACCGAACTGATCGACGCCATCGCGGCCGGCGTGGACGGCCTGACCAAAGCCAAGGCAGAACAAGCGCTGAACGTGACGCTTGGCGCCATCATGGAGGCCGTGGCCAAGGGCGACACCCTGAGCCTGATCGGCTTTGGCACCTTCAGCCAGGGCGAGCGCGGCGAACGCATGGCGCGCAACCCCCGCACCGGCGAAGAAATCAAGGTCGAAGCCGCCAAGACCGTCAAGTTCAAGGCTGGCCAGAAGTTCAAGGACGCAGTGAACCAGTGAGTCCCGCGGGCGGTTTCGTGCCAGCCCCGTTGGATCAACCCCGCCGTGCCGCCACCAGTTGCCTGATGGCATGGGTGAGCGCCAGGCGGGGCGCGTTATCCACAGTGTTTGACCCGCGGTTATCCTGCCGCTTCGCCGTATACGCCGCACCCTCCGCCAGCCCGGTAAGATCGTGCCCTATCGGCGCCTTCTCTCTGTAAATACAAGGGTCTAGGGCGTCCTGCTCAGTAGGCCTCTCATGCACCTTCGTTCGCCGCGCGGCAGATTTCCACAGCTTTATTCACAACGTTTCCCACAAAATTTTCCACAGGCACGAGGGCTTGGCCTGCGCCTGCTGATGGCGCTCGCGCTGGTCTCGGGTTGCACCACGCCTTCTCCGCCCGCCCGGCCTCAGGCGACCCCCCTCCCCGATACGGAGAGACCCGTGACAACGTCCGGCGCCACGCAGCGCCAGCGCATCGTCGAGATCGCCTGGCAGGAGTGGCAGCGCTGGGGTGGCCAGACCGTGCGCCTGGGCCGCGACGACACCGCGTGCGTGGCCGACAGCCCGCTACCGGCGCCTGTATTGCCCGGCATGCCGGTGGCGGGGGCCAATGAGGATGGTGTGGATGCCGCGGACCGCTCCGCCGATCGCGAGGAAGAGGATGGCAGCGAGTCAGCCTGCCTGCGCTTTCCCGATGGCACCGGCATGGAGGCCACGCCCCAGGGTTGCAAGCTCGCCCAACGCTATTGGGCCATCGTGGGCAAGGCTGTCACCTGCCGCCAGATCACCCAGGGAAACTGGGCCTGGTCTGCTGTGTTTATTTCCTGGGTGATGCGCAAGGCCGGCCTGGACGACCGCCAGTTCCTGACCGGCGATTCGCACTCGATGTACGTGGTGGACGCGCGCGACGGCATTTTGCCCGCGCCGGCGTTCCGCATCGAGCCGTTGCCCGCCATGCCCCGCCCGGGCGATGTGATCTGCGCCGCGCGCGGGCGCGACAAGTACCTCGACAGCGTGGCCGAGATCGGCTTTGGCACCACGCCCATGCACTGCGACATCGTGGTCGAGGTCGACCCGGCGGCACGCCTGGTCAAGGCCATCGGCGGCAATGTCCAGCAATCGGTGTCGATGGAGCTGATCGAGCTCGGTGACTCCGGCATGATCGACAGCGTGACCAACTCGCACATGCCGTGGCTGCTGATCATGCGCAACACGCTGCCTTGAGGCTGAGGCGTTGCTGGTTGCCCGGCCGTCAGGCCGGCGCACGCGGGTAGCCCCCGGCTTGACCAGTCCTGCAAAATCATTAACATGGTAATCAATCGGGCAGCGGCATGGTTTTTCCCGCGCTAGCATCCTGGCCCGACCCCACCTGAACCGCATTCCGGAAGCGCGCGCACCGACGCCGCAAGCAACGCGAGAGGAGACCTGCATGGCTGTTGCCAACTGTCATCCGGCGGAATGGGAGGCGCGCGTCAAGCTCGCCGCCTGCTACCGCATCTTCGACCGGCTGGGCTGGACCGAGCTGATCTACAACCACATCACCTTGCGCTTGCCGCCGGAGGCTGGCGGCGATGGCAGCAATCCCCATTTCCTGATCAATCCCTTCGGCCTGCGCTATGCGGAGGTGACTGCTTCCAACCTGGTGAAGATCGATCTGGCGGGGCAGGTCATCGGCGAGAGCCGCTGGCCGGTCAACCCGGCCGGCTTCACTGTGCATGCGGCCATCCACGCCGGCATCCCGGGCGCGCATTGCGTCATGCACACGCACACCACGGCGGGCATGGCGGTCGCCTGTTCGGCGCAGGGCCTGTCGATGAGCAACTTTTACGCAGCGCAATTGTTCGACAAGGTGGCCTACCATCCGTTTGAGGGCATCACCGTGCACGAAGACGAAGGGCCGCGCCTGGTGCGCAATATCGGCGACAAGCCCGCTGTGATCCTGCGCAATCATGGCCTGCTGGCCTGGGGTGACAGCATTGCGCGTACCTTTTCCACGCTCTGGCTGCTCAACCGCGCCTGCGAGATCCAGCTGGCCACGCTGGCCATGGGGGCGGCGCTGCCGGTGCCCGAAGAGGTCCAGCGCAAGTGCACGCGCGACTCGCTGCAATTCAATCCCAAGTTCGGCGCGGGCGAAGATGTGTTCGCAGCACTGACCCGTGAAATTGATCGCATCGATGAATCGTATCGTGATTAGCAATCATTGATTCGTTGCGAGAATAAACTTACAGAAACAAGGCAGTCATGACATCCCTATGCATCGTCGGCGCAGGCGCCGTCGGCGGCTTTATCGGCGCGCGGCTCGCCCGTTCCGGCCAGGCGCTGAACGCACTGGCGCGCGGCCAGACGCTGGAGGCGCTGCGCTCGCAAGGCCTGACCCTGATCGAGGGCGAGCGCACCGAGACGTTTCCGGTCAATGCGCAAGGCGATCCCGCAGCGCTAGGTACGCAAGATGTGGTGATCCTGGCGGTGAAAGCCCCGGCATTGCCGCAGCTGGCGCAGACCATCGGGCCACTGATCGGCCCTGATACGGTGGTGGTGACAGCGATGAACGGCGTGCCGTGGTGGTTCTTCGAGCGGCCCGGCCCGCATGCCGGATTGTCGCTGCGCACCGTGGATCCGCAAGGTGCCATTGCGCGCGCCATCCCGGCCGCGCAGGTGATCGGCTGCGTGGTGCACCTGACCGCCTCCACGCCGGCCCCGGCCACTGTGCGCCACGGCTTTGGCGCGCGCCTGATCCTGGGCGCCGCGGGTGGCGCTACGGGCATGGCAGCCGGCAAGCTCGAGGCCGTGGCCAGCCTGCTCGCCAGTGGTGGCCTGGAGGTCGAGCGCAGCGCCGCGATCCAGCAGGACATCTGGTTCAAGCTGTGGGGCAATATGACGATGAACCCGGTCTCCGTGCTGACCGGTGCCACCTGCGACCGCATCCTCGACGATCCGCTGGTCAATCGTTTCTGCCTGGCGGTGATGGAAGAAGCCAACAAGATCGGCGCGGTCATCGGTTGCCCGATTGCGCAGAGCGGCGAGGAGCGCAGCCAGGTCACGCGCAAGCTGGGCGCTTTCAAGACTTCGATGCTGCAGGATGCGCAGGCCGGGCGGCCAGTGGAGATCGATGCGCTGGTGGCATCGGTGCGGGAAATCGGCGAGCACGTCGGGATCGCGACCCCCAACATCGATGCGCTGCTGGGGCTGGTACGGCTACATGCGCAGGTGCGTGGGCTTTATTGACGGGGTGTGTCCGGGTAACGGAGTTGGGTATTCATGCCACTAATCAAGATGGCCTATCTATTTTGTGATCAATAGATAGTAAGAATTATTTTGACCTGAATTGCCAAGACTTGGCCCACTGCTCGTTGAGTGAATTGCCTTGAAGACACGAAAATTATCTACGTGAGAAATATTTTCTATTAATAATCGGTCTAGTTCATTGTTTGCGAAAATATAAAGGGGCCTCCATGAGGCCCCTTTTTCACCCTTGCGTCGCCAGCTTCGCGCGCTGGCGCCCCGCCCATATCCCCTCGACCGCATAAACAAGCAGCGATATCCAGATCATCGCGAAGCCGATCTGCTTGCTGGCCGGGAACGGCTCGTTCCAGAGCCATACGCCGAGCAGCAGCTGCAGCGTCGGGCCGGTGTACTGCAGCAGCCCCAGCAAGGACAGCGGGATACGCCGCGCGCCGGCCGCAAACAGCAGCAAGGGGACGGCGGTGACCGGCCCGGCAAGCAGCGCCAGCAACTGCACCCCGCCGCCCACCTCGGTGAAGTCGGCTTGCCCCGTCGCGAACAGGTACGCCAGGGCGCTTGCCGCCAGCGGGAACAGCAGCATGGTCTCCAGCGAGAGGCCTTCCAGCGCACCCAGCGTAGCGGTCTTGCGCAGCAGCCCGTAGCCGCCGAAGGTGGCGGCCAGCGCCAGCGCAATCCATGGCAACTGGCCTGCTGCCACGGTCAGCCAGATTACGCCTGCCGCAGCCAGCGCAATGGAGGCCCACTGGCCGGGACGCAGCCGCTCGTGCAGGAACAGCACGCCCAGCAGTACATTGAACAGCGGGTTGATGAAGTAGCCCAGGCTGGCGTCGACCACCCGGCCGTTCGATACCGACCAGATGTAGAGAAACCAGTTTCCGCTCAGCAGCAGCGCACTGGCGACGAAGCCGGCCAGCAGGCGCGGATTGGTCCAGACGCCGCGCAGCCAGCCCCAGTGGCGCCGCCAGGTCAGCACCAGCCCCAGGAACACCAGCGACCACACCATGCGGTGCAGCAGGATCTCCATAGGCGCGATGCCGTGGAGGGATTTGATATAGAGCGGCAGCAAGCCCCAGATGATGTAGGCGAGCAACGCGTAGAAGATGCCGGTTTGCATGAAGAGTCCCAAGGAATCGGGGGATTCTACCGGCGTAAAAAAGCCCGTGCCGGGCACGGGCTTTTGGCTGGCTTGCGCCACCTCGCATGGATGGCGGCAGCACGCTTACAGCTTGCGCGCGAAGCTGAACTGCGAAAATGCTTGCTCGGCCACGTTGAACCACGCTGCTTCGTTGTTGCGGAAGACGCGCCAGTCGTCGTAGATCTTCTTGAACGACGGGTTCTTGGCGGTTTCCTCGGCGTAGGCGTCCTGGGTGGCCTTGAAGCAGGCCTCCATGATTTCCTTGGAGAACGGACGCAGCTTCACGCCGTTTTCCAGCAGGCGGGCCAGCGCTTGCGGATTGACCGCGTCGTACTTGGCCATCATGTTGGTGTGGACTTCGATCGTGGCCGTTTCCAGCGCGCGCTTGTACAGCGCGGGCAGCTTCTCGTACTCGGTTGCCGACGAATAGAAGGATAGCTGCGCGCTGCCTTCCCACCAGCCCGGGTAGTAGTAGTACGGAGCGACCTTGTAGAAGCCGAGCTTCTCGTCATCGTACGGGCCAACCCATTCCGCCGCATCGATGGTGCCCTTTTCCAGCGCGGGATAGATGTCGCCGCCAGCGATCTGCTGCGGCACCACGCCCAGGCGCGACAGCACCACGCCAGCGAAACCTGCGATCCGGTACTTCAGGCCCTGCAGGTCGGCAACCGTCTTGATCTCCTTGCGGAACCAGCCGCCCATCTGCGCGTTGGTATTGCCGCCCAGGAAGTTGACGACGTTGTATTCCTTGAAGAATTCGCGCATCAGCTTCATGCCGTTGCCCTGCATCATCCAGGCGTTTTGCTGGCGCGAGGTCAGGCCGAACGGGACGGTGGTGTCGAAGCACAGCGTCGGGTTCTTGCCGAAGTAGTAGTAGCCGGCGGTGTGGCCGATCTGGACGGTGTTGTTCTGCACCGCGTCCAGCACCTGCAGGCCCGGCACGAGTTCGCCGGCGGCGAAGACCTTGATGTTGAATTTGCCGTCGGTCAGTTCCTTGACCCGTTGCGACAGCAGCTCGGCGCCACCGTAGATGGTGTCAAGAGACTTGGGGAAGCTCGAAGCCAGGCGCCATTCCACGGCCGGATTGCTGCCGATCACGGCCGGCGCGCTGGCACCGGCGGCGGCCGGCGCGGCGGCCTTTTCTTCCTTGCCGCACGCGGCCAGCGCACCCGTGGCGGCCACGGCCGATGCCTTCAACAGAAAGGAACGACGTTCCATGACTTCTCCTCTTTTATAGATTTTTAGTGCGGCAGCAGGGGGTAGGCACGCCCGCGTCATGCGCGGGCATTGCGCTCTGTACCGAGACGCGCAAGCAGCCAGGGTAAGGCCACCGCGCAACAATGAGCCTGTTACGGAGACACGCCAGGAATGTGGCGTATCCTGGCATGCCTTCGTAACAGGCTCGGGGGCGCCGGTCCGTACCCGTCGGACAGGCCCGATGATTATAGCGGTGGCCCTTTCGCCACGGGGGGCCGCGCAAGTCCGGGTTTTCGCTAGGAAAGTGCAGATTTAGGGGCGGCCGTACATCGTCCTGTCATCCCGCTCCGCTCCCATTGGCATGACCGCGCCATCGCGTGCCAGATGCCGCAAGCGACGTATTCCATATGGTGAGAAGGACGCCCCGCCGCGGATTTTGTAACCCCGCTTGCGGTCCAATCGGTCGACTGTTAAAAAATCACGCCTTACTGGTTCTGCCCTATGTTGTTTGCCGTTTCGCCCGCCTCCGGCCGCCTGCCGGCGCTCCGCTCGCGTTGCCTCGCCGTTGCCGTGCTGGCCGCCTGGGGATGGAACGCGTGCGCGCAGACCGGGCCTGACCTGGCGGCAGCCGATGTGCCGGCCACGCCCACGGCGGCACAGCGTGCGGCGACCCCGCCTGAGGCTGATCCGCTGGCAGCGCTGATTTCGAATGAACAAGCGGCCGCGGCCCCGATAGCCGGCGACGCCCCTGCCGCGGCTATCGCGCCGGAAGCGCCCAAAGCCGCCGCCGCTGATGGTGCTTCGCCCGCCACCAGCACCGCCACCCCCCCCGCCCTGCCTGAGCCGCCTCCGCCTGCTACCTGGGCCAATGCCGGGCTGGATGACAACGGTATCGAGCTCGCCGGCCCGCCCGATCCACCTTTGCCCCCGGAGCCGGTTGTTGCGCCTCCCCCGCCCGTGGTGCTCTTTCCCAAGCGCCTTGGCGAGTTCGTGGCGGACGCCATGCCGAAGGCTGCCACGCCCGCCGAGGGCGAGGATGCCGACACGCCGGCGCTGGCCGGCGAAAGCTATGCGCTGGTGTCCCAGCTGCCCGCCGATGATCCTGCCGGCGAGCAGGTCTGGCGGCTTGGCTACAGCGGGCGCGCCGCGTATGACGATCGCACCACCGCCACCCGTGCCTGCGCTGGCGGCGGCACCTTGTCCACCGGCATCGGTGGCGGACTCGCGTGCCGCAGCACCGGCGAGGTCAAGGTCAAGGAGTCCCTGTTCTCGCTCGACGGCGGCGCGCAGGTGCAACTGGTGGCGCAGGCCAAGGGGACCGATGCCACGTCGATCAATGGCCGCCCGGCCGCGGTTGATCCCTATGCCCTGCTGCCGCAGATCTATACCTCGGTCAGCGGGCTGTCGGTGCTGGACGGCGCCACGATGTGGGCCGGCCGGCGCGAGAGCGCATCGTTCCTGATGTCGTCGGGACTGCTGCCGCCTACATCGCCGGCGATGCGTTTCGGCGTGGATAACGCCCGCTTTGGCGACATCGCGCTCAACTACCAGTACACCGCGCGCAATGACCTGAACGGCGCCAACCTGCCGAGCTATCACTCGCTGCGCACCGCGCCCATCGCCACCAATGAGAAAGGCTCGGTGCAACTGGGCTATACGCGGGTGGAAGCGCAGCCGCTGATCCAGCAGACCGGCAGTGCGTGGTGGGTGTCGGCCATGCACGAGCAGCAAGGCGTGCTCGCCGGCACCAACCGCTTCGGCATGCAGTTTGGCGAGGGCAGCCGTAACGCGTTGACCGGCTACACCGGCATGGGGCCCGCCTTGTCGCGGGTACGCGTGGCCGAATCGATGGAGTGGAAGCAACGCTCGGGGCTGGGCCTGGCGGGCTCGGTTGAGTCCAGCATGCAGTTCGACCGCTCGCCGGTGGGCACGCTGCAATGGATGGCCACGCGCGTGCGCCCCGCCTATATCGCCAGCGACCAGTTCAAGCTGACCTTCGAAGTGGCGCACGACCAGATCTCTTCGGGCTTCGGCGCCAGCGGACAGCGCACTGCGGTGACCGTGGCGCCTACCTTCACGCTTGGCAAGGCGGCCGGCAATGCCAACCTGCGCGCCTTCTACACCTACAGCAAGGCCAACGACGTGGACGGCATCGCCTTTGCCTCACCCACCGATACCTGGGCTTCGCAGACCTCGGGCTCAATCTTCGGCGTACAGCTCAATCGCCGCTGGTAGGCGCGATAGCGGCTGCAGCCGCTGCTCGCCATGGCGCCTTGCGCGTGAGCGGCGCGCGGCCCGGCAGCACCGCGGGTGCTCGCAGCAGCCAGTGGAAGACCAGCGCGGCGCTCAGCCCGCCCGCTAGCTGCGCTAGCACGAAGCCCGGCACATCGATGGCGCGAATGCCGGTGAAGGTTGCCGTCAGCGCGCACGCAAGGGTCAGCGCCGGGTTGGCGAATGACGTCGATGCCGTGAACCAGTACCCTGCAGTGATATAGCCCGCCACTGCGAACGGCACCAGCCCGGGCCGGCTGCGCCCGGTGCCAATCGCTATGCCGACGAGGCCAAAGGTGGCAACAAACTCGCTCCACCACATCGATGGCCCGGTACGGCTTTGCGCCGACCAGGCCAGCGTCGGCTCGCCAAACATCGCATGCGCGCAGGCGACCCCTGCGATGGCGCCGCCCATCTGCACCAGTCCGTAGCGCCAGGCATCGCGCGCCGGCAGCGCGCCGCGCACCATCGCGCAGAGCGTGACGACCGGGTTGAAGTGCCCACCCGAGACCGGTCCCAGCGCGAGCAACAATGCAATCAGCCCGCCGCCCGTGGCCAGCGAGTTCGCCAGCAAGGCCAGCGCGACATTGCCGCCGGCCAGCTGCTGCGCACGAATGCCCGAGCCCACCACCACCGCTACCAGCAGCGCCGTGCCGAGTCCTTCCGCGACCAGGCGCTGGCAGAGCGTGCTCGCAGCCGCAGGTACGCTTGCGCTGTGTGGTTCGGCAGCGTGGGCCGGGTCGGCCATGGTGTCGGGGGAAGGCGCGTGCATCGGGTTTGCAGTGATGGGCGGGAGCGCGCAGTGTTTCGTCTTTCGCCTCGCAGCGTCAATGCATGCTTGGGTTGTTTTGAATGAACCGGTGGTATCGAATGCTTGGCGTGCTTGGCTGAATCGCTATCGGGATGGCATGGATGGTGGCATGACATCGCGAAAATCGGAGGTCAGGATCAAATGCGAAAAGCGGATTTTGGGGGTAATTGGCGCAATGCCGATAATCGCGGACGCGATGGCACTGGACGGACGAATTCGTGCCTAAACATTAGGCGGTGGCAGGCGATATAGCAAGGGTTTGCGCGCGTGCGGCGAGGCCGCAGCAGCAGAGGCGATAGCCGCGTCCAGGCCGTGTTCTAAGTGGCCAAATGCGTGTGGATGGGGGGAGGGTCTAGCGCCCAGGGCCGCGCCTCTGAGACGCGCCGGAAGAAGGCCTGCAAGGCAGCGATGAAACGATGGCCACAATGAAAAAAGCCCAAGACCTTTTCAGACCTTGGGCTTTTTCGTAATGCTGGTGGCCTGGGACGGAATCGAACCGCCGACACAAGGATTTTCAATCCTCTGCTCTACCGACTGAGCTACCGGGCCAAAGAAGCGAAACTATAACAGCGCTTTTCGACCCGGTCAAGCGCTGCGTGCATCACCGCATCATTGTTCCGCAGGTTCCGGCTTGTTGCGGCCGAGTTCCACGCCAAGCTGCTTGAGCTTGCGGTACAAGTGGGTGCGTTCGAGGCCGGTTTTCTCTGCGACGCGGGTCATGCTGCCGTGCTCGCGCAGCAAGTGGTATTCGAAGTAAGCGCGCTCGAACAGGTCGCGTGCTTCGCGCAGCGGCATGTCGAAAGAGAAATGCATCTCGGCTTCTGGCAAGCGTTGCGGGCTGCCATTGGCGGTCTCGGCGGCGCTTTCCGCGGCAATCGCCGCCGTGCCCTCGCCATTGCCGTTCGCGGGCAGCGCCGCGCCTGCGGCCACGCCCGAGCGCGGACGCTCGATGCCACGCGCCAGGCCCTGCTCGACTGCCGAAAGCAGCTTTTGCAAGGCAATTGGCTTCTCGAGGAAATTGAGCGCGCCAATCTTGGTTGCCTCCACCGCGGTATCGATGGTTGCGTGTCCCGACATCATGATGACGGGCATGGAGAGCAAGCCTTGGGCCGACCACTCCTTGAGCAGCGTGACGCCGTCGGTATCGGGCATCCAGATGTCAAGCAGCACCAGGTCTGGCGTATTGCCGGCACGGTACTCGCGCGCTTTCTGCGCGTTTTCTGCCACTTCGACCACATGGCCTTCGTCGCTGAGGATTTCCGAGAGCAACTCCCGGATACCCATTTCGTCGTCGACTACGAGGATGGTTGCCATACTTCCCCTCTTGACCCCACCGCGGCTTGCCGGGTTCGGGGCCGCACATTGACTATGCCAGTTTAACGAACAGGATGGAGATCTGCGCCCCGATGATGTCGGAGCCCTCCATGCGATTGCGCAACTCGATGCGTGCGCCGTGTTCGTCAATGATCTTCTTCACCATTGCAAGACCCAGGCCTGTTCCTTTGGCCTTGGTGGTCACATACGGCTCGAACGCGCGACTAAGGATACGCGGAGCGAAACCGGGACCGTTATCCGCAATGGTGAGCTTGACGGCCTGCCGGTCTTCGCCGGCAGAATCTTTGTATTCTACAGTCTCGGTGTGCAGAGCGATATGGGGCGCCGCCCTAGCCGCGCCGAGGTTGTCCGCCACCGCATCCTGCGCGTTTTGCAGCAGGTTGTGAATCACCTGGCGCAGCTGGGTCGGATCGCCCTTGATTTCGGGCAGGCAGGCCGCCAGCGACGGATGGATCACGGCGTGCTCGTACGTGCCGGTGTCGTCGATGCCGTAGAGATGCAGCACTTCGGCGACCAGGCCGTTGAGCTGTAGTGACTGCAACAGCGCTGGCGGCGTGCGGGCGTAATCGCGGAAGTCGTCGACCATGCGCTTCATGGCCTGCACCTGGTTGACGATGGTGGTGGCGCCGCGCTTGAGCACGTCGACGTCGGTGCCCTCCAGTTTGGGCGAGAGCTTCATCTGCAGGCGCTCGGCCGAGAGCTGGATCGGGGTCAGCGGGTTCTTGATTTCATGCGCGAGGCGCCGTGCCACTTCGCCCCACGCCACCGAGCGTTGAGCGGAAATCACATCGGAAATGTCGTCGAATACCACCACGTAGCCGGGTTCGTCGCGCTCGTCGCCGCGCCCGCCCGGCAGGCGCGCGCCGCGCACCAGCAGCGTAAGCGCTTGTTCCTCGTCGCTCTGCGGCAGCTCGATCTGCTTTTGCCAGTGCTGCGCGCCGCCCAGCATTTCACTGGTGCTCTGCTCGGAGAAGGCCTGCCGCACGATGTCGCCGAACTCGCCGAGGACCGGGATGCTGTCGATGGGCTGGCCCAGAGCGCCGGAAAACGGCTGACGGAAGATGCGCTCGGCCCCGGGATTGGCGGTGATCAGCACAAAGCGGCGATCGAACACGAACACGCCGGCGGTGAGGTTCTGCAGCACGCTCTCGAGATACGCCGTCGATTTCTCGAGCGCGCTGCGGTTCTGCTCCACCGCGATGCGCGCTTCCGACAGCTGGCGCGTCATCATGTTGAACTGCTGCGTCAGCATGCCGAGCTCGTCGCGGCTCTTGAGCTCGCGCTTGGGCGAGAGGTCGCCCTCGGCCACTTCCTTGGTCCCTTGCAGCAACATCAGCAGCGGCCGCGCCAGCTGCCCGCCGAGCAACAGCGCCAGCATCACGGCAATGAACACCGCGAGGAACAGCGTGAGCGTCAGCGTGCCGATATACATCTTGCGCAGGCCGGTGCGGCCGAGCGCCTTTTCCTGGTACTCCTGGTAGGCGCGCTGGACTTCGTCGGCATTGCGCGCCAACGCTGCCGGCACCGGATGCACGACCTGCAGGTAGCGCTCCTCGCGCACCGTGTCGCCCACCAGCCCGAACCCGGACGATGCGGCGTCCTCGGGTCGGCGCTCGACCGACAGCCCCGACCCGGCCCAGCGGCCGGCAGCATTGAGGGCCGGCTTGCCCGCGGGCCGGCCGGCGCTATCCGCGGTTGGGGGTGCTTCGGTTTGCGCGGTGGGCGCTGGGCCCAGCGGCACGATGACGCGCAGCCGGTACAGGTGGGCGCCATCGGTACGCTCGGGCTGGTGATGGCTATCGACCGATGGATCGGTGCCCCCTTCCACCGCGGCATAGCCGCCGGCCAGCCGGGCCTGCTCGGCCAGCACGCCAGAGGGCAGGTCCGGCACCAGCGACGCATAGTTGCTCGACGCCGTGGCGATCACGCGGCCGCTGCCGGTAAAGATGGCGGCTTCCTGCACGCCGTATTGCTCGCGCAGCCGGTTGAGCTGCAGCGAGGTGGCAACGTTGGGCGAGCTGGTGAGCTGGTCGGCCATCAGCCGCGCCTTGCCTTGCAGGTCCGACAACGAGCTGTCGATGGTGGAGCGGCCAAGGTTGAGGCCGGCCTCGAGCGCGGTCTCGACGCGAACGTCGAACCAGGACTCGATGCTGCGCGAGACGAACTGTAGCGACACCAGGTAGATCAGCACGCCGGGCAGCACGCCCACCACGCCGAAGAACACGGCGAGCTTGGTCATCAGCCGCGTGCCGAACTTGCCGCGGCGGTAGCGCAGCCACAGGGTCAGCGCCAGCGCGCCGATGATCAGCACCAGCAGGATGCCGATCACCAGGTTGATCTTGAACAGCAGCGTGAAGTATCGATCGAAGAATTCGGTATTGGCCGAGGCGCCGGCGAGCAGTGCCACCAGCACCAGCGCCAGGAACACGATGATGCCCGCCACGACGCGGTAAAGCACGCGCCGGAACCGGCTGTCCCACAGGCTGGGGGGGGCGCTCATGGCTGGCCCGCGGCCGGCTGCACCAGGGTGGTGGGAGAGAGCACGGTCGATACGGTCTGCGCGAACGGCACCGCACGCGTTTCGCCGGCCACCGCGGCGGACGCGGCAGACGCCGGCGCCGGTGTCGGCACGGGCACCAATTGTGGCGGTGGCGTGGGCGCGGGCGGCGGCGGGAATTCGCTCGGCACGGTGAAGCTGAAGCGCCGCCATTCCGATGCCAGGTTCCACTCGCGGGTGTTGACGGCGTTGATCTGGAACGGCTTGGGCAGCTGTGTCAGGTCCAGGCGCATGCGCGCTTCGGCCTGGTAGGTCTCGCCCGGCTTGACCATGCTGCGCTCGAACACGCGCCAGCCACGCACGCGCTGGATGAACTGCAGCGCGCCCTTCAGGCGCATGAACGGCAATTGCAGGCCGCCGGTGGACACGCGGTACTGGCGCGTGAGCGGATGGTAGGACAGCCGCACGCTGCGGCTGGCATTGACGGGTTTTTCATCGAACCAGTACCAGCGTGGGCGGGAAAGCTGGAAATCGACGACGAAATACAGCGAGATGCCTTTGTTGAGCGCGTCTTCAAGCGGCGGCGGCAGATCGAAATCGAAACTCGCGGCCAGATCGAAGCCGCCATCCTGGTACTCGATGCGGGCCTCGTTGACTTCAATGCCGTCGGCGCGCGCCGTGCCCGGCAGCGCAACCAGCGTCATCAGGATACCGAGCATGATCGTCGCCGCGAGCCACCACGACGCCAGCCGCGCGCGCGCGCCGCATAGCGGGCCGGCGCCGGCTACTGAACCAGCTGCCCGGGCTGCAGCAAGGGACACGCACGCACTGTCGTCTGGGACGCGAAGGACGAACAAGCGAAGCGGGTTCGGCATTGGGATCGATTGGGATCGGTCAGGGTCGTTTCTGGAAACGGGCGTAGAAGAAGCCATCGTGATCGGTGGGCAGGCCTTCCTGGCTGCCATTTCCGCCACCGGCCAACTGATCCTTGCTGCCCGGCAGCATCTGGCCGGGCGCTTGCAATCGTATCGCATCTGGTAGCTGTGCACCAAACCAGCGCGCCTGCTCTTCGTTCTCCGTTGGGAAAATAGAACAGGTGACATAGACCAGGATGCCGCCCGGCTTGAGCAGGCTCCAGAGCTGTGACACGATGCGCCGCTGCTCGGTGACCAGCCGGGGGATATCCACCTCGCGGCGCAGCCAGCGGATGTCCGGGTGGCGGCGCACGATGCCCGAGGCCGAGCACGGTACGTCGGCCAGGATGCGGTCGTACTGGCGGTTGTCCCACCAGTCCTGCGGGCGGCTTGCGTCGCCTACCACCACGGTGGCTTGCTGGCCCAGGCGCGCGAGGTTCTCGTCGATGCGGGTGGCGCGCTGCGCGTCGCTCTCCAGCGCGGTGACTTCCACGTTGGCGAGTTCAAGGATGTGGCCGGTCTTGCCGCCGGGCGCAGCGCACGCATCGAGCACGCGCTGGCCGTCGGCCAGGTCCAGAAGCGCAGCGGCCAGTTGCGCGCCGGCGTCCTGCACCGAGACATCGCCCTCGGCAAACCCGGGGATCTGCGACACGGGAAACGCGCGCACCAGCCGCACGGCCTGCGGGCCGATGGCCACGCCCGCCATGCCGGCATTGAGCACGCGCTTGAGGTAGTCGGGCACCGAGACCCGCGCCGTATTGACGCGCAGGGTCATGGGCGGGCGCACATTGGCGCTCTCGGCCAGCGCAGTCCACTGGTCCGGGTACGCCTTGCGCAGCGCATCCAGCCACCATGCGGGCAGGTTCCAGCGCGCTTCGTCGTCCTGGCGCACCTCGGCCAGCAGTGCCTTGCGTTCGCGCAGGAAACGGCGCAGCACGGCGTTCACCAGCCCGCGTGCGTGCGCGGTCTTGGGCTCGGAGGCTGCCGCGCTGACGGCCTGGTCGACCACGGTGAACTCGGTATAGCCCCCTTCCCCCTGCTCGTCCTCGACCAGCAGCGCCAGCGCCACGGCCAGCAGTGAGTCCACCAGCGCGCCGGGCGGCCGGGTCACCAGCTTGGTGACCAGCGCGCGCGCCGTGCCGAACTGGCGCATGGTGCGATAGGCCAGGTCCTGCAGGGCGCCACGCGTGGCGGCGTCGCGCACGCGGTCCAGGCGGTACTGGGCAGCGGCGTTCTCGATGGCCAGCGGCAGCGCGCTGCCTTCGTTGACGCCGCGTACGGCAGCCGCGGCGGCGAGCATCTGGAAGGCGAGGGATTCGTGTTGCAGGCGCATGACAGTGGGGCAGTGAGACGGTAAGACGGGGTGGCAGGGGGCAAGCCGCAAGCGGCGAGGACTGGCGGCAAGGCCGGGCGAGGCCAAAAAAACACTGCCCGCCGCTTCCGGGGAAGCACGGCGGGCAGTTTACCCTGTATGTGGCGGGGACCGGCGATTTTGCGCCTGGCTGGCCGCGGCGAGGGGGTAGCGCGGCGGCTTGGACCGCGCTTGTGCCTCGATTGGGCCGCGCTTACACCGGATAGACGCCCGTCTGTGCCATCTGCATCAGCCGCGCCACCCGTTCCTCGGTGGCCGGGTGGGTCGAGAACAGGTTGGCGATGCCGCTGCCCGAGAGCGGGTTCATGATCATCATCTGCGCCGTGGCCGGGTGCTGCTCCGCGGTCGGGAACGGAATCCCCTGCGCATAGCGATGGATCTTGTCGAGCGCCATCGCCAGCGCCTGCGGGTCGCCGCTGATGGTGGCGCCGCCGCGATCCGCCTCGAATTCCCGGGCGCGGGAGATTGCCATCTGGATCAGCGAGGCTGCTAGCGGGGCAAGGATTGCCACCGCGATACTGGCAATGGGGTTGGAGCGGTTGCCGTTCTCGTCGCGCCCGCCAAAGAACATGGCGAAGTTGGCCAGCGCGGCGATGGCGCCGGCCATGGTGGCGGCGATGGTCGAGATCAGGATGTCGCGGTGCTGCACGTGAGCCAGCTCGTGGGCCATCACGCCGCGCAGCTCGCGCTCCGATAGCACCCGCAGGATGCCCGTGGTGGCCGCAACGGCGGCATGCTCCGGATCGCGGCCGGTGGCAAAGGCGTTGGGCGCATCCTCGTTGATCAGGTACACGCGCGGCATCGGCAGCTGGGCGCGCTGCGCCAGCTCCTGCACCATGCCGTAGAACTGCGGTGCCGTGCTCGCGTCGACTTCCTGCGCGTTGTACATGCGCAGGACCATCTTGTCCGAGAACCAGTAAGAGAAGAAGTTCATGCCCAGCGCCATGATCAGCGCGAACATCATGCCGCTGCGGCCGCCGATCATGCCGCCGATGACGATGAACAGCGCCGTGATGGCGGCCATCAGCATGAAGGTCTTGACCCAGTTGAACATTGTCGTGATCTCCGAAAAAATCATCCTCGCGCGCGCGCCCGGTGGCCGGGCTGGCCGTGCTACGGAAAGCGTGACGCGGTGCTGTTTAGATAGTACCCCGCCCCGGAAATTCAACCGTCACCTGCCTAAAAAAAGGGCAGCCGGTGCCGGCGGCCATTCGTTGCGCCAGCAGGTTCGGCAACGGTTCCTAGCGTTGGGCGAAGGCCAGGCGCGCACCCAGCCCGATGAATGCAATACCCACAATGCGATCCATCCAGCACTTGAGGCGCGGCACCTCGCTGGCGCGGCGGGTCAGGGTGCCCGCCATCCATGCCACCAGGCTGTTCCATAGCGTCGACATCGCCACCATGACGCCGCCCAGGGCCAGGAATGCCAGGGCCTGATGCTCGGCGTTGCGATCCACGAACTGCGGGAAGAAGGAAATGAAGAACAGGATCACCTTTGGATTCAGCACATTGGTGAGAAAGCCCTGCATGAACAAAGCGCGCAGGCCGCGCGTGCCCGGCTGGGCAGCGGGGGCCGCGTCCGCGCCGGGGGGCGCGGATCGCTGCCAGATCAGGCGCAGCCCAAGCCACACCAGATAGGCAGCGCCGGCAAACTTGATCAGGGTAAAGGCGGTGGCCGATGCCGCCAGCAAGGCAGTCAGGCCGAAGGCGATGGCCAGCGAATGCACGCAGCATCCGGCACTGACCCCGAGCGCCGAGACCACGCCTGCCGCCCTGCCCTGCGCCACGCTGCGCCCGACGATATAGGCGGTATCCGGGCCAGGCGTCACATTGAGCAGGAACACCGCGCCGACGAACAAGGGAAGGTCAGTAATGCCGAGCATGGTTGGCTGCCGGTGGATGAGCTACAGAAATGGGGCGCGCAGCGCGCTGCGGCAAGTCAGCCACCGTGGCTTTGCCGCTAGCGCAGGGCGATTATGCCGTGCCGCCAGGCACGGCGCAGCAGGTACCCGGCGGCAGCGGCATGCTCTGCAGGAATTGCTGGGCCGGCACGCGGCGCCCGCCCGGCTTTTGCAACTCGGTCACGCGCAGCGCGCCTTCGCCGCAGGCGATCACCACGCCATCGGCATCCGCCGCGAGCACGGTGCCCGGCGCCTGCGGGTGGCTGGCCGTGGACGCCAGGGGCTGGGCCTGCCAGCACTTGATGACGGTCTCGCCGACCTGCACGGTGGCGCCGGGAAACGGATTGAAGGCGCGCACCTGGGCGGCCAGCGCCGCAGCCGGGCGGCGCAGGTCCAGCGGGGCTTCTTCCTTGGCGATCTTCTCGGCATAGGTCACGCCCTCGGCCGGCTGCGGCGTGCCGGTGAGCGGCTGGCCCGCGGCGAGGCGGCGCAGCGCCTCCACCACCATGCGCCCGCCCAGCGCGGCTAGCGCATCGTGCAGGGTGCCGGTGGTGTCGCCGGGGCCGATCGGCACGGTTTCGCCCTGGATCATCGCGCCCGTATCCAGCCCTTCGTCCATCTGCATCAGCGTGATGCCGGTCTGCGCGTCGCCAGCCTCGATGGCGCGGTGGATGGGCGCGGCGCCCCGCCAGCGCGGCAGCAGCGAGGCATGGATGTTCAGGCAGCCGTAGCGCGGCAACGCCAGCACCTCGGCCGGCAGGATCAGGCCGTAGGCGGCCACCACCATGACATCCGGGGCGATCTGCGCCAGCGCGTCCACGGCGGCACCGGCCTCTTCAGGATACTTGCCGTTGCGGCGCAGCGAGCGTGGCTGCAGCACCGGGCCCAGGCTTTGCTCCAGCGCGTACTGCTTGACCGGGCTGGCCTGCAGCTGCAAGCCGCGGCCGGCTGGCCGGTCGGGCTGGCTGAGCACCGCCACCACCGGGAAACCGGCGGCGTGGATGGCTTCGAGCGCCACGCGGGCAAATTCGGGCGTGCCGGCAAAGGCAACGCGCAGCGCTTGGGATGGGCTTGCGGCTTGGGACATGGCACGCTCCGGCATAAAGCGGCACCGGCCGCATCAGCGGCCGGTAACTTGATTCATCGGGAAGGCAATACGATAGCAGACCGCTAGCTGGCCGGTAGCAGGCCAGTGCCGGCGCGCGGCCGGCCGCGGCTGCCTTACATGCGGGTGCGTTCGCGCTTGTGCAGCTTGACCAGCTTGGACTTGATGCGCTGAAGCTTCAGTGGCGACAGGTACTCGACGAAGACCTTGCCCTTGAGGTGGTCCATCTCGTGCTGGATGCACACGGCCAGCAGCTCGTCGGCTTCGATCTCGAAGGGCTCGCCCTTCTCGTTCAGGGCACGCACGCGCACATGGTCCGGGCGCTCGACCCGGTCGTAGACCTCGGGCACCGACAGGCAGCCCTCTTCCGCCACCTTGCGGGTGTCGCTGGACCAGACGATCTCCGGGTTGATGAAGACCTGCAGTGCGTCACGGGTCTCGGAGATATCGATCACCACCACCTGTTCGTGCACGTCCACCTGGGTCGCGGCCAGTCCGATGCCGGGGGCTTCGTACATGGTCTCGGCCATGTCCTCTACCAGCTTGCGAATGCGGTCGTCCACCACGGCAACCGGTTTTGCCACGGTATGCAGGCGGGGATCGGGGTAGGTCAGGATATCGAGTTTAGCCATGATGCTGGGGCGCAACGCCTGCCGCTCACACATGTGACCCGCGCGTTGCGGCTACGGGTGTTTACATGCAGAATCGGGGCGCAAGTACAAAAATTCAAGGCGCGCCGCAACAGGCACGCTCTCCAGGGTCAATCCGGCTGTTCTGCCAGCCGGTTCGAGAAAATGCGCGATCTTACCAAAGAACACCAGGCGGCGCCGGGCCGCAGGCCGTACGCGTTTGCCCGTTGGATGTTGTGTGCGGCCGGAATCACTGCCGTCACAGGGGCGCCAGTACATGCCGCCGATCTTACCGTTACCCCGGCCCAGCGGGCCCAGGCCGCCGTTACCGCGCAGCAAGGCATTGCCGCTGCTGACCTGGCTTCGGACGCGCCCCAGCAGTATGTCGTGCGAGGGGGTGACACGCTTTGGGGGATCTCCGGGCGCTTCCTGCGCCAGCCCTGGCGCTGGCCCGAGCTGTGGGGGATGAACCAGCAGCAGATCCGCAATCCACACCTGATCTATCCCGGCCAGGTCCTGTACCTGATTCAGCGCGACGGCCGCGCCTGGCTTTCCACCAGCCCCGATGCTGGCGGCACGGTGCGGCTCACGCCAAGCGTGCGCAGCGAAGGCGGGCCCGATGGCGCCATCGCCAGCATTCCCGCCAAGGACATCGAGCCGTTCCTGATCCGCCCGCTGGTGGTGGACCAGGGCACGCTGGAGACCTCGGCGCGCATCATCGCCCTGCCCGAGTCGCGGGTCTACCTGGGCATGGGCGACACAGCCTATGCGCGCGGCATTTCCCCGCCCGAGGCGGTGGTCGGCAGCGACTGGCAGGCCTTCAAGCCGGTCAAGCCGGTCAAGGACCCGGTTACCGGGCGCGTGCTGGGCTATGAAGCCGAGTACCAGGGCAATGTCCGTGTGTCGCGCCCGCCGGAAGGCTTCGACGCGGTAACTACCGTCAAGGTCACGGCGGCCCAGCAGGAAATGGGCTCTGGCACCTTGCTGATGCCCCAGCCGGCGCGCGAGCCGGTGCGCTATGTGCCCCGCGCGCCGGATGTCATGCTCGATGGCCGCATCGCGGCGGTCTACGGCGGCGTGCAGTTCGGCGGCGCCAAGCAGGTGGTCGTGCTCAATATCGGCACCGCCGCGGGCCTCGAGCCCGGCCATGTGCTCGCGCTGTCCCGCGCCGGCCAGGTGGTGCGCGATCGCACGGATGGCAACCGCGCCATCCAGTTGCCCGACGAGCGCTATGGCCTGGCCTTCGTGTTCCGCGTGTTTCCCGGCGTGGCCTATGCCCTGGTCACCGATGCCTCGAACGCGATCGAGGTGGGCGACCGCGTGACTTCGCCGCGTTGACCGGGCTGGCAGCAACCGGCGCCAACCCGGCGCCGGTGCCCACCACCCGCAGCGCTGCCGATATCGAGGCGTGGCTGCGGCTGACCGGTGCCCGTGGCCTGGGCACAGGAGCCTTGCGCCAGTTGCTGGCCACCTTCGGGCTGCCGCACCAGCTGCTGGCGCAGACCGTCAGCGCACTGGCGGCGGTCATCCCCGAGAAGCAAGCCCGGGCGCTGTTGGCACCGCCCGATGCTGTCACCATGGCGCTGGTCGAGCGCACCGTGGCCTGGGCCGCCGAGCCGGGCAACCATGTGGTGACGCTGGCCGATGCCGCCTATCCCCGTGCCTTGCTGGATCTGTCCGACCCGCCGCTGGTGCTGTACGTCAAAGGCCAGCTGGGTGCGCTTGGCGGCCCGGCCATTGCCATGGTCGGTGCGCGCAGCGCCACCGTGCAGGGCACGGAGGATGCGCGACGCTTTGCCCGCGTGTTGTCCGGCGCCGGGCTGACGGTGGTGTCGGGGCTTGCGCTGGGCATCGATGGCGCAGCGCACGAGGGGGCTCTGGAAGGCGCTCTGGAAGGTGCTGGCGGCACCGTGGCGGTGATCGGCACCGGTGCCGACCTGGTCTACCCCGCTCGCCATCGCGACCTGGCCCACCGCATCGCGGCCCATGGCGCCATCGTCAGCGAGTTTGCGCTTGGCATGCCCGGGCGCAGCCACCACTTTCCCCAGCGCAACCGCATCATCGCGGCGCTCGCGCGCGGCGTGCTGGTGGTGGAGGCGGCGGCGCGATCGGGGTCGCTCATTACCGCGCGGCTGGCAGCCGAGATGGGACGGGAGGTCTATGCCATTCCCGGCTCGATCCATGCGCCGCTGTCCAAGGGTTGCCACCTGCTGATCCGCCAGGGCGCCAAGCTGGTGGAAACCGCGCAGGATGTGCTCGAGGAACTCGGCATGGCCGGGGATGCCGCCCGGCCGGTGGCGCCTGCGCCCATGCCGGCGCTGGACGATGTCCTGGGCCTGACGCTCACCCACGACCCCGTCACGCTGGACGCGCTGTGTGCGCGCACTGCCCTGCCGCCCGAGCAAGTGGTGGCCAGCCTGCTGACATTGGAACTGGCGGGCTCGGTGGAGCGGCTGCCGGGCAATGCCTATCGCCGGGTAAGCTAGTGAGCGACCCTGGTACCGCCGGCCGAAATACGGATTTCCTGGCGACCGCTACAATCAAACGATTTCCCGTGCCTGAAAAGGCTCATGTTTCCCCCATCATGACCGTTTACTTTCCGGAGCAGGACTCGGGCGCAATCGCCCAGGTGTTGGCAGCGCGTCCGCAAGGCCGCCTGGTAGCCTGCCTGTGCGCAGCCTGGTGCGGCACCTGCGGGACCTACCAGGAGGCGTTCGCGGCGCTTGCCGTCCGGTTTCCCGGCGATTGCTTCGTCTGGATCGATATCGAAACCCATGCCGACCAGCTGGGCGATCTCGATATCGATAATTTTCCGACGCTGCTGGTGCAACCCGCGGCGGGCGGCGCGCCGCAGTTCTACGGCACGCTGCTGCCGCATATTGAAGTGCTCGAGCGCATGCTGGCGCGCGGCGCGGCGATGGTGCCAACGGCCGGCGCAGCGGTGCCGAACGTGCTGGAGTGGCTGGCGCCGCACGCTAACGACGACTAACCCCGGTCATCGGCGTCTGGCGCAAGCCAGGAGCATGAGCGCCGGATCGCAGTCAAAAAACGAAGTGGGCGGTGGCTGTTCAGGGCCGGCCCACATGCCAGCAGCGCCTGTTTGACGGCGACGGCGACGGCAGCTTGCTTGCACCGCCGTCGGAACCGCGCTTATTATTGGCGCCTCAAAGCCCCAAGCTCGCTGTTTACATATAGTGCAGAGCCCTTAGTGGCAACAATTCGCAGGCCGCCAGAGTGCGGCCAGCAAGGACCCGATCCATGTCAAAAGCCCTCATCATCGCGGAAAAGCCATCGGTTGCTGCCGATATAGCCCGTGCCCTCGGGGGCTTTACCAAGCATGACGAATACTTCGAAAGTGACGATTACGTTCTTTCGTCGGCCGTCGGCCACCTGGTTGAAATCGCCGCCCCGGACGAATACGAAGTCAAGCGAGGCAAGTGGAGCTTCGCCAACCTGCCGGTGATTCCCCCCCACTTCGACCTGCGCCCCATCGCCAAGACCGAGTCGCGGCTGAAGGTGCTCAACCGCCTGATCAAGCGCAAGGACGTTACCGGTCTGGTGAACGCCTGCGACGCGGGGCGCGAAGGGGAACTGATCTTCCGCCTGATCCAGCAGCATGCCAAGGCCAAGCAACCGGTGCAGCGCCTGTGGCTGCAGTCGATGACGCCGCAGGCGATCCGCGACGGCTTTGCCCGCCTGCGCGACGATGCCGACATGCTGCCGCTGGCGGACGCCGCGCGCTGCCGCTCGGAAGCCGACTGGCTGGTGGGCATCAACGGCACGCGCGCCATGACCGCGTTCAACAGCAAGGGCGGCGGCTTCTTCCTGACCACGGTTGGCCGGGTGCAGACCCCCACGCTGTCGATCGTCGTAGAGCGCGAAGAGAAGATCAAGAAGTTCGTCCCGCGCGACTACTGGGAAGTGCGCGCCGAGTTCATCGCCGCCGCCGGCCTTTACGAAGGCCGCTGGTTCGACCCCAAGTTCAAGAAGAGCGAGTTCGATCCCGAGACGCGCGAGTCGCGCCTGTGGAGCGAGGCCGAGGCCAAGAGCATCGTGGCGGCCTGCCGTGACAAGACCGGCACCGTCACCGAAGAGTCCAAGCCGTCCACGCAGCAGTCGCCGGCGCTGTTCGACCTGACCACGCTGCAGCGCGAGGCCAACTCGCGCTTCGGCTTCTCGGCCAAGAACACCCTCGGCCTGGCCCAGGCGCTGTACGAAAAGCACAAGGTGCTGACTTACCCGCGTACCGACGCGCGCGCGCTGCCCGAGGACTACATGGACACGGTCAAGCAGACCATGGACATGCTGGCCGAGAGCTCGCCCAACTACCTGCCGCATGCCAAGAAGGTGTTGGCCAGCGGGTGGATCAAGCCCAACAAGAAGATCTTCGACAACAGCAAGATCAGCGATCACTTCGCTATCATCCCGACGCTGCAAGCCCCGAAGAACCTCTCGGAGCCCGAGCAGAAGCTGTACGACCTGGTGGTGCGCCGCTTCCTGGCGGTGTTCTTCCCGGCGGCCGAGTTCCAGGTCACCACTCGTGTCACCGAGGTGGCGGGCCATCATTTCAAGACCGAAGGCAAGGTCCTGGTCAATCCCGGCTGGCTGGTGGTCTACGGGCGTGAAGCCCAGGGCGACGATGCCAACCTGGTGGCGGTGGCCAAGGACGAGCGCGTCAAGGTCGACAAGGTCGACGGCGTGATGCTGACCACCAAGCCGCCCGCACGCTACAACGAAGCCACATTGCTGTCCGCCATGGAAGGCGCCGGCAAGCTGGTGGACGACGACGCGCTGCGCGAGGCCATGGCCGGCAAGGGCCTGGGCACGCCAGCCACGCGCGCGGCCATCATCGAAGGGCTGCTCGCCGAGAAATACCTGGTGCGCGAAGGCCGTGAGCTGATTCCCACCGCCAAGGCTTTCCAGCTGATGACGCTGCTGCGCGGCCTGGGCGTGCAGGAACTGACCCAGGCCGAGCTGACCGGCGAATGGGAGCACAAGCTGTCGCAGATCGAGCGCGGTGGCCTGAAGCGCGACGAGTTCATGCGCGAGATCGCGCAGATGACGCAGCAGATCGTCAAGCGCGCCAAGGAATACGACAGCGACACCATCCCGGGCGACTACGCCACGCTGGCCACGCCGTGCCCGCAGTGCGGCAGCCAGGTCAAGGAGAACTACCGCCGCTTTGCCTGCACCGCGTGCGAGTTCTCGATCAGCAAGATCCCGGGTGGGCGCCAGTTCGAGATCGACGAAGTCGAAGAACTGCTGCTGAAGAAGGAAATCGGTCCGCTGCAGGGTTTCCGCAGCAAGATGGGCCGGCCGTTTGCCGCCATCCTGAAGCTGGGCAAGGACGACGAAGGCCACTACAAGATGGAATTCGACTTCGGCCAGAATGACGACGACAACGACGGCGAGCCGGTCGACTTCAGCGGCCAGGAAGCGGTTGGCGCTTGTCCGAAGTGCGGTGGCTCGGTCTACGAGCACGGCATGAAGTACGTGTGCGAGAACAGCGTGGCCGTGCCCAAGAGCTGCGACTTCACCACGGGCAAGATCATCCTGCAGCAGGAGATCTCGCGCGAGCAGATCGGCAAGCTGCTGGGCGCGGGCCGTACGGATCTGCTGACCGGCTTCAAGTCATCGCGCACCGGGCGCAACTTCAAGGCCTTCCTGGCCAAGCAGCCGGACGGCAAGATCGGCTTCGAGTTCGAGGCACGCGAGCCCAAGGCGGGCGCCAAGACGGCGGCCAAGGGCGCCGCGGCCAAGACCGCGTCCGCCAAGGCTGGCGACGAGGATCAGGCTGGCGAAACGGTGAGCAAGGCCAAGGCGCCGGCCAAGAAGGTGGCGGCCAAGAAAGCTCCAGCCGCCAAGAAGGCCCCCGCAGCGAAGAAAGCCGCGGCCAAGACGCCAGCAGCCAAGCGCGCTACCGGCAAGTCCCGCGCCGACGACGAAGCCACGGCCGACGCCGAGGAAGAGTGAGTTGCTCGCGGAGCCGGCAGGACGCCGGCTCCGCGCTTCCCTTCCCCCCCTTTAGTAGCCCTCGATCCTGCGGTCCCCTTATTGGTTGTCGTTGCGGATCTTGCCCTCTTCGAGCAGGAAATCGATAAAGGCGCGGACCTTGGTCGGCAGGAACTTGCGGCTGGGATAGACCACGCTGACATCGCGCTTCGGCAGTCGGTATTGCTGGAGGATGTGCGTCAACCGCCCCGCTTCAATATTCGGCCGCGCCAGATAGGCAGACAGCATCGCCACACCCATGTCGGCCAGCGCCGCCTGGTGCGCCAACTCGGCATTGCTGCACAGCAGGCCCGGGCGGATCGGCACCGTTACCTCGCCCTCCGGGCCCGACAGCGTCCATTCATGCTCAGCGGTGGGGATGCGCATCGCGATGCAGCGGTGGTTGGTCAGTTCGTGCGCTTGGCGCAGCGGCGGGTGCTGGCGCAGGTAGCCTGGCGAGGCGCACAGGATGATCTCTGCCGAGATCAGCGGGCGCGCCACCAGGTGCGAGCCCAGCCCCAGGTCGGACAACACCACGCCTACGTCGCGCCCCTCTTCGACGATATCGACGATACGGTCCGATAACAGCACGTCGAACACCACCTCGGGATACAGGGCCTGGAAACGTGCCAGCGTGGCGGGCAGCAGGTGCAGGCCGAACATCACCGGCGCCACCAGCCGCAGTGTGCCCGAGAGCGACTGGCTGCGCGCCGTCACTACCGATTCGGCCTCCTCCACATCTTCCAGGATCTGCTGGCAACGCTGCAGGTAGGTCTCCCCGGCGTCAGTCAGCGACAGGCTGCGGGTGGTGCGGTTCAGCAACCGCGTGCCAAGGTGGCTCTCCAGGTCGGCTACGTAGCGCGTGACTACCGCATTGGACATTTCCAATTGTTGCGCTGCACGAGCAAAGCTGCCCAGTTCGACCACTTTGGAAAAGACGCGCATCGATTGCAACCGGTCCATGACATAGTCTCCAGTCTTGCCCGCGAACTTTTACGGAAAGTGGGTTATTTATTGTTGAAACTACAACTAATCATTGTCGGGGGCAATGTTTATTCATATCAGGGAAATACCTAATATGGAGCCATCGGATGCCGCATTGCAGCGAAGGCTGCTGAGAAGACTAGGTGTCCTGCCTGTGGAAAGGATTCAATCATGAAAAGCCAACGTTTCGCCCTGATCGCCGCTGCCACCACGCTCGCAGCCGCCCTGACCGCCGCCCCCGCCTTTGCCAAGGCCGGCAAGTTCGACCCCTACACCGATGGCGCCCGCGCCACCCAGACCTCGGTCTATAGCAACGGCGGCAAGGCTGGCAAGTTCGACAGCTTCACCGACGGCGCCCGTGCCGGCAAGTTCGACGTATTTACCGACGGCGCCGCTGCCCTGTAATTCAGGCGGCCTGTCGGCGGGAACCGCGTCCTATGGCGGTTTCGCCCCTTTCGGCTGATCTCCACAGGCCGACGGGGAGGGTGCGAAAGCGCCTTCTCCGTACTAACTGGAGGACACGCCCGTACCACGCCGGTACGGGCGTGTTTGCTTTTGGGGCACCGCTTTGTTGTACACGCTTGTCGGTGTCGGGTGATGCATGATACCTCCGGCGAGGTTTTCGGGCCGCAGCGACATAAATCACGGCATAAAAAAACGGGCCAGTCATGGCCCGTTCTTGTTGCCGGCATCGCAGGCCGGCTGCCGGCGGGCGGGGGATGATCCCCGCCTGCGCCAGCCAGATCAGTCGTCGTGATGGTGGTGGCCACGGCCGTGCTTGCGCTTGTAGCCGCTGCGGTAGTAGCGGTCGTCGCGATAGCCACGGCCGCGCTCGTCCGCGTAGGAGTTGCTGCGCGAGACGTTGCCGCCCAGCGCGGCGCCCGCACCGCCGCCAACCGCTGCACCCAGCAGGCCGCCGGTGCGCCCGCCCATGGCGTTGCCCGCTGCCGTGCCTGCGCCACCGCCCAGCGCGCCGCCGATGATGGCGCCAGTGCGCTCGCGGCGGTTGGACGTGACCGCACCGCCTGCGCCGCCGCCAACCGCGCCGCCGATCACCGCACCGGTCGAGCCGCCGAGCGCGCCACCGACCGCCGCGCCGGCGACACCGCCGAGTGCGCCGCCGAGGGCATTATTCATATCGCCCGCAAACACCGGCAGCGCGGATGCCGCCAGGGCGATGGCCAGGGTGAAACTGCGAACGGGATGCCGAGACATGTTCTTCTTCCTTGGGTTGAGCAACTGTGACGCAAGTGTAGAGATGTAGCCGCGAGCTTGCTGTAACCACGTGTAAGGCCCTGTAACCGCTGCAGAAACGTAAAACGGGCCGCCAGAATTGGCGGCCCGTTCTTTAACGGCGTGAAGCGCGGAGTTACTACGGGGTTAGGACTGTTGTGCGGCTACGCGCACTCGCATTCCCCCCCTGAGCGAACCGCGTGCCACGTGCAGATCAGCAACATTTTCCCTGCCCCCCGCCGTAGCGGGCCTCCTGCCGTTCGCGAAAGAACGCCTCGTAGGTCATGGGCTCGCGGTCGGGATGGGTGGCCTCCATGTGCGCCACATAGGTCTGGTAATCCGGCAAACCCACCATCAGGCGCAGGGACTGGCCCAGGTAGCGTCCCATGGTTCCAAGTTGCTCAAGCATGATGGATCTCCTGTTTCCAAATCCAATTCCAATCCCGACATCGGGTGAGCGCTGGCCGGTGGCCAGCGCACGCACTCAATGCTGTGCCGAAGCCGAAGCCGGCATCGGTTCAAACGGGGTTTCGCGGTCGGTCGGCCGGTTTTCCGCGCGGGCCTTCATCGCGGTCTTGAAACCGTAGAACACGATCGACAGCACCACGAACATGAACAGCGCGCACAGCCCGGCATCCAGGTAGTCGTTGAAGACGATGCGGTGCATCTGCTCCATCGACTTGGCCGGGGCCAGTACCTTGCCCTGGGCGATGGCGTCGCTGAACTTGGCCGCGTGGGTCAGGAAGCTGACCTTGGGATCGGCGTCGAACAGCTTTTGCCAGCCGGCGGTCAGCGTGCAGATCAGTAGCCAGATGGTGGGCACCAGGGTGACCCAGGCGTATTGCCCGCGCTTCATCTTCACCAGCACGCAGGTACCGAGCACCAGCGCCACCGCGGCCAGCATCTGGTTGGAGATGCCGAACAGCGGCCACAGCGTGTTGATGCCGCCAAGCGGGTCAACCACGCCCTGGTACAGGAAGTAGCCCCAGAACGATACGGTCAGCGCGGTGGCGATCAGGTTAGCCGGCAGCGAGTCGGTGCGGCGGAACGAGGGCACGAAGCTGCCCAGCAGGTCCTGCAGCATGAAGCGCCCGGCGCGGGTGCCCGCGTCCACCGCGGTCAGGATGAACAGCGCCTCGAACAGGATGGCAAAGTGGTACCAGAAGGCCATCATGGCCTGGCCGCCCACCACCTGGTGCAGGATGTGGGCAATCCCCACCGCCAGCGTCGGTGCGCCGCCGGCGCGCGAGATGATGGAGTTCTCGCCAACGTCCTTGGCAGTCTGGATCAGCACATCCGGCGTGATCACGAAGCCCCAGCCCGACACCACCTGGGCCACCGATTCCGGCGAGGTGCCGATCACGGCTGCCGGGCTGTTCATGGCGAAGTACACACCCGGCTCGATTACCGAGGCCGCGACCAGCGCCATGATGGCCACGAACGATTCGGCCAGCATCGCGCCGTAACCGATAAAGCGCATATGCGCTTCGCTCTCAAGCAGCTTGGGCGTGGTGCCCGAGGAGATCAGCGCGTGGAAGCCCGACACCGCGCCGCAGGCGATGGTGATGAAGAGGAACGGGAACAGGTTGCCCGACCACACCGGGCCGCCGCCCTTGGCGAACTGGGTGAACGCCGGCATCTTCAACTCCGGCGCCACGATCAGGATGCCGATGGCCAGCGCGATGATGGTGCCGATCTTCAGGAAAGTGGAGAGATAGTCGCGCGGGGCCAGCAGCAGCCACACCGGCAGCACGGCAGCGATAAAGCCGTAGATGATCAGCATCCACGTCAGCGCCTTGCCGTCGTACGTAAACAACGGTGCCAGCACCGCGCTTTCATGCACGTACTGGCCACCGATGATGGCCAGCATCAGCAGCACGAAGCCGATCACCGACACCTCGCCGATGCGGCCCGGGCGGATATAGCGCGTGTAGATGCCCATGAAGAGGGCGATAGGAATCGTCACCCCCACCGTGAACGTGCCCCAGGGCGAATCCGCCAGCGCCTTCACCACGATCAGTGCCAGCACCGCCAGGATGATGATCATGATCATGAAGCAGCCGAACAACGCGATCATGCCTGGCACCGTGCCCATCTCGGACTTGATCAGGTCGCCCAGCGAGCGGCCGTCGCGGCGCGTGGAGATGAACAGCACCATGAAGTCCTGCACTGCCCCGGCAAACACCACGCCCGCCAGGATCCACAGCATGCCGGGCATATAGCCCATCTGCGCGGCCAGCACGGGACCCACCAGCGGGCCGGCGCCGGCAATGGCGGCGAAGTGGTGGCCGAACAGCACGGCCTTGTTGGTCGGCACGTAGTCCAGCCCGTCGTTATGGCGCCAGGCCGGCGTCATGCGCTTGGGGTCGAGCTGCATCACCTTCTCGGCGATGAACTTGCTGTAGTAGCGGTAGGCGATCAGATAGATACAGATCGCGGCGACCACGATCCACAAGGCACTGACGGCTTCGCCGCGAGACAGTGCAACGGTGGCAAAGGCGAAGGCGCCAAGGATGGCGACGGCCAGCCACACCAGGTGTTGCCCGATGCGATTCATGATGAGGGTCTCCTCAGACCATTTTTAGGAATGCCGGCGGCGGCAGGTGCCGGAAGCAAGGGGGGCGCCTGGGCGGCGTCCCCTGGTGGCGGCGGGCGGAGGGGTGGGTGGCGGGATGGTCCCTGCCATGTCTCCGTCGACGCCCGGTATGTCTCGCAAGATCCGGATCTGGTCGTCGCAGGCGGGCGATGCAAACAGCATAGACGCTAGCCGCACCCACTGCGCAGGACGCGTGCATTACGCCGCTTGAGCGGCGCGCGTGCGTCTGGCGTGTAGTATTGACACCCGTCCCTGGCGGCACAAGCGCGGAACTACGCAGCGATGCTGCGTGTTACTACGTAGATCGACGCTCGCATGCCGCTTGCGCGTCATCCGTGTTTACCCCGGTCCCGATGAAACTCCGTCAGAAAATCCTGTTATTGGCCGTCGCGCCGCTCGCCGTGGCCATGTTCGGCATCGCGCTGGCCGTGCGCTACCAAGCCACCCAGCTGGCAAGCCACGAGCGCGCCCTGGTCGAGGCGGCCTACCTGCAGAGCAAGGAAGCCGAGCTGCGTCACTACGTAGAACTGGCGCAAAGCGCGATCGCGCCGATGGTGCGCTCGGGCCACAACGATGCGGCCACCCGTGACGCCGCCATGCAGGCCCTGGCGCGCCTGGACTACGGCCCCGACGGCTATTTTTTCCTCTATGACCTGCAAGGCCGCAATCTGATGCACCCGCGCCAGCCCGAGCTGGTCGGACAGGATTTATGGAGCCTGCGGGACCCGCAGGGCGCGCTCACCATCCAGAAGCTGATCGCCGCGGCCCGCTCCGGCGGTGGGTCGGTGCGCTATATGTGGAGAAAACCCTCCTCGCAGCAACTGGCCCCCAAGCTGGGTTACGTGGTCGCCGTGCCGGCGTGGAACTGGATGCTGGGCACCGGCATCTATCTCGACGACGTGGAGCGCACCCTGCGCCAGCTCGATGCGCGGGCGGAGACCGATATTCGCGAGACCATGGCGTGGATCGGCGTGATTGCTGCGATCAGCATCCTGCTGGTGGCCGCCAGCGGCCTGGCGCTCAATGTGAGCGAGCACCGCGAGGCCGACGCCAAGCTGCGGCAGCTGGCGCAGCGCGTGGTGCAGTCGCAGGAAGAGGAACGCGCGCGGCTGTCGCGCGAGTTGCACGATGGCATCAGCCAGTTGCTGGTGTCGGTCAAGCTGCTGCTGGAGACGGCCGCCAACCGCCTGCGCATGGCCCCGGACCAGGGCCAGTCGGTGGCGCCCGTGCTTGGCACGGCGCTGGTCCGCCTGGATACGGTCTTCAATGAGGTGCGCCGGGTGGCGCGCAACCTGCGGCCTGCCCTGCTTGATGACCTTGGCCTGTTCGCCGCGCTGGAGCACCTGGCACGCGAGATGCAGGAAGGCAGCGGGCTGCAGATTTCCGTGTCGCACACGGGCAAGCCGCGCGAACTCGCTGACGAGCAGGCCACAGCCCTCTATCGCATCGCCCAGGAAGCGCTGACCAATGTGGAGCGGCATGCGCATGCGCGCCATGTCACGCTGGGGCTGGCGTTCGATGCCAACGCTACCCGGCTGACCGTGCAGGATGACGGCGCCGGCTTCGACGTGGCGCGAATGCAGCTCGATCCGAAGCGCGGCATCGGCCTGCGCAACCTGCGCGAGCGCATCGCCGCGCTGGGCGGCGAGTTCGATATCGTCTCCGGCCCGGGCTCGACCCGGCTGAGCGCGGCGGTGCCGGTGGTGCCGGCGCAGTCGGCCACACGCCACAACCCGGATTCGCCGGATTCGCCAGATTCACAAGGAAACCTCCGCTCATGACCCCCGCCCCCGCCCGCGTCCTGTTGATCGACGACCACGCGCTGGTGCGCGACGGCATGCGCATGCGCCTTAGCCTGCAACCCGAGCTCACGGTGGTGGGCGAGGCCGACGACGGCGAGGCGGCGCTGGCCTGGCTGGCGCGGGCCAGCGCCGAGCACATGCCTGAACTGGTCATCACCGATATCGGCATGCGAGGCATGGGCGGCATCGCGCTGGCCGCCGCGCTGCATGAGGACTATCCGGAGCTGGCCGTGCTGATCGTGTCGATGCACGACAACCTCGAATACGTGCGCCAGGCGATCCGAGCCGGCGCGCGCGGCTATGTGCTCAAGGATGCACCCGCCGACGAGCTAATGGCCGCGATTGCCGCGGTGCTGGCCGGCCGCGTCTTCTACAGCGCCCGCATTGCCCGCAGCATGGCCGAGCAAACCCCGGCCGCCGGGCCGCTCGATGCGCTTACCCCGCGCGAGCGCGACATCTTCAACTGCATCGGCCGCGGCCAGGCCAACAAGGACATTGCCGCCGCGCTGGGCGTGTCGGTACGCACCATCGAGACCCACCGGCTCAACCTGCGGCGCAAGCTGGGCATCGAAGGCCGCGCGGAGCTGGTGAAGTTCGCCGTGGAGCAAGGGAGCACGGAGGGTGGCCCGACCGGCTCCCAATGAAAAAAGCCCACTCCAGTTGACGGAGTGGGCTTTAGCGCTTGCTGACGAAGCTGGATCTGCGTTGTCGCGCGCCCCTCTCCCGCGCGCGGGAGAGGGGCTGGGGGAGAGGGCGGGCGCTCGTCATGCCTGCGTGCTGGAGAACACCACGGGCTTCGCTTCAAGTGGCTCCTAGCTAAGCCACCCCTCTCCCCGGCCCTCTCCCCCTGAGGGGATAGGGAGCGACAGCCGTCGTCGTGGCGCCTGGCTTTGGCCTTCGGTGGATGTGCCTGTTATTTAGGCAGCCAGACGCTTGGCCAGCGCGGCCTTGGCATCCACCAGGGCTTGCGGCAGGTTGTGCTTGAGTTGCGTGAACAGCTCCTCATGCAGCTCCAGTTCCTTCTGCCAGGCGGCGTGGTCGATCGAGGTGACCTGCTCGAACTGCTGCTTGGTGAAATCCAGGCCTTCCCAGTTCAGGTCCTCGAAGCTGGGCGAGGTGCCGAACACGTGGTCGGTGCCCTTGCCTCGGCCTTCGACGCGGTCGATCATCCACGACAGCACGCGCATGTTCTCGCCAAAGCCCGGCCACACGAAGTTGCCGGCCTCATCCTTGCGGAACCAGTTGACGCAGTAGATGCCCGGCAGCTTGGCGCCGGACGCTTCCAGCTTCTTGCCCAGCGCCAGCCAGTGGCCGAAGTAGTCGCTCATGTTGTAGCCGCAGAACGGCAGCATGGCGAACGGGTCGCGGCGCACCACGCCTTGCTGGCCAGCAGCGGCGGCGGTGGTTTCCGAGCCCATGGTGGCGGCCATGTAGACGCCTTCGGTCCAGTTGCGCGCCTCGGTCACCAGCGGCACGGTGGTGGAGCGGCGGCCGCCGAAGATGAACGCATCGATGGCGACGCCAGCCGGGTTGTCCCAGTTATCGTCGATCGACGGGCACTGCACTGCCGGGGCGGTGAAGCGGGCGTTCGGGTGGGCAGCCTTGGCGCCGGTTTCCTTGGCGATGGCCGGGGTCCAGTCCTTGCCCTGCCAGTCGATCAGGTGCGCCGGGGCTTCCTTGCTCATGCCTTCCCACCACACGTCGCCGTCATCGGTCAGCGCCACGTTGGTGAAGATGACGTTTTCCTTCAGGGTAGCCATCGCGTTGAAGTTGGTCTTCTCGCTGGTGCCCGGGGCCACGCCGAAGTAGCCGGCTTCCGGGTTGATGGCGTACAGGCGGCCGTCCTGGCCCGGCTTGATCCAGGCGATGTCGTCGCCGATGGTGGTGACCTTCCAGCCTTCGAAGCCCTTGGGCGGGATCAGCATGGCGAAGTTGGTCTTGCCGCAAGCCGACGGGAACGCGGCGGCCACGTGGTATTTCTTGCCTTCCGGCGAGGTCACGCCCAGGATCAGCATGTGCTCGGCCAGCCAGCCCTCGTCGCGGCCCATGGTGGAGGCAATGCGCAGTGCGAAGCACTTCTTGCCCAGCAGGGCGTTGCCGCCGTAGCCCGAGCCATACGACCAGATTTCGCGCGTTTCCGGGAAATGGACGATGTACTTGGTCGGGTTGCACGGCCAGGCCACATCTTTCTCGCCGGCAGCCAGCGGCTTGCCCACGGTGTGCACGCACGGCACGAACTCGCCATCGGTGCCCAGCACGTCGAACACGGCGCGGCCCATGCGGGTCATGATGCGCATGTTGACGGCAACGTACGGCGAATCCGACAGCTCCACGCCGATGTGGGCGATCGGCGAGCCCAGCGGGCCCATCGAGAACGGCACCACGTACAGCGTGCGGCCGCGCATGCAGCCGTCGAACAGGCCGGACAGCGTCTGGCGCATTTCAGCCGGGGCGGTCCAGTTGTTGGTGGCGCCGGCGTCTTCCTTCTTCTGCGAGCAGATGAAGGTGCGGTCTTCCACACGCGCCACGTCGGACGGATCGGACAGCGCCAGGAACGAATTCTTGCGCTTGGCCGGGTTCAGGCGCTTCATGGTGCCGGCGGCGACCATCTGCTCGCACAGGCGGTCGTACTCTTGCTGCGAGCCGTCGCACCAGTAGATATTGTCGGGTTTGGCGAGGGCCGCGAACTCGGCCACCCAGGCGACCAGCTTCTGGTGCTTGACCCAGGCCGGTACGTTGAGTGCGGGCGTGCCCTGCATGGCGGGGTGGTTCATACTGCTACTCCAAAGCGTAAAGGAAATCTTGCAAAGCCAGGCCGGTTGCCGCGGTCGGGAGACGGCTGGCAGCGCCCCATGACCTGGGCAGACCGCGGCAATTCGCCGCTGGTTCCGCACCGGGCCGCATAGGGCGGCTCTGACCAGGATCGTCACATCCCGTTACAACTGCACAGCGACCGGAACTGCGCAAAAGGTCGCGACAGGCCCCGCGGCTGCGCTACAGTGGCGCTTCGCCTGTGGCAGGGCCGGGCAGGCTTTGTCCGGCGCGGCCCGGGTGACGGGAGCAAGGCTCGACCGACAATCTGGGGCGGCACCGGAACCGGCAAGGATACCACCGCCGCTCGCCGCTGTTTTTTGCTCCGCAGCAATGTTTGTGCGCGATTCCGGGCCATGCCGTATTGTCTCGTTTGCCTGTCCGTCGGCTCACTTTCGCGTCGCGCGGGATTGTTCCCGCCGCGTTGCGCACTCGGTGCGGTGTCGGGCGGCAGATGCTAAAACTATAACGTTGATGGGTGCGCGGCAATGTGGGTGTGCGCACCTTGCGATAGCCAAAATAGAGTTTCCGATGAAGATTGCCGTACTCGACGATTATCAGGATGCCGTTCGCAAGCTGTCGTGCTTCAGCCTGCTCGATGGCCATGACGTCAAGGTGTTCAACAACACTGTCAAGGGCGTTGGCCAGCTGGCGGCACGCCTGTCCGACGTGGAAGCCGTGGTGCTTATCCGCGAACGGTCGCGCATCACCCGGCAACTGCTGGAAAAACTCCCCAAGCTCAAGATCATCAGCCAGACCGGGCGCGTTGGCGGCCATGTGGATGTCGAGGCCTGTACGGAACGCGGCGTGGCGGTGCTGGAAGGCGCGGGCTCGCCCGTGGCCCCGGCCGAGCTCACCTGGGCCCTGATCATGGCGGCCCAGCGCCGCATTCCCCAGTATGTGGCCAGCCTCAAGCATGGCGCCTGGCAGCAGTCCGGGCTCAAGTCCACCACCATGCCGCCCAACTTCGGCCTGGGCCAGGTGCTGCGCGGGCAGACGCTCGGGATCTGGGGCTACGGCAAGATCGGCAAGCTGCTGGCGGGCTACGGCCGTGCCTTCGGCATGAATGTGCTGGTATGGGGACGCGAGAACTCGCAGAACGCCGCGCGCGCGGACGGCTTGGCCGTGGCCGGGTCGCAGGAGCAATTGTTTACCGACAGCGACGTGCTGTCGCTGCACCTGCGCCTGAGTGACGAGACCCGTGGGCTGGTCAAGCTGGCCGACTTCTCCCGCATGAAGCCCACCGCGCTGTTCGTCAACACCAGCCGCGCCGAGCTGGTCGAGGAAAACGCCCTGCTGGCCGCGCTCAACCGTGGACGCCCCGGCATGGCGGCGGTCGATGTGTTCGAGTCCGAGCCCATCCTGCAGGGCCACGCCCTGCTGCGCATGGAAAACTGCATCTGCACGCCGCACCTGGGCTATGTCGAACGCGAAAGCTATGAGATGTACTTCCGCATCGCCTTCCAGAACATACTCGATGTGCTGAGCGGCAAGCATGACAGCATCGCCAATCCCAAGGCGCTGACGCCGGCGCTGTCGCGCTAAGCGCTAGCCCGCAGGCGAGCGCCCCGCCGGCCTCCCTGCCGGCGAGTGCGCTACGCTCAACGCGAACCGGGCAAAACCGCTACACTCGGACTTCGCGCGCGGCCTCTGGCCGCGTTTTTCGTCCTCCGCACCTCCTTCTCCGCCCCCGTCGCCATGGATCCCAGGCTCGTGATGCTGTGCCTTGGCAATTTTGTCATCGGTACCGGCGCGATGATCGTCACCGGCATGCTCAATGACATTGCCGGCGATTTCCAGCTTGGAGCCGGCACCGCGGGCCAGTTGATCTCCGTGTTTGCGCTGGCGACCTGCGTCGGCGCGCCCTTGTTCGCCACGCTCGGCTCGCGCATCGACCGCCGGCTGCTGCTGGCGGGCTCATTGCTGGTCTATGCCGCGATGCACCTGGCCGCGGCCTTTGCGCCGAGCTTTGCCAGCCTGATGGCGATCCGCTTGCTGAGCGCGATCGGCGCGGCCATCTTCACCCCGCAAGCCGCCGCCACCCTGCCGTTGCTAGTCAACGCGCAGACGCGCGGGCGCGCCATCAGCTTTGTTTTCCTGGGCTGGAGCGTGGCCAGCGTGGTGGGCGTGCCAATGGGGACGTGGATCGCCAGCACGCTGGGCTGGCGCTTCAGCATGGGGCTGGTGGGTTTGCTGGCGCTGGGCGCATCGGTGGGCGTGTGGCGGGCCTTGCCGGCGCGGCTGTATGTGGAACCGGTGGGCCGGGCGGCCTGGGGTGCGGTGCTGCGGCACACGCCGATGGTGCTGGTGGTGGCCACCACCATGATCCAGTCGGCCGGGATGTTCACGCTGTTTACTTATATTGCCCCGCTGCTGCGCGACGTGCATGGTATCAGCGGCGGCACGCTCAGCCTGATGTTCCTGGCTTACGGCGCCTGCGGCGTCAGCGGCAATGTGCTGGCGGCGTCGCGCATGGACCGGGCCACGCCCGCGCGCATCGTTCAGGCCGCCATGCTGACCTCGCTGGCGGCCATGCTGCTGTGGCCACTGGCGACACTGGGGCCGGTGGCGCTGGTGCTCATCTTCATGCTGTGGGGTGTCGGCGGCTTTGCCACCAACAGCGCGCAGCAGGCGCGGCTGGTAGCGCTGGCGCCGGAGCGCGCGGCGGTATCGATCTCGCTCAACTCGTCTTCCATCTACCTCGGCCAGGCCCTGGGCGCGATGGGCGGCGCGGCGATCTACGCAACCGCCGGCGCCGACTCCCTGCACTGGGGTGCGGCAGTGCTGATGCTGCTGGCGCTGGTGGTGTCGCAGCGCGCTCGGGTGCTGGGGCAGCGCTGGTGCCTGCGCGAGACGGCGCGGCAGCAGGCCTGAGCCAACCGGCTCATCGACCCACTGGACAAAGCAGACAAAGCGAACAATGCCGCCAGCCGTGCGGCGCCGCACACGTGGCAGCCGCTTGATACCTCTGTTTGGAAAATCCCGGCGCTAAGATAAAGGACACAGGATCAAGGAGACGGCATGAGCACATCCAACGGCATGCGCCTCATCGCCATCAGCGTCGGCAAGGCGGGCCCGCTCGTCGTGGCGGCGGTGGGCACCGAGGCGGTGGTGATGTCCGGCATCCGCAAGCATCCGCTCAGCACCTTGCTGCACCCGCTGTCGGTGGCGGTGCGTCCGCTGGGGCTGGCGGGTGACGAACAGGCCGACCTGAGCGTGCACGGTGGCCTGGACAAGGCGGTCTACGCCTACCCGGCCGAACACTACGCCTGGTGGAACGCGCGCCGCCGGGAAGCACGGCTGCCCGAGGCCGAGAAGCCGCTCGTGCCAGGCGCCATGGGCGAAAACCTGACCCTGGAGGGCGTGCTCGAGACTGATCTGTGGGTGGGGGATCTGCTGCGCATTGGCGACGTAGTGCTCCAGGTGGAGTCGCCGCGCCAGCCCTGCTACAAGTTCAACGCCGTGATGGGCTACCGGCATGCGATCAAGCATATGGTGCAAAGCGGTTATTCCGGCATTTACCTGAGCGTAGTCACCCCCGGCGATCTCCAGGCCGGCGCCGCGGTGATCATCAAGCCGGGACCGCGCGATGTGTCGATAGAAAGCATCAACGCGCGGCAACGCAATGGCCGCCAGATCCTGCTTTTCTGATAATGTTTGGCTCTCGATACAAGCAAGTATCCCTTCGCGCTGTAATAGTTTGTAATGGCGCGGATTGCATGGGTACTGGCCTTCAACGCCCTTGATCCTGTACTACTAGCGGTTTTCCGCGGCGCGGCACCGGCTTCCCAGAAGGCCGGGCCACGGGGGAGCGGGCGCATTTTGCGCGCACTGTCAGAGAGTCCTCACATGAAAACGAACGGGATCGACCAGGCCAAGGGCTTCGTCGACGCTAAGTGGAGTCCTTCCACGGGTACCGGCAAGGGGGTGTCGCCCTGGTTGCTCGGCGCGGTCTTGATTGCGCTGGCTGCTGGCGGATGGTTCGGCTGGCGTGCCTGGACGGCGCCCAAGCCGGCGGCCAAGGCGCCGCCTGTGGTGGTGGTGGCCACTGCGGTGGTGCAGCAGGGCGACGTGCCGCTGCGGGTGACGGCCAACGGCACAGTGAGCGCGCTCGCCACGGTGGAGATCCGCCCGCAAGTGTCCAGCACCGTGCGCACCGTGCATATCAAGGAAGGCCAGACGGTCAAGCCGGGCGACCTGCTCTTCACGCTCGACACCCGCATGGACGAGGCCAACCTCGCCAAGGCCCAGGCCCAGCTGATGCGCGACCAGGCCGACCTTTCCGATGCCCGCCGCACGCTGGTGCGCAGCAATGAATTGCTGCAGCGCAACTTCATCTCCAAGAGCGCGGTGGATACGGCCCAGGCCAAGGTCGACGGCTTCGAGGCCACCCTGCGCGCCGACCAGGCCGCCATCGAGGCCAGCCGCGTGGCGGTCAGCTACGGCGCCATCCGCGCCACCATCGGCGGGCGCACCGGCGTGATCAACATGTTCCCCGGCTCGCTGGTGATGCCCAACAGCGCCCTGCCGATGGTCACCATCGCCCAGGTGCAGCCGATTGCCGTCACCTTCACCCTGCCCGAGCGCCAGCTCGCCGCGCTGCGCGAGGCGCTGCACGCCGGCCCTGTTGCCGTGACCGCGCTGCCCAACGACGGCAGCAAGACCCCCGTGACCGGCAAGATCAGCTTTGTGGATAACACGGTGGACCCGCAGTACGGCAGCATCCGCATCAAGGCGCAGTTCGACAACGACGAGCAGCGCCTGTGGCCCGGGACGTATGCCAACGTGGACGCCGTGGTGCAGACCTTGAAGAACGCGCTGTCGGTGCCGCCGCAGGCGGTGGTGACGGGGCCGGAAGGCCGCTTTGTCTACGCGGTGCAGGCGGACAACCGCGTCAAGCCGATGCCGGTGAAGGTGCAGGTCTCCACCGCCAGCGCCGCCGTGATCGACGGCGTGCCGCCCGGCACGCGCGTGGTGGTGGAAGGCGCGCAGAACCTGCGCGCCGGCAGCATGGTGCGGGAAGCGACGCCCGCGGCCAAGGCTGGCGCGGCAAGCGCTGCCGCCGCCGATGCTAACGCCAATGCCAAGCATTGAGCCCAGGGCACTGACACCATGACCCTGTCCGAGCTTTGTATCCGCCGCCCGGTGATGACGATCCTGCTGTGCTTGGCAGTGATCGTCACCGGCATTGCGCTCTACCCCACCATCCCGATCGCGGCGTTGCCGTCGTTCAACTCGCCGGTGATCCAGGTCACGGCCACCTTGCCCGGGGCCAGCCCCGAGACCATGGCGGCCTCGGTGGCGACCCAGCTGGAAAAGCAGTTCGCCACCATTCCCGGCGTGTCGGTGATCAGCTCGTCGAACACGCTCGGCAACTCCAGCATCACCATCGAGTTCAACAACGACCGCGACATCGACGCCGCGGCCGTGGACGTGCAGGCGGCGCTGTTCCGCGCGCAGCGCGCGCTACCGATCGAGATGACGGTGCCGCCGTCGTACCGCAAGGTCAACCCGGCCGATGCGCCGGTGCTGCTGCTGGCGATCAACTCGCCGGCCATGAGCCTGGCCGAGCTCAACGCCTTCGGCGACAACCTGATCTCGCCTAGCCTGGCCACCTTGCCAGGCGTGGCGCAGGTGCAGGTATTCGGGCAAAAGCGTTTCGCCGTGCGCGTGCGCGCCCACCCGGACGCGCTTGCCGCGCGCGGCCTCACGCTGGATGAGCTGGCCACGGCGCTGAACCGTGCCAACGCCAATACACCGGTCGGCACGCTGGACGGCGCGCGCCAGACGCTCACCATCCAGGCCAACCGCCAGCTTGCCAGCGCCGACGCGTTCCGCAACATCATCGTGGCCAGCCAGCCCAGCGGCGCGCTGGTGCGGCTGTCTGACGTGGCCGATGTGGAAGACAGCGTCGAGACCATCAAGACCGGCAGCTGGCTCAACAACGAGCGCTCGATCGTGCTGGCCGTGCTGCGCCAGCCGGATGCCAATACGGTGGCGGTGGTGGACGCCATCAAGAACGCGCTGCCGCGCCTGATCCAGCAGATGCCGGATTCGGTCAACGTGGCGGTGGTCAACGACCGCTCGCAGTCGATCCGCGAATCCATCCACGATGTGCAGTTCACGCTGGCCCTGACCGTCGGGCTGGTGGTGATGGTGATTTTCCTGTTCCTGCGCCGCGCCGCCGCCACGCTGATTCCGACCGTGTCGCTGCCCATCTCGCTGATCGGCACGGTGGCGCTGATGAAGGCCTTCGGCTACAGCCTGGACAATGTGTCGCTGCTGGCCATCACGCTCGCCGTGGGTTTGGTGGTGGACGACGCCATTGTGATGCTGGAAAACATCGTGCGCCATATCGAGGAGGGCGTGCCGCCGCTCAAGGCCGCGCTGGTCGGCTCGCGCGAGATGGGTTTCACCATCCTCTCGATCTCGATCTCGCTGGTGGCGGTGTTCATCCCCATCTTCTTCATGCCAGGCGTGATCGGCTTGCTGTTCCACGAGTTCGCGGCGGTGGTGTCGCTGGCCATTCTGGTATCGGCGCTGGTGTCGCTCACGCTGATCCCGATGCTGTGCGCGCGCTTCCTGTCGGCCGAGAACGTGCCGATCGACGAGTCGCAACATGCCTATGGCGACCACGCGGATGCCGGCCACGCGCCGGCCATCGTGCAGAAGCAGACCATCGGGCTGCGCTCCACCCAGTGGTTCGAGAACCTGTTCGAATTCACGCTCCACCGCTATGCGCGCGGGCTTGACTGGTGCCTGGCGCACCGCAAGTCGGTGCTGGCGGTGGCCGGCCTGACCTTCGTGCTGACCGCGGTGCTGTTCGTGATGATTCCCAAGGGCTTCTTCCCGGAAGAAGACATCGGGCAGATCCAGGTCAATGCCGAAGGCCCGCAGGATATTTCCTTCGACGCCATGGCCGAGCGCCTGCGCGATGCGGCCGAGCGCATGCGCAAGAACCCGGCGGTGCGCAGCATCGTGATCTCGATCGGTGGTGGGCCCTCCCCCGCCATCAACACGGGCCGCATGTTCATCGAGCTCAAGCCGCTGGGCGAGCGCCCCAAGATGGCCAAGGTGGTCGAGTCCCTGCGCAAGGACGTCTCGGGCATCGCCGGCCTGGCGGTCTACTTCTCGCCGGTGCAGAACCTGCGCCTGGGCGGGCGCCAGAGCAAGAGCCGCTACCAGTACACGCTGCAAAGCGTGAAGGCCGGCCAGTTGCAGGAGTACTCCGACAAGCTGATGGGCAAGATGCGCGCCGATCCGCTGTTCCGCGATGTCACCAGCGATTCGCAGCAGTCGGGCCTGGAAGCGCAGCTGTCGATTGACCGCGACAAGGCCAACGCGCTGGGCGTGCAGATCCAGGACGTGCGCCAGGCGCTGTACTCCGCCTTTGGCGAGCGCCAGGTGTCGACCATCTACACGCCGATCGACAACTACTACGTGATCCTGCAGGCGGCCGACATTGACCGTGCCGACGAGACCGCGTTCTCCAAGATCTACGTGCGCAGCAAGACCGGGCAGATGGTGCCGATCTCCGCCTTCGCTACTACCGAGCGCCGGGTCGGGCCGATTGCCGTGAACCACCAGGGCCAGCTGCCCTCGGTGACGGTGTCGTTCAACCTCGCGCCGGGCGCGGCGCTGGGCGCGGCCTCCGCCAAGATCGATGGCTACAAGCAAGAGATCGCCATGCCGGGTTCGATCTTCACGAGCTGGGGCGGCGATGCGGCGGTGTTCCAGTCGTCCCAGGCTACGCAGGTGCTGCTGCTGGTGGCGGCGCTCGCGGTGATCTACACGCTGCTGGGCGTGCTGTACGAGAGCTACATCCATCCGCTGACCATCCTGGCCGGCCTGCCGTCGGCGGCCGTCGGCGCGTTGCTGACGCTCTTTATCTTCGACGTGGAGCTGTCTCTGATCGCCACCATCGGCGTGCTGATGCTGATCGGCATCGTCAAGAAGAACGCCATCATGATGATCGACTTCGCGCTGGCGGCGCAGCGCGAGCAGGGCATGGCCCCGGCGCGCGCGATCCGGCAGGCCTGCCTGCTGCGCTTTCGCCCGATCATGATGACGACCTTCGCCGCCGTGATGGGCGCGCTGCCGCTGGCGCTTGGCCTGGGCGCGGGCGCCGAGCTGCGCCAGCCGCTGGGCCTGGCGGTGGTGGGCGGCCTGCTGTTCTCGCAGGTGATCACGCTGTTCATCACGCCGGTGATCTATCTGGCGCTCGATCGGTTCTCGGGCACCGGCCCGCTGCAGATCGACGAACAAGGCAATCGCCTGCCGGCCTTGGTGGGCGGGGAGGCCGCGCACTGAGCGTGCTGCCGTAGCCAATCGCGACGCCTCGGGGGCGGTGCCGTATCGGTCGGCACCGCCCTTTTTGTTTCGGCTTCGTTGCGGCATTGCCACGACTCGCGGCGCTTCGTGCGCAGGAGCATGGATTGTGGTGATCCATGCTTTACAAATGGTTACTTATTGATAATAATTCGCATTCTCAATAATGCGTGACCGGGTTCGCCGAGCCACGCCTGACCACGCGAGCGAGCCACAGTTTTCGCACTAGCCAGCCAGCGTTTCGCTTTCTTTAGGGAAAATCCATGAAACGCCGCTGTCTGGCGCGCTTGCGCGCCTCTGCCTCTATCCGAGTCGCGCCCATCGCCGCCGTCTGCGCCGCCCTTGGTGGCCCTGCCCTGGCTGCCGAGCCGGCCGCCGATCCGGCCCGCCACTTAAGCGAGGTGGTGGTCACCGCCACGCGCACCGAGGAGCGCGCCGACGCCGTTGCCTCCACCATCACCGCCATCGACGCCAGCCGGATCGAACGCGCCCAGCCCGTTGACGAGGCCGCCCTGTTCGCCGATGAGCCTGATATCGACGTGCCCCGCGACCGTCGCCGCTTTGGCGCCGGCAGCATCAATATCCGCGGCATCGAAGACAACCGTGTGCTGCTGATGGTCGACGGCGTGCGCCTGCCCGACTACTACAACGGCGGCGGCCCCTCCAACCTGTCCAGCGCCACGCGCGACGCGCCCGAGTTCTCCTTCCTCAAGCGGGTCGAGGTGCTGCGCGGGCCGGCTTCCAGCCTGTACGGCTCGGACGCCATCGGCGGCGTGGTGTCGTACGTCACCAAGGATCCCGAGGACATCATGCGCGGGCGCGCGGTGGGTGGCGAAGCCGGCCTGTCGTGGAACGGCATCGACCGCAGCTTCGGCCAGACCGCGGGCGTGGCCGGCGGCAACGAGACCATCAAGGGCTTGTTCATGTACGCGCACCGCAAGGGGCACGAAGTGCAGAGCATGGGCGGCAACGACACCACGTCGACCGGCCGCACCAAGGCCAATCCGCAGAACAGCGAGACCAACGCGTGGCTCGGCAAGATCGTGCTCGACCCCGCCGTGGGCCATCGCTTCAAGCTGACTTACGAGCATCGCGACAACGACACCTTCACCGATATCCGCCGGCTGTCCACGGCGCTGCCGCGCGTGACCTCCGCCAGCGGCACCGAAGACCTGTCGCGCAACCGCGTCAGCCTGGACTACGAATGGAAGCCGGCCAGCCGCGTCATCGATCGCCTGAGCGCGGCGGTGTTCTACCAGGAGAGCGAGTCCAACACCGTGACCAACCAGGTGCGCAGCCGCACCAGTTCGGGTTGCTCGGGCTCCACGGCGGGCAGCAGCCTGTGCGACGTGAACCTGCTGTTCGGCTTCCGCCAGCAGCAGACCGGCTTCAACGTGCAGGCCGACAAGTCGTTCAACACCGGCATTGTTGGCCACCGCCTGATCACCGGCGTGGACTTCCTGCGTACCCAGACCAGCGAGATGCGCGACGGCACCACCTACAACCGCACCACCGGCGTGGTGTCCAAATCGCTGGCCGGCGACAACTTCCCGATCCACGATTTTCCCAAGGGCGAAACGCGCCAGACCGGCATCTTCGTGCAGGATGAACTGCAGTTCGCCGGCGGCCGCTTCACGCTCACGCCGGGCATGCGCTTTGACCACTACTCGCTCGGCCCGGATGACGACAAGCTCTACAACAGCGTGGCCTCCAAGCCCGCCATCAGCAAGAGCGATTCGGCACTGTCGCCCAAGCTCTCCGCGCTGTGGCAAGCCACCGACCGCATCAACCTGTGGGCCCAGTACGTATTCGGATACCGCGCGCCCAACTACCAGGAGATCAACGGCAGCTTCCGCAACACCATCCAGGGCTACGGCGCCGCGCCCAATGGCGACCTGAACCCGGAGAAGAGCCGCTCGTTCGAAATCGGCGCGCGCTATACGGATGAGCGCGTGCAGACCAGCGTCGCGGTGTTCGACAACCGCTACAAGGACTTCATCGAGCAAGTCGCGCTGCGCTGCCCGTCGGACCCCGCTTGTCTTGCCGGCCTGCGTGCGACGTACCAGTACCGCAACCAGAGCAGCGTGCGCATCTACGGCGCCGAGTGGCGCGGCAGCTACCGCTTCCTGCCGCAATGGCGCGTGGACAGCGCGGTGGCCTACGCGCACGGCAATAACGAGCAGACCGGCCAGCCCCTCAACAGCGTCTCGCCGCTGCGCGCCAGCGCCGCGCTGACGTGGGAGCGCGGCAGCAGCAGCCAGGGCCAGGGCGCCAGCCTGCGCTGGCGCGGCGCGCGCGCCGTGACGCGCACCGACGACACCTCGTTCGCCTACTTCAAGCCGGGCGGCTATGGCGTGGCCGACATCCAGGGCTGGTGGCGCTTTAACCGCTACGCCAGCCTGGTGCTGTCGGTGAATAACGTGTTCGACAAAAAGTACTGGCTGTGGGGCGATGTGCGCCAAGGCAGCGTGGCCGCCAGCGAGCCGGGCCTGGACTTCTACACGCAGCCAGGACGTACCTTTGCCGCCAGCGTGAAGCTGTCGTTCTGACCGGAGGCGAATCGACCCGACATGTCCCCACAAGATAAGACCAAGATGCGGTTTCTCCGCGCGCTGTGCCTGCTGTGGATAACCTGGCTGGTGCTCGGCATGCAGCCAGCGTCGGCAGCGCCGCGCATCGCGGTGCTGACCACCTCGCCGGTGCCCGCTGGCAAATTCGAGCCGCTGCAGGCCATGGCGCGCGCACACGGCATGACGCTGGACGCGCGCTACCTGGAGCGCATGAGCGCGCAGGATATCGCGCCGTTTATCGACGGCGCCGGCCTGCTGATCCTGGACGCGCCGCGCGACCACATCGTCACCGAGATGCTGGCCAAGCTCGGGCCGCTGTGGACCCATGCGCGCGTGCCGCGCCTGCTGATTGCCACTGACCGCTTCGATGCGCACGGCGTGGATAGCGCGCTGGGCGCGAAGCTGCAGGCGTACTACGTCAACGGCGGCCGCGCCAACTTCGACGCGATGATGCGCACACTGGCCGCGCAGCAGTTCAAGCTGCACGCGGACAACGCCATTCCCGCGCCGGTCGTTTTCCCCAAGGCCGCTTACTACCATCCGCGGCTCGCCAGCGTGGTCACCGCATCGCCAGACGACGCGCTCAAGGTGTCCGGCCATGCGGGCGAGCCGGTGATCGGCGTCGCCATCCACCAGGCCTACGTGTCGGGTCTGGACAGCGCCTTCATCGACGACCTGATCACGCGCATCGAAGCGCGCGGCGCGCGTGCGCTGGTGTTCTACAGCGGCGTCATGGATGCGCACGGCGTGCTGCGCATGGCCGCCCCCGGCGGCAAGCGCATCGTCGACGTGCTCATCAACGGCCAGATCATGCTCAACGCGGCAGGCCGCAAGGCGGAGTTCGAGGCGCTCGGCATCCCGGTGCTGCAGGTCATGCCTTATCGCAAGGGCGACGCGCAGGACTGGGAGCGCGACCCGCACGGCATCAGCCTGACCGACACGCCCTTCTACCTCGTGCAGCCCGAGCTGGCCGGGGTGAGCGATCCCATGCTGGCCGCCGCCACCTCGCACAAGGACGGCAGCATCGTCAGCCTGCCGGCGCAGCTCGATGCCGTGGCGGACAAGGCGTTGGCGCTCACGCGCCTGCAGCGCACGCCGAACGCCGACAAGCGCGTGGCGATCCTGTTCTACAACTATCCGGCGGGCGAGAAGAATCTGTCGGCATCGTTCCTCAACCTGCCGCGCAGCCTGTCGTCCACGCTGGCCGCATTGCATGCGGCCGGCTACCGTACCGACGCTGCGGATGCGCTCACGCTGCAGCGCGACCTGGGCGCGTTGCTCGCGCCCTTCTACCGCGATGGACAGCTTGGCGCGCTGCTCGATGCGGATCGCGCGGTGTGGATGCCGATGGCGCAATACCGCCGCTGGTACGACGCGCAACCCGCTGCGTTTCGCGCCGAGGTCAGCGCGCGCTGGGGCGAACCCGAAGCCTCGTCGATGGCGATCAGGCGCAACGGCGTGGCCGGCTTCGCCATCCCGCGCCTGCAGCTCGGCAACGTGGCGCTGATGCCGGTACCGCCACGCGGCGAGCGCGACGAAGCCGCCGAGAAAGCGCTCTATCACTCCACCAAGACGCCGCTTAGCCATTTCTACATGGCGGCCTACCTGTGGGCGCGCGAAGGGCGCGAGGCGCTGGTGCACTACGGCACCCACGGCACGCAGGAATGGACGCCGGGCAAGGAGCGCGGCCTGTCCGTGACCGACCAGCCCTACATGGTGCTCGGCAGCGTGCCGGTGATCTATCCCTACATCGTCGATGACGTGGGCGAGGCGCTGCAGGCCAAGCGCCGCGGCCGCGCCACCATCGTCAGCCACCAGACGCCGCCGTTCAAGCCGGCGGGCCTGCACACCGATCTGTCGGCGCTGCACGACCAGTTGCACAACTACCTGCAACAGGACGACGGCGCAGTGAAGGACACGCTGCGCGAGGACGTCCTCAAGCGCAGCGCGCGCATGCACCTGCTCGACGACATGGGCTGGCCGCAAGCGCGCGCGAGCGCGCAGTTTGCCGAATACCTCGACGCGCTGCACACGCATCTGCACGAGCTCGCCGGCGCATTGCAGCCCTACGGCCTGCATACGTTCGGCCAGTCGCAGGATCCCGAGCTGCGGTTGTACACGGTGATGGCCATGCTCGGGCAACCGTGGCTCAAGCGCGTGTTTCCCGACGAGCCGGAAGAACTGTTCGCGCTTGATTACAAACAGCTCGCGCAATCGGCGCCGTACGCCATGCTGCGCAAGTACGTGATCGACGGCGCGCCGCTGACCAACCTTGCCGACGCCAAACAGCGCGAAGAACAGCGCGAAGACATGCAGCGTGCCCGCACGCTGTACGCCAGCCTGGACGCCGCGCCGGAGAGCGAATCCATCCTCACCGCGCTGGCTGGCCGCTATGTGCTGGCCGGCACCGGCGGCGACCCGGTGCGCAATCCCGACGCACTGCCGACCGGGCGCAACCTGTATGGGTTCGATCCCTCGAAGGTACCTAGTCGCGAAGCGTGGCAGGCCGGCCAGGCCGCGGCCCAGAGCATGATTGCCGACTGGCGCAAGCGCAACGGAAAGTGGCCCACCAAGCTGGCTTTCTCGCTGTGGAGCGTGGAGACCATGCGCCATCAGGGCATGCTGGAGGCGCAGGCGATGGCCGCCATGGGCGTCCGCCCGAAGTGGGACGGCGGCGGCCGCGTGGTCGGCGTGGAAGCGATTCCCGCCGCCGAGCTCAGGCGGCCGCGCGTGGACGTGGTGCTGTCCGCGACCGGCCTCTATCGCGATCACTTCCCCAACCTGATCAAGTGGCTGGCCGAAGCGGTCAAGCTCGCCGCCGCGCAGCCCGAGCCCGACAACGCCGTTGCCGCCAGCACGCGCGCGCTCAGCGCGCGGCTGGCGCAACGCAAGGCCGCGGACATGACCCCGGAGCGCATCGAGTCGCTGGCGCTCACGCGCATCTTCGCCAGCGAAACCGGCAACTATGGCACGGGACTGAACGACGCTACGCTGGCCAGCGACAGCTTCGGCAGCGGCAAGGAAGCGGACGCCAAGCTGGCCAAGCTTTATCTCGAGCGCATGCAATACGGCTATGGGCCCGACGAGAAGACGTGGGGCGAGAAACTGCCACAACTGAATCTCTACGCGGAGAACCTCAAGGGCGTGGAAGGCGCGCTGCTGGCGCGCAGCTCCAACCTGTACGGCATGCTGACCACCGACGATCCTTTCCAGTATCTCGGCGGCATCGGCCTGGCCGTGCGCCACCTGACGGGCAAGGCGCCGGAGCTGCTGATCTCCAACCTGCGCGACGCCAACAACGCGCGCACGCAGACGGCGGCATCGTTCCTCGCCACCGAGCTGCGCACGCGCTACTTCCATCCCGGCTGGATCGAAGGCATGAAGGCCGAGGGCTATAGCGGCGCGCTCAATGTGCTCGATACCGTCAACAACTTCTGGGGCTGGACCGCGGTCGCGCCGGAGATTGTGCGCGACGACCAGTGGACCGAGTTCGCCGAGGTCTACGTCAAGGACAAGCACAAGCTCGGCCTGGACGCATGGTTCGAGAAGAACGCGCCGCAGGCCCAGGCACAGGTGATCGAGCGCATGCTGGAAGCCGCACGCAAGGGCTACTGGGGGGCCGATCCCGAGATGCTCAAGACGCTGGCCGACAGGTGGCAGGCGCTGTCGCAGCGGCACGATATCCGCAGCGACAACCGCAGCTTCAATCGCTACGTGCAGCAGCAGGCCACGGCGCCCGGCGCCGCGGGCTATGGCACGCAGGCTCCGGCGGCACCGCCCGCCGGCGCACCGGCAGCAGCAGCCCCGCAGGCGGCACCGCGTCCTGCTCAGCAGCAAGCGCAGCCCAAACCCAAGCCGCAGCCCGAGCTGCAACCCGAGCTGCAACCCGAGCCCAAGGCACAGCCGCAAACGGTGCCGGTGCAAGGCATGCAACTGGTAGAGAAAACGCCGCCCGCGGCGGCTCTCGTGCCCGTGCTGTCGTGGCTTGCCGGCGGCATCGCGCTTGCCGGCGCCATGCTGGGCGGCGCCCTCAGCGCGCGCCGCCGCGCTGGCGCTGCGCCCTTCGTCCAAAAACAATCCGAAACCCGCTGAGGCATCATGACTCCTACCCTGCTTGAAACCCTGATGTACGACGTCGGCCAGTTGTTCCTGTTTCCGACGCTGGCCCTGATCGGGCTGCTGTTCCTGTACGCCTTCTGGACGCTCGGCGAGTTCATCACGCAAGGCTGGCAACGCCGCCGCCACGGCATCGAGACGGGGCGCGGCTATGTGCTGGTGGCGTTCGCGCTGCGCCACCGCATCCAGGACCCGGACACGCTCGACGTGACCGCGCACCGCCTGCTGGAGTGGCCGCGCATTGCCACGCGCGTCGCGCCGATGCTGGGACTGGTGGCCACCATGATCCCGATGGGTCCCGCGCTCAAGGGCTTGTCCGGCGGCAACCTCGCCAACGTGGGAGAGAACCTCACCATCGCGTTTTCCGCGGTGATTCTCGCGCTGATCGCTGCCAGCATCACCTTCTGGGTGGTCAACGTGCGCCGCCGCTGGCTCGCCGAGGAGCTGGTGTGGCTGGGCAAGCATCAACCGCAATGGGAGGTCGGCGCATGAAGTTCCTGGAGGAGAGCGAGGCCGACGATCCCATCCTGTCGGTGGTCAACCTGATCGACGTGTTCCTGGTGGTGATCGCCGCGTTGCTGGTGGCCATCGCGCAGAACCCGATGAACCCGTTTACGCACGCGGACGTCACCATCATCACCAATCCCGGCAAGCCCAACATGGAGATCGTCTCCAAGCAAGGCGAGAAGGTCGTGCGCTACCAGGCCAGCGGCCAGGTCGGCAGCGGCGACGGCACCAAGGCCGGCGTGGCGTACCGGTTGCAGGACGGCTCGATGGTGTATGTGCCGGAAGCCGCGGCCGCGCAGTAAAACTGCGCAATAATGAGCACGAGCGAGCCATCGCAACCAGGATTACTTAGCCATGCAGATTCGTCACAGCGTTGCCAGCCTAGCCAGCTTTGTCCCTACCCGCGCCGCCGGACTGGCGCTCGCGGCCGCCATGTTCGCCACGCTCGCCGGTTGCGCGGGCACGCCGCCTGCCGCCGTGGCTGGCGATGTCGCGCATCAGTTCACCGGCAAGACCTACGTGCTGCTGGGCGAGGTCCACGACAACGCCGATGGGCAAAAGCGGCGCCTGCTGGCGTTGTCGGACGCACTGGCGGCCGGTTGGCGCCCGGCCATCGCGATGGAACAGTTCGACCGCGAGCGCCAGGCCGATATCGACCGCGCCCGCCGCGAGCGGCCCGGCGACGCGGCGTATGTCGTGGCGCAGGCGGGTGGCAAGAGCTGGCAGTGGGAGCTTTACACGCCGGTAGTGGCGCTGGCCTTGCGCTACGACCTGCCGCTGGTGGCGGCCAACCTGTCGCGCGCGGATGCGGGCAAGATCATGCGCGGCGGGCTGGATGGCGTGTTCGATGCGACGCAGCGCAAGCGCCTCGGCCTCGCCGCGCCGTTGCCCGCGGACGTGGTGACCGAGCAGACCGCGGTGCTCGACCGTGGCCACTGCGGCAATTTCCCCAAGGCCATGCTGCCCGGCATGCTGGACGCGCAGGCCGCGCGCGATGCGGTAATGGCTGCCTCCATGCGTGAATACGCCGACCGCGGCGCCGTGCTGATCGCCGGCAACGGCCACGTGCGGCGCGATGTGGGCGCGCCGCGCTGGCTCGCCGCCGAGCCGGGCGCGATCTACAGCGTGGGTTACCTGGAGCAGGCCAGCGGCCGCGAGATCGGTGCCTATGACCGCGTGGTGCTGGTGCCGGTGCACAAGCGGCCCGATCCGTGCGAGGGCGCCAAGCCGGCGGCGATGGCCGAGCCGGCCTGAATTCGGCGGCGCGCCTAGCCGAACAGCTCCTCGGCCACGGTGGGATGCAGCTGCACCGTGGTCTGCAGGTGTGACAGCTTTACCCCGAGCCGCACCGCCACGGCAAACGCCTGCATGATCTCGGCGGCGGCATTGTCCATCATGTGCGCGCCCAGCACGCGCCCGCTGCGCGCATTCACCACCAGCTTGACCATGGACGCCTGCTCGCTGCCGGCAAAGCGATTCTCCAGCGAGACGAAGCGGCGCACCACGGTGTGGATGCGCTCGGGCTTGCCAGCTGCCTCGATGGCCGCCTGCTCCGTCAGTCCCACGCTGCCGATGGCCGGCTCGCAGAACACCGCCGTTGGCACCAGGTCGAAATCCGCGCGGTCGCCGCGGCGGCCGAACAGGCGGTCGGCCAGCCAGCGGCCCTGAGCGCCGGCCACCGGCGTGAGGTGCAAGCCGTCGATGACATCGCCAATGGCATGGATCGAGCGCACCTTGGTGCGGAACGAGCGGTCCACCTGGATGCCGCCCTTCTGCGTTTTCGCGATGCCCAGCCCCTCCAGGCCTAGCCCATCCCAATGCGGGTCGCGCCCGATAGCCGCCAGCGCGGCCTGCGCGCGCACGGTCTGGATGCGGTCCTTGCCGTTGCCATTGTTGCCGCCGTCCGCGCGATCCGCGCCATTGCCATGCTGCCGGTAGCACACGTCAATGGCGCCGTTGGCCTGGTTCAGCAGCGTCACCTCGGCATTGAAATGCAGGCGCACGCCCTTGGCGGTGAGCGCCTCGGCCAGCGCCTCGGCCACTTCGTGGTCAAAGCGCGCCAGCAGGCGCGCCTCGCGCACCAGCATCTCCACCTTGACGCCATAGCGCGACAGGATCGAGGCTTGCTCCACCGCCACATAGCCGCCACCGATCACCACCAGCGAGGCTGGCAGGCTTTGCCAGGTGAAGATGTCGTCGGAGGTGCAGGCCAGCTCGCCACCCGGCACCGGCAACGCGCGCGGCCGTGCGCCGGTGGCAATCAGGATGCGTTTGGCGCGGATGGTCTCGGCGCCCACCTGTACCTGCTCGGCGGCGCTCACCGTGGCGTCGCCGCGTAGCAGTTCCACGCCGGCTTGCTGCAGCCGGTGCGTGTAGGCCACGTGCAGCCGCGCCATCTCGGCGTTGACGCGCACAATGGCATCGCTCCAGTCTTCCTTGCCGCCGGTGTGCGAAAGGCAGCCTGACAGTACCGCCGCGAGGCTGGCACCATACGAGAGCATTTTCTTGGGCACGCAGCCCCGGTTGATGCAGGTGCCGCCGATCGCGTCGCGCTCCACCAGCACCACGCGCGCGCCCAGCGTGGCCGCGCGCCGCGCAGCCGCCACGCCGCCCGAGCCGGCACCGATCACCACGAAATCCGCTTCGCGCTGCGCGCCGGCCTTGCGCTTGCCACGACGGGGGACTTGCTCGACAGCCTGCTCGGTGCTGGCCCTGCGGGCGCTCTGACGCTCGGTCGTGGATCTTGCCTGGCGTTTCGTCATCAATGCCTCCAGTAGCGGCGCGAAGGCCGCATTGCACATCGTGATGACGGAGCCGCGAGCACGGCCGGCGCGCGGGAGCGCTACCCGGCGGTGCCAAGCTCCGTCTTCATGACAGACGGCCAGTCACGCAAAAAGGTTTCCCCGTCACGCCGGCCGAGTTCGTAGGCACCGATCATCGCGCCGGGCTGGGTGTAGTCCCAGCTCGAGATCGGTACCCGTTGCGAAGGTTGCAGGTAGAGCCGGCGCTGCACGCCATGTTGCAGGACAAAGCGGCGCGGGCGCGGATAGAGCCGCGTCACCAGCACCAGCACGTTGCCGGGCGTTGCGTCGAGCGCGTCGACCGGCACATTGTCGACCATGCCGCCATCCAGCACGGGCCGGCCGTCGCGCCGCAGCACCGGCGTGAAGGGCGGGGTCGAGGACGATTGCAGCAGCAGGTCCGCCAGCTGCTCGGGCGAGCCGCAGTCCTGCGCGCGCACGAACTCGGGATGAAACCCTAGCTTGCGGCCCAGGCGCGGGTGCAAGGTCTTGAGCCAGTGCTTCTCGATGTTGTAGGCGACCAGCCCGGCCATCACCGCTAGCCGCGGGCCGCTCCAGCGCGGGATGTGGGCCACGCCGATGCGGATCTCCGGCGCCGTCTGCAGGTTTGCCAGGCGGCCCTCGCCGAAGATGTTCAGCAATGCGGCGCGGTAGATGCCGTAATGCGGAAACACGCGTTGCTTGCTCAGCAGGTTGCCCCAGTACGCATTGCGCCGGTTGCCGGCAAGCACCTGGCCGTAGTACGCCATCACCTGGCGGGAGTCGTGCGCATAGATCATGCACGCCGTGGCGGCCCCGGCCGAGATCCCCGTGATCACGCGCGGGCGCAGCCCCAGCTCGGGCGCCACCGTATCCCACCAGCCTGCCTGCCACCAGCAGCGGTTGCCGCCGCCGGCAAACACCACCTGGTCGAACGGCGAGGTGGCGGCGGGCTGGATGGGGGCAGGCGTCAGGCTGCGGGGCTCATGCATGGAGATGGCTTGGGAGATTGCGTGCAATTTGGCGTGCAATTGGGTGATGCGCCGCTCACAGCAGCGCGTAAGTGGTAGTGGCCTGCACGGCCAGCTTGCCATCGGTGCCGGTCAGCTCGATTTCGCCGAACACCACGGTCTTGCCCAGGCGCAGCACATTGGCGCGCACCAGCACGTCGCCCTCGATCACCGGGCGCATGAAGTTGGTGGTGAGCGTGACAGTGGTCATCGGCCTGAAGGCGCCAAGTGCATTGGCGATGGCCACGATCATGGCGGTATCGGCCGCGGACATCAGCACCTGGCCGCACACCACGCCACCCGCATGGCGAAATGATTCGTCAAAAGGCAGGCGCAGCGTTACGCCCTGCGCATCAACGTGCTCGGCACGCAGCCCGAGCTGGCGCACCCATGGCGCCAGTACCCGCTGCAGGGTGTGGTCGATATCGGCAAGCGTGAAGCCGGATTCCGGCGTTGGTACTAGCGTTGGCTCTGGCATGGCACGCCCGTTTGTCTGGGATGGGGCCGGGCCAGGTTGCTATTCCGTCTCCTGCGGCGCGGCACGATGTTTGAGCCAATGATACAGGGGGCCGGTGCACAGCACCACGAAGGCCATCCGGATCACGTGGAAGGCGGTGACCAGGGGCACGCCAAGCTCCAGCACCTTGGCCGTGATGCACATCTCGGCGATGCCGCCGGGCGTGGTGCCGAGGATGGCGGTGGCGGGATGCACGCCGGACAGTGCCGACAGGCCCCAGCCAAACAGCGCGGAGAGCACCAGCGCCGCCAGCGTGTACACCGCCACGCCGCCGAGAAAGCGTGGCGCGGTATGGAGGAAGTCGCGCGAGAAGCGCGCGCCCAGCGACACGCCGATCATCAGCTGGCCGGCGCGGCTCATCCACGTGGGGATGGCGGACAGCTCGAAGCCCGAGGCGGTCAGCACGGCGGCTGCCAGCAGCGTGCCGATCACGAAGGGATTGGGCAGGTTGAAGCGCTTGAGCACCAGCGCCACGCTGACCGTGATCGCGATCAGCACGGGCAGCCACAGGTAGTCCACCGTGCGTGGCCCGGGCACGTATGGGTCAAGCCCGTGGATGCCGCCGTACTGGAACAGCGCGGGCACGGCCACCACCACCATCAGCACGCGCAGCGAATGCGCAGCCGCCACTTGGTCGATGCGCGCGCCGTTGCGCTCGGCCAGGTTGGCCATCTCCGACGCGCCGCCGATGGCGGTGGAGAAGTACGCCGTCTTGAACGCCACGCCGGTGGTCTTGCGCAGCAGCCAGGCGCCGCCACAGCCGAGCAGCAGCGCAAACAGCGAGCCCGCGACGATATACGGCAGGAACTCGATCAGCCGCGCCACCACGTCAGATGTGAAGTAAAGCCCGAGCGAGGTGCCAATGGCCCACTGCCCGGCGTTGCGCGCCTGCGTGGGCGCGCGCAGGTCGGCGCCGCGCATGCGTGCGATGGCTACCGCCAGCAGCGGGCCGATCATCCATGGCAGCGGTGTGTGCAGCAGCGTGCAAACGAGCGCGGCGGCCAGGCCGAGCAGCAGCGTCAAGAGGACCGGACGCCAACGGTGAAGGAGTGAGGGCATGTTGCAGCGGCCTGGCTATTGCGCCAAAGCCATCTGAGATGACGACGGTGTTTACTCCCTCTCCCCTCAGGGGGAGAGGGTTGGGGAGAGGGGTGGCTTAGCTAGGAGCCACGAGAAACGAAGCCCATGGTTTTTTCCGGCATGGCGGCGTAGGCAGCGCCCGCCCTCTCCCCCGGCCCCTCTCCCACAAGTGGGAGAGGGGAGACCACATGCGCAGTGCCAGCCGGGTCAACAGTCAACAAGCAAAAGGCAAAAAGCCCGGCACCCTGGAGTGCCGGGCCTTGCCCGCATTTTGCGCTAATCAACCTGTGGCGTCAGCCACTTTGCCACGCGCTGAGCGCCGGGCCAGCCAGCCCAGGATGCGCGGGATCAGCACCACCGCCACCGTCATGGCCAGGATGGTGGCCGAGATCGGCTGGGTCACGAAGATCGACCAGTCGCCCTGGCTGATCGACAGCGCGTTGCGCAGCTGCTTCTCCGCGATCGGCCCCAGGATCATGCCCACGATCACCGGTGCGGTCGGGAAGTCAAAGCGGCGCATGGCCATGCCCAGCACGCCGATGATGAACAGCAGCAGCAGGTCGAACCACGACTGGCGGATGCCGTAGGCGCCCAGGCCCGCGAAGATCAGGATGCCGCCATACAGCAGCGGCGTGGGGATGCGCAGCATGCGCACCCACAGGCCGATCGCCGGCAGGTTCAGCACCAGCAGCATCACGTTGCCGATGTACAGCGAAGCCAGCAGGCCCCACACCAGGTCGCCCGAAGTCTGGAACAGCATCGGGCCCGGCTGCAGGTTGTAGTTCTGGAACGCCGCCAGCAGGATCGCGGTGGTGTTCGAGGTGGGGATGCCCAGCGTCAGCAGCGGAGCCAGCGTGGCCGTCACGGCGGCGTTGTTGGCGGCCTCGGGGCCAGCCACGCCTTCGATCGCGCCCACCGTGCCGAACTCATCCTTGTGCTTGGACAGCTTCTTCTCGGTGGCGTACGACAGGAAGGTCGGGATTTCCGCGCCGCCGGCCGGGATCAGGCCGAAGGGAAAGCCGATGATGGTGCCGCGGATCCACGCCGGCACCGAGCGCTTCCAGTCCGACTTGGTCATCATGACCGAGCTGAGCTTGTTGAAGCCACCCGCGGGCTGCGGGAAGAAGGCGTTGAACAACGCCTCGCCCACCGCGAACAGGCCGACCGCGACCACCACGATGTCGATGCCGTCGTACAGCTCCTGCACATTCATCGAGTAGCGCGTCTGGCCCGAGAGCGAGTCCATGCCGATCAGGCCGATGCCCAGGCCCAGGAACAAGCTGGTCATGCCGCGCAGCAGGGATGAGCCCAGCACCGCCGACACCGTGGTGAAGGCCAGCAGCATGATCATGAAGTATTCGCCGGGCCCGAACTGCAGCGCCACGTCGGCCGCGACCGGCGCGAACATCGACAGCAGCACGGTGGCGATGGTGCCCGCGGCGAACGAGCCGATGGCCGCCGTGGCCAGCGCCGGGCCGGCGCGGCCGCTCTTGGCCATCAGGTTGCCTTCCATCGCCGTGACCATGGTCGACGACTCGCCCGGCGTGTTCATCAGGATGGAGGTGGTGGAGCCGCCGTACATGGCGCCGTAGTAGATGCCGGCGAACATGATCAGCGCGGCGGTGGGTTCCACCTTGGCGGTCAGCGGCAGCAGCATCGCTACCGTGAGCGCGGGGCCGATGCCCGGCAGCACGCCGATGGCGGTGCCCAGGAAGCAGCCCACCAGGGCCCACATCAGGTTGATTGGCGTGATGGCGATGGCAAAGCCATGCATCAGCAGGTTAAGCGTATCCATGGATCATCAGCTCCGTTCAGAACCCGGCGACGGGCAGCAACGGCAAATTGATGCCGAGCAGGAATTCAAACAGTGCCCACATCGGCAACGTAATGCACAGGCCAATCAGGGCATCGCGCACAAAGCGCTTGCTGCCGTAGCCACGCGCCACGCAGACCATCAGCAGGGTCGACGCCAGCACAAAGCCCAGCGTGCCGATCAGCGCCATGTTGGCCACCAGGCCGGCAGCCACCCACAGGAAGCCGCGGAAATTGTGCGGGGCGTCGGGCAGTTCGGCGTCTTCTTCCGGCATATTGCGAAAGCCGCCGCGAACGCCTTGCCAGGTCAGCGCCGCGCCGCATGCGGCCAGGCCGATGGCAACCAGCGTGGGCATGAAGCGTGGCGACAGGCCGGCATAGCCCTCGTCGCCGGAGATGCCCGACAGGCCGACGAAGTAGAAGGCGGAGAGCAGCAATACGGCAATGCCGATCGCCAGGTGTGAGGGTTTCATGATTGGAAGTGGCTCCTTCAAGCGGTGCCTGCGGCCGTGTTGTCCGGCCCTTGGCGTCCCGCGGTTTGTCGTCCCCGCTTAAGGCGGGGGCCCGGCGATGTGTAGTTTGGTTTTTAGGTATCGCAGGTGGACACCGGACCCCCGCCTGCCGCATGCGCACCGAGCGTTACGGTGCGCCGCAGGCAGGGCCGACAGGTAAAACGCTGAAACGATAATGCGGTGAAACGCTCAGGCAGCGTGGCTTACTTCGCTACGCCCAGCTCGCGCAGCGAACCGCCCAGGCGGGCCGACTCGCTGTCCACGAACTTGCCGAACTCGTCGCCGGTCAGCAGGAACGGGGTCCAGTCATTCTTGGCCAGCGTTTCCTTCCACAGCGGGGTTTCGGTTGCCTTGACCACCGCATCCACCAGCGCCTTGCGTTGCTCGGCGGTGATGCCCGGCGCGCCGTACACGCCGCGCCAGTTGTAGATCTCCACGTTGATGCCCTGCTCCTTGAGCGTCGGGATATCGGCGGTGCGGTCCTTGGAGGTCACGGCCAGCGCGCGCATCTTGCCGCTCTTGATGAAGGGCAGGAACTCGGACACGCCGGCCAGGCCGACGGTCACGTGGCCGCCCAGGATCGATGCCGAGGCTTCACCACCGCCCTGGAAAGGCACGTAGTTGATCTTCTTCGGATCCACGCCGCTTTCCTTGGCTACCAGACCTGCCAGGATGTGGTCGATCGAACCCTTGGAGCCACCGCCCCAGCTCACGCTGCCCGGGTTGGCCTTGAGCTGTGCGGTCAGGTCTTTCATGGACTTCAGCGGCGAGTTGGCCGGCACGGTGATCACCATGGTGTCGGCGAACAGGCGAGCGATCGGGGTGGCGTTCTTTAGCGTGACCGGGGGATGGTTGGTTTCGATCGCGCCAACCATCACCGCGCCGGTGACGATCATCGCGTTGGGGTTGCCCTTGTCGGTATTGACGAACTGCGTCAGGCCGATGGTGCCGCCCGCGCCGCCCTTGTTGTCGTAAGAGGCCGTCTTGGCCACGCCGGCGGAAACCAGCGCCGCACCCAGCGAGCGGCCGGTCTGGTCGAAGCCGCCGCCCGGGTTGGCGCCGATCATGAACTTCACGCTGTCGAGCGCGAACGCGGGCGCGGCAGCCACGGTGGCGGTGATCGCGGCCGAAGCCATGACGACGTGGGCAAAGCGATGAATCGAACGACGCATTACGGTCTCCTGTTCTTTTTCAGAGGATTGCCGGTGAACGGTTGCCGGCGTTGCTGGCGAGGACCGACCCCGGAGGTGTCCGGCTGGCAGTGAAGCTGGCTGTCGGGGGCGAGAGAGTCGTGCGGTGCGCCGGCGCTGCGTGCGTTGACCGGGTGGCTAGGCGTTGTCTCCTGTCCCTGGCAGCGCTTGCATGCCGGACTTGTTCTTTGACTTTCTGACTTGGTCTGGCCGGTACAGCGGCCATGGCGCGATTCTAGGGGGTAGAAACTGTCAAAAGGCTGTCAATTTGTCAGGCAATGGGGTGGGGTTTACGTGGGGTCGGATGTATGGACATTTGCTTTTTTTAGATTTTCTGGTCTTTTTAGCGCCCTCTCATTCCCCGATCGGCAGCGTCAGGACCGCCCGAACCCCTTTGCCCTGCAGCGCAATCCCCAGCGCTACCGTTCCCCCGAAGCGCGCCGCCATTTCGCGGGAGATCGCCAGTCCCAGGCCGGAGCCCGGCTCCACGTTCCCAACCCGGCGGTAAAACCGCGCAAATACTTTTTCGCGTTCCTCGGCAGGAATGCCCGGCCCATCATCCTCCACCACCAGGCAGGCGGCGTCCCCGACGCGCGCGGCGGAAAGCGTGATACGGCTGCCGCGCGGCGAATACTGGATCGCGTTGTGGACAAGATTGGCAAAGGCCTCGCGCAACAGCGCGGCATCGGCCCGTACGGGCAGCGCCAGCCCCTGCGGGCGCTCCCAGCCAAAATCCTGCTGCTTGCCGCGCGCCAGCGGCAAGTAGTCCAGCGCCACCTGCTCGGCCACGGCCACGGCGTCGATCAGCTCCAGCGGCTCGGCTTCGCCAGGCGCGTCGCTGCCCGGGTGCTGCCGTACCCGCGCCAGCGCCAGCAGCTGGTTGGTCAGGCGCGCGGCCTGCTCCAGCTGCGTGACGATGCCGCCTACCGCCTCACCGGCGGCGTCCCGCGCCCGCGCGGGATCTGCGCTGGCGCAAAGCTGGCGCTGGGCGAATTCGGCTTGCGTCTTGAGGATGGCCAGCGGCGTGCGCAGCTGGTGCGCGGCGTCGGCGATGAATTGCGCCTGGGCCTGCGTCATGGCGGCCGAGCGCGACACGTGCAGGTTGACCGCATCGACCAGCGGGCGGACTTCCATGGGCACATGGTCGAAGGCCAGCGGCGTGAGGTCGTCGGCGGAGCGCGCCTGCACGTCGTCGCGCACGCGCGCCAGCGGGCGCAGCACATAGGTGATGCCGGCCACCAGGATGCCCGCGCTGATCAGGATCAGCAGCACGTCGCGCGCCAGCGCGCCGCGCCACACGGTGGCGATCAGCGCAAAGCGCGGCTCGGCGGTTTCTGCCACCTGCACGATCACGCGCATGTGGGCGTTGGGGCGATACACCGGGTGCGCCAGCACGGCGATGCGCACCGGGTCGCCGCGATAGTCGGCGTCGTAGAAGCGCGGCTGGTTGCTGGCGATCTCTGCCTTGGGCAGCGGCAGGTCGTCGTAGCCAGTGACGGTTTCGATCTTGCCATTGCGTTCCAGCGAGACGCGGTAGAAGACATGAGTCTGCGCCGCGGTCTCGAACATCTCCATGGCGGCGTCCGGCAGCGCGATCTGCACGCTTTCGCCGGCCATGCCGATGGCGTTGTCGATGGCGCGCACCGAGCCGTACAGCGAGCGGTCGTAGGCCGCGTTGGCGGCATCGCGCAGCGTGCCGTAGGTCAGCCACGTGTCGAGCGCCATCATGGCCGCCAGCGCGGGCACGAGCAGCAGCAGCAACTGGCGGCGCAGGCTGCCTTGCAGCCAGCGCCGCAACCAGTGCCGTGGCAGGCGGCGCAGCATCAGGGCTGTCCTTCCGGTTCCAGCAGGTAGCCGAAGCCACGCAGCGTGACGATGGTCACGCCGTGGCCCGAGAGCTTCTTGCGCAGCCGGTAGACCAGCACTTCGATGGCATCGGGGCTGACGTCGGCATCGAGCGAGAACACCTTGTCGAGCAGTTGTGCCTTGGTCAGCGGCTGGCCGCTCTTGGCCAGCAGCGCGCCCAGCAGGGTCGATTCGCGCGGGGTCAGCGCGAGCGGCGCACCTTCGAGCGTAAAGCTGCGCGTTTCGCCGTCGAACACCAGCGTGCCGCACTGCAGGCGCGGATGCGCGCGGCCGCGGCTACGCCGGATCAGCGCCAGGATGCGGGCTTCGAGCTCGGCAATGGCGAAGGGCTTGGGCAGGTAATCGTCGGCGCCGAGGTTGAGGCCGCGCACGCGTTCGTCGAGCGTGTCTTGCGCGGTCAGGATCAGTACCGGGGTGCGGTCGTCGCGCCCGCGCATGGATTTGAGCACGGCCAGCCCGTCCTTGCCGGGCAGGCGCAGGTCCAGCACCACCACGTCGTATTCCTCGGCCATCAGCCGCGCCTCGGCCTGCAGGCCGTCGGCCACATGCTCGATGACAAAGCCGCCCTGCTCCAGGGCACGCGCAACCCAGCGCGCCAGTTCAATCTCGTCTTCCACCAGCAATAAGCGCACGGCGGTCCTCCCCTGCCAGGTAAGCGTCCGTTTGAAATCATGCGATGGCTGCGCCGCCATGGCTGGCAAGGCCGCCGCCCCCGCGAGGACACGCCGCGGGCGCTTATAATACCTCCGCCCCGGGCTGCGCGCGGCGAGTGCGCCATGGCCCCTTTTTTGGCCACCGATGTCACCACCGATGGTTCCCGCCTTGCGCAAGCTGCCCCCCTCCCCGTCCCCCTTGCCCTTGCCCTTCACGCCTCCCGCCATGGTTGCCGAACTGCCAGAAAGCTGGCACCGGCGGCGCGTCCTGGCCGGCGCCGCTGCGGCCACGCTGGCGGGGCTGAGCCATGGCGTGCATGCCCAGGCCGTTGCGCCGGTGCCGGCGGGCTATCCGGCAAGCTACGCCGAGATCATCGCGCGGGGTGTGCAGGAAGGCTCGGTCAACGTGCATGCCTCCACCGACATGGAAATCGCGCGGCCGCTGCTGGCCGCGTTCGAGGCACGCTACCCCGGCATCAAGGTGCGCTATCAGGACCTCAACACGCTGGAGTTGAACGGCCGTTTCCTGGCCGATAGCGCCGCGCTGGGCGCGGGCCAGGTGGGCGGCCCCGACTACGCCGATGTGCTGTGGAGCACGGCAATGGACCTGCAGATCAAGCTCGTCAACGATGGCCATGCCCTGCGCTACCCCTCGCCCGAGCGGGCCGGCCTGCCGGCGTGGGCTGCCTGGCGCGATGAAGCCTGGGGCACCACCTTCGAGCCCGCCGTGATCGTCTACAACCGCCGCCATTTTGCCGGCATGCGCACGCCGCGCAGCCGCACCGGCCTGGCGCGCCTGCTGCAGGAAAACACGCCGCGCTGGCGCCAGCGGGTGGTGACCTACGATGTGGAAAAATCCGGGGTGGGCTACCTGCTGGCGCAGCAGGACGCGCGCATGGGTGATGAGTTCTGGTATCTGGCCCAGGCGCTGGGGCGCTGCGGCGTGCAGTTGTCGGCGTCCACCGCGAACATGATCGAGCGTATCGCCTCCGGCGAATTCGTGATGGGCTACAACTTGCTGGGTTCGTACGCGCTGTCGCTGATGGAGCGCGGGGCGGAGATCGATGTCATCGCGCCGCGCGACTACACGCTGGTGATGTCGCGCGTGGCCTTCATCGCGCGCCGCGCGCCGCATCCCAATGCGGCCCGGCTATGGCTGGATTTCCTGCTCTCGCGTGCGGGCCAGACGCTGCTGGGGCAGAGCGCCTCGCAGCTCTACACGATCCGCACCGACACCGACAGCGAGCACACCGCGGCGGCGCTGTCGGAGCGGCTGGGCTACGCGCTCAAGCCGATCAGCGTCGGCCCCGGCCTGCTGGCGGCGCAGGACACGCTGCGCAAGCGCAATTTCCTGGCACGCTGGCGCGAGGCCGTGCGGGGCTGAGTGGGGCTGAGCGGCTCTCGCGCCGCTGCGGCGATCAGCCGGGTAGCGCTTTGGCGGTGAGTGTCTGCGCAGCCTGCTTGGTCTCGGCCTCGGCCTTCTTCTTGGCCTCCTGGCACATCGAGGCAACTTCTTCCTCGAGCTTCGGCACGGGACGCGCCACATAACCCTGGCGCAGAGCCGGCGACAGCTTGAGGGTGTCGATGAAGGCGTCGGCCACCCGCTCGGCATTGCTCTCGAGATCGAATTCCTCGGGGGCGAACAGCCAGTGCGACAGCATGCCGCCAATCGAGGCGTGGAACACATTGACGGCAAGGTCCAGGTCGAGGTCGGCCGGCAACTGCCCGCGGTCCACCGCCATGCGCAGGTGCTCGCGCATCTTCACCGTGCCCTCTTGGTGCGACTGGCGCTGCCGCTCGAAGATGGCGCCGTTGTCCGCCACCATCTCGCACTTGTGGAAAACGATCTCGAACACGCGCCGCCACTGCGGGTTTTCCACGGTCTGGCGCATCACAAAGGCGCAGATGTCGCGAATGCTGCCAAGCGGGTCTTCCTGGCTCGCGATGCGTCCCGGCTCGCACAGTGCCTCGAGCGGCAGGTGGACGCGGTCGGACATCGCGGCGAAGACATCGCTCTTGTTCTTGAAATGCCAGTAGATGGCGCCGCGCGTCACGCCGGCCGCCTCCGCAATATCGGCTAGCGAAGGGCGGGCAACGCCGCGGGCGTGAAATACCGCCTCGGCCGCGTCGAGAATGCGATGGCGTGTTTCAAGCGCCTCTTCCTTGGTGCGTCTGACCATGATGTTCTCTGGTGCCGGCCACGAGGGACCGGTCTGGTTCTGTCTCCCTGAGTGCTGGCGGTGAAGCCCGCCTTGCACTGTGCGCGCCGCGCCGGCGCGTTAGGACGTGGATATATAGGGCGGCTATCGCCGCGTTGCAACAAGTTCTTACATACATGCTTGAATGTATATATAATACGCGTTCGCCTGACTTTCGGCCAGCCCATCGGCGTGATGGGCTGGCAGACGGCGGCGCGCACCGCTCCACGGTTCACGCTGCCATGTCGGCATGTCGTTACTAATTTGCAACCTTTCGTCGCATGTGCCACGTCAGCGTTGCAAATTGTGGCTAGCATTACTCTTTTTGCCCGCCTCTGTGCCATCTGCCAGCGGTGGGCCGCGCCGTATCCGGATACGACACCGGGAGCGCATGCGGCCGATCTCAAATTGCCATCATGGGGTTATCGATGAGGAAGTCCCAACGTATCACTTGCGTTGCCGCTGCCGTGTTGTCGGCGCTTGCGCTATCCGCCTGCGGCGAAAAGAAGCCGCAGGGCGGCGCCATGCCGCCGCCGGAAGTGGGTGTCGTCACCGTCACGCCTACGACCGTTTCTGTTATCAATGAACTGCCGGGCCGCCTCGAAGGCGTGCGCACCGCCGAAGTGCGGGCACGGGTTGCCGGCATCGTGCTGTCCCGTAACTACACGGAAGGCGGCGAGGTCAAGGCAGGCCAGTTGCTGTTCAAGATCGACCCTGCGCCCTACCAGGCACAGCTCGAGTCGGCCAAGGCCAGCCTTGCCCGTGCCGAAGCCAACGCCGTGGCGGCCCGCCAGAAGGCCGAGCGCTACAAGCCGCTGGTCGCCGTCAACGCGGTGAGCAAGCAGGAATACGACGAAGCCGTGGCGGCCGCGGGCCAGGCCACCGCCGACATTGCCTCGGCCAAGGCTGCCGTTTCCACCGCCCAGATCAACCTCGGCTACACCGCCGTCACCGCGCCCATCAGCGGCCGCGTGGGCCGCGCGCTGGTGACCGAAGGCGCGCTGGTCGGCAGCGGCGAAGCCACCAAGCTGACCATGGTCGAGCAGGTCGACCCGATCTGGGTGACCTTCACCCAGCCCGCGAGCGAAGTGATGAAGCTGCGCCGCGCCATCGAGAGCGGCAAGGTCAAGGGCGTCGACGGTGGCGCCCGCGTCCATCTGTTCATCGAGGACGGCCGCGAGTACGAGCAAACCGGCAAGCTGCTGTTCTCGGACATGACGGTTGACCCGACCACCGGCGCCATCACGCTGCGCGCGCAGTTCCCCAACGCCAAGCGCGAGCTGCTGTCGGGCACCTTCGTGCGCGTCAAGATCGAGCAGGGCGTGGACGAAAACGCGCTGACCGTGCCGCAACGCGCGCTGATCCGCAATGCGCAAGGCGCGTCGGTGATGGTGGTGGGCGGCGACGGCAACGTCGCGGCGGTGCCGGTCAAGGCGCCCCAGGCCATCGGCGAGAGCTGGATCGTCACCGAGGGCCTGAAGGGTGGCGAGAAGGTGATCGTCGAGGGCTTGCAGAAGGTCAAGGTCGGCGCGCCCGCCAAGGCCGTGCCGTTTGTCTCGAAGACCGCCGCCGCCTCGGCTCCCGCCACGCAGCCGGCCGCCAGCGGAGCCTCGGCTCCTGCCGCGGTGACCGCTGACAAGGCCGACGCCAAGCAGGGCTAATCACAGCGCAATTCGAAGGGAGCCAGTGTTATGGCCAAGTTTTTTATTGACCGGCCGGTGTTCGCGTGGGTGCTTGCGCTGATCATCGTGCTGGGGGGCTTGCTGTCGGTGGTGCAACTGCCGATCGCCCAGTACCCCAACATCGCCCCGCCGACGATCTCGGTCACGGCGACCTATCCGGGCGCATCCGCCAAGACGCTTGAAGACTCGGTCACCACGGTGATCGAGCAAGAGCTCAACGGCATTCCCGGGCTGCTTTACTACAACTCCACCAGCGAAGCCACCGGCCTGTCGACGATCACGATCGCCTTCCAGCCGGGCTCCAACATCGACCTGAACTCGGTCGAGGTGCAGAACCGCCTCAAGCGCGTGGAAGCGCGCCTGCCGGCGGAAGTGCGCCAGCAGGGCGTGCGCGTGGACAAGGCCGGGAACAACTACATGATGTTCCTGACGGTCGCGTCCAAGTCCGGGCAGGCCGACGCCATCCAGCTGGGCAACTACATCTCGTCCAGCGTGATCGATTCGATCCGCCGCGTGCCGGGCGTGGGCCAGGCCGACCTGTTCGGCACCGAGTACGCCATGCGCATCTGGGTGGACCCGGCCAAGTTGACCGGTTTCAACCTGACGCCGCAGGACGTCACCGCCGCCATCTCGGAGCAGAACGTCCAGGTCGCCGTGGGTGAGCTGGGCGGCACGCCGTCGCCCAAGGGCACCGAGCTCAACGCCACCGTCACCACCGAGAGCCGCCTCACCACGCCGGAGCAGTTCGCCAATATCCTGCTGCGCACGAACCCGGACGGCTCCTCGGTGCGCATCAAGGACATCGGCCGCGTCGAACTCGGCGGTGCCGACTACTCCACGCTGGCCCGTACCAACGGCAAGGCCTCGGCGGCCATCGCCATCAAGCTGGCCCCGAGCGGCAACGCCCTGGCCACCGCCACCGCGGTGCGCGCCAAGATGGAAGAGCTCTCCAAGTTCTTCCCGGCCGATTACCAGTACTCCGTGCCTTACGACACCTCGGCCTTCGTCAAGATCTCGATCGAGGAAGTGATCAAGACCCTGGTCGAAGCCGTGGTGCTGGTGTTCCTGGTGATGTACCTGTTCCTGCAGAACATCCGCGCGACCATCATCCCGACGGTGGTGGTGCCGGTGGCCCTGCTGGGCACCACGGGCATGCTGCTGGCCTTCGGCTTCTCCATCAACGTGCTGACGATGTTCGGCATGGTGCTGGCGATCGGTATCCTGGTGGACGATGCGATCGTGGTGGTGGAAAACGTCGAGCGGATCATGAGCGAGGAAGGACTCTCGCCACGCGACGCCACGCGCAAGGCCATGGGCCAGATCACCGGCGCCATCGTCGGCATCACGCTGGTGCTGACCGCGGTGTTCATCCCGATGGCGTTCTTCTCGGGTTCGGTGGGTAACATCTACCGCCAGTTCTCGCTGTCGCTGATCGCGTCGATCGCGTTCTCGGCGCTGCTGGCCTTGACGCTCACGCCGGCGCTGTGCGCCACGTTGCTCAAGCCGGTCGAGGCTGGCCACCACCACGAGAAGAAGGGTTTCTTCGGCTGGTTCAACCGCACCTTCGCACGCGCCGCCACCGGCTACCAGAGCATGGTGGGCCGCATCCTGGCGCGCGCCGGGCGCTACCTGATCATCTACGCGCTCATCGTCGTGGGTATGGTGGTGCTGTTCAAGCGCCTGCCCTCCTCCTTCCTCCCCGAGGAAGACCAGGGCTACATGATCACGGTGGTGCAGCTGCCCAACGGCGCCACGCAGGAACGTACCATCGGCGTGCTCAAGCAGATCGAGGACTACTACCTGCAGAAGGAATCCAAGGTAGTGGACCAGATGATCACCGTGGCGGGCTTCTCCTTCTTCGGCCGCGGCCAGAACGGCGGTATCGCGTTCGTGCGCCTGAAGGACTGGAAGGACCGCACCGGCAAGGACGAGACCGCGCAGGCACTGGTTGGCCGGGCGTTTGGTGCGCTGTCCTTCATCAAGGACGCCATCATCTTCCCGCTTAACCCGCCGGCGATCTCCGAGCTGGGCAACTCCTCGGGCTTCGACTTCCGCCTGCAGGACCGCACCGGCCAGGGTCACGCCAAGCTGATGGAAGCGCGCAACATGATGCTCGGCATGGCCGCGAAGAATCCCGCGCTGGTGGGCGTTCGCCCCGAAGGCCAGGAAGACGCGCCGCAGCTGCAGATCGACATCGACCGCGAGAAGGCACGCGCGCTGGGTGTGTCGGTGGCCAATATCAACGCGACGCTGGCCATCGCGTTCGGCTCTTCCTACGTCAACGACTTCATCTACGAAGGCCGTGTGCGCAAGGTGATCGCCCAGGCCGAAGGCAACGACCGCAAGCTGCCCGATGACCTGACCAAGCTGCGCGTGAAGAACAGCAACGGCGACATGGTTGCGTTCGCCGCCTTTGCCACTTCCAAGTGGATCATGGGCTCGCCGCGACTGGAGCGTTACAACGGCTTGCCGGCGGTGAAGATCGCTGGCCAGGCCGCTCCGGGGCGCAGTACCGGCGAAGCCATGAAGATCATGGAAGACAACTTCGCCAAGCTGCCGCCGGGCTTCGGCTTCGAGTGGTCGGGACAGTCTTATGAAGAGCGCCTGGCCGGTTCGCAAGAGCCGATGCTGTACACGCTGTCGCTGATCATCGTGTTCCTGTGCCTGGCCGCGCTCTATGAGAGCTGGTCGATCCCGGTCGCAGTGCTGCTGGTGGTGCCGCTCGGCGTGCTCGGCGCGCTGCTCGGTGTGACCCTGCGCGGCATGCCCAACGACGTGTACTTCAAGGTGGGCCTGATCGCGACGATTGGCTTGTCGGCGAAGAACGCCATCCTGATCGTGGAATTCGCCAAGGATCTGCAGGCCCAGGGCCGCAGCGTCATCGACGCTACGCTCGAAGCCGTGCACCTGCGGTTCCGCCCGATCCTGATGACCTCGATGGCCTTTATCCTGGGCGTGCTGCCGCTGGCGATCGCCAGCGGCGCGGGCTCGGGCGGCCAGCGCGCCATCGGTACCAGCGTGATCGGCGGCATGATCACCGCCACGGTGCTGGCGATTTTCCTGGTGCCGGTGTTCTTCGTGGTGATCCGTAGCCGCTTCAAGGGCAGCAAGCGCGAGCAGATGCTGAACGAGCAAGGGCTCGAACCCAAGGAAGGAATCTGACATGACAAAGACACTGACCACGCTGTTGCTGGTGGCGGGCGTCCTCTCGGGTTGCACACTGGCACCCGTTTATGAACGCCCTGCCCCGCCGGTGGCCACCAGCTTCCCGGCCGCGCCGGAAGGCTACGCGGCCGCCGAAGTGAAGACCGGCGAAACCCGCCGGGCGAGCGAGATCGGCTGGCGCGAGTTTTTCCGCGACCCGCGCCTGCAAGTGCTGATTGCCACCTCGCTGGAGAACAACCGCGACCTGCGCACCGCTGCGCTGCGCATCGAGGAAGCGCGCGCGCTGTACCAGGTGCAGCGCGCCGACCTGCTGCCCACGGTGAACGCCACCGGCGGTTTCAACCGTTCGCGCACCCCCGCCTTGCAGTCGGCCACCGGCAAGCCGTTTGTCTCCGAGTACTTCCAGGCGGGCGCCGGCGTGACTTCGTTCGAGCTGGACTTCTTCGGCCGCGTGCGCAGTCTGTCCAACGCGGCGCTGTCGCAGTACTTCGCCACCGAGGAAGCACGCCGTTCCGCGCAGATCTCGCTGGTCTCCGAAGTCGCCCAGGCCTACCTGTCCGAGCGCTCTTTCGCCGAGCAATACGAGCTCGCGCAGAACACGCTGAAGACGCGCGAGTACACGCTGAGCCTGGCCAAGCAACGCTTCGATGCGGGCGCCACGTCGGCGCTGGACCTGCGCGACAACGAATCGCTGGTGGCGCAGGCCCGCGTTTCCGCCGCGCAGCTGGCACGCCAGCGCGCGCAGGCGCAGAACGCGCTTGAGGTGCTGGTGGGCAAGCCGCTTGGCACCATCGAGAACCTGCCTGCACCGATGCGCCTGTCGGACGAGCGGATCATCAGCGACATCCCGGCAGGGCTGCCGTCGGACCTGCTCGAGCAGCGTCCCGACATCCGCCAGGCCGAGCAGTTGCTGCTCTCCGCCAACGCCAATATCGGCGCGGCGCGCGCGGCGTTCTTCCCGCGCATTACGCTCACCGCCAATGCCGGCGCGATCAGCCCGACCTTCTCGAGCCTGTTCGATTCCGGCACCGGCGCGTGGTCGTTCGCACCGCAGCTGGTGCTGCCGATCTTCGACTACGGCCGGAACCTGTCCAACCTGGACCTGACCAACGTGCGCAAGAATATCCAGATCGCCAACTACGAGAAGACCATCCAGACGGCCTTCGCGGAAGTGGCGGATGCACTGGTGGCGCGCGGCACGCTGGAAGAGCAGGTGACCAGCCAGGAGCAGGTGCGCAACGCCGAGGCAGCGCGCTACGAGTTGTCGACGATGCGCTTCAGGAATGGCGTGGCCAGCCAGCTGGACCAGCTCGACTCGCAGCGTCAGCTGTTCGCTGCCGACCAGGCCCTGATCCAGGCGCGGCAACTGCGCCTGAACAATGCCATCGACCTGTACCGGTCGCTTGGCGGCGGCCTGAGCGAGACCGGACCGGTGGCCTCGGTGGACGTCAAGCCGGCCGTGACCACGCAGTAAGGCAGAAGGGTTCGTCCTGCCATCCGGTGCATTCAGCCCGGATGGCCTCGAAGCGAAGCGCCAACAGCGCTTCGCTTTTTTTATTCCCGGCTTCGGGCCATGGCGCCGGTGGGAAGTTCTCCGAATCGCAATGCACTGCGTTAGGATGTCGGTGCGCGCCGCGCAAATTCTCTCTCCCACCACCCACGCAAATCCCCAAGGAAGCCTGCCATGGAAGTCCGCCCGCTTGGTGCCGATGATGTCGAGCTGGTCTGCCGCCATCGCGAATCCATGTTCCGCGAGGCCGGGCGCGGCGAGGAGGTCCTGCAGGCCATGACGCAGCAGTTCCGGCCATGGCTTGTGCCGCGCCTGCGCGATGGCAGCTACTTCGGCTTCGTGCTGATGGACCAGGGCCAGCCGGTGGGCGGCATTGGCCTGATGGCGATCGACTGGCCGCCGCATCCGGCCCATCCCCTGCAGGACAAGCGTGGCTACGTGCTGAACGTGTATGTGGAGGCTACGCATCGCAAGCAGGGGCTGGGGCGCCGCCTCATGCAGCTGGCGGAGGACGAATTCACCAGGCGCGACCTCCAGTACGCGATCCTGCACGCCACCGAGATGGGCCGGTCGCTGTATGTCGCGCTGGGCTGGCACGCCACGAGCGAGATGGCGAAAGCCATGCGCGCGTAGCGCGCTAGCCGTCCCAGCGCAACGCCAGGGTATCGTCCGCCACACGGGTCGCGTGCGTGCCCTGCTTGCCGCTTTCCCGGTCCAGCGTGGCGCAGAGCCACGACACGCCTTGCTCCGGTGCGCGGCGCAGGCTGAAATGGCGGATCTGCATCGGCACGGCGGACAGCTGGCGCAATGCGCCGGTTGCGCCGTCGACGAGCGGGAAGTACATCAAGGCCAGGTCGGGCCGGTATCGCTCGTATCCGCCGATGCCTTCGTAGTCGTTGAGGAAGTCACCGCAGCCATAGAGAATCAGGCGGTCGCGATACACCTCGGCACCCCTGATGTGATGGGACGAGTGCCCGTACACGATATCGGCGCCGCCCGCATCGATCAGCCGGTGCGCGAAGGCCTGCTCCTGGCGCGAAATGTCGAAGCCCCAGTTGCCGCCCCAATGCAGCGACACCACCACGATATCGCCCGCGCCCTTCGCTGCTGCCGTAAGGCGGGCAACCCCATCGGCGGCGCGCACCGAAATGTCGGGCAGGAAATGGATGCCGGCGCGCCCGGGGGCCGCGGCCCAGTCCGCCGGCACGCCGCTTGCCGCGGTGGCATAGGCAAAGACGAGCACCCTTCCCCCTTGCGCGAGCGCGATCGCGGCAGGCGCGCTGGCCTGCGCCTCGTCGCGTCCGGCGCCCGCGGTCCGCATGCCTGCCCCGTGCAAGGTTGCCAGGGTTTCGTCGAGCCCGGCGCACCCCCAGTCCAGCACGTGGTTGTTCGCCAGCACGCAGCAATCGAGCTGCGCGCTGCGCAGGCACGCCACATTGGCGGGGTGCATCCGGTAGTGGATGCCCTTGCCCGGCTGTGCGTCCTCGCTCGCGGTGACGGCCGTTTCCAGGTTGACGATGCGCACATCCGGCCGGAAGCGATCCAGCTGCGCGAGCGCGTCGCCCCACGGATAGGCAGGATCAACCGGCCGCTGTATTGCGCCTGTGGCACGCTCGGCCAGCTCGACATAGTCGACTGCCGAGCGTAGCCAGCCCTCGAACAGGTGCGGCTTGCCCGGATGCGGCAGGATCTGGTCGATGCCGCGGCCGGTCATCACATCGCCGCACAGGAACAGACGCACGCTGTCGCGGGCTGCCCGAGTCACGTCATCCATCGCGCATTTCCCTCTTCCCTCTTCCCCCTCTTCCCGGCTGGCGCGGCCGCCCGCTTGCCGGATCGTCGTCCCCATTTTGCGCCGTCGAGCGCCCCATGTGCAGCCCGGCCAAGCAAAAGGTGGCATGCCTGTGGCGTTGCAGTGACTAGAATGAAGCAGGCCGGCGCAGGCGGCCGGGTCCCCGCGCCCAGACGATTTCCAGGAGACAACGATGACCGTCACCAACGCCCGGTCGGGCACCAACGTCCACGAAATCGCGGACGGGATCTATCGGATCAATACCCCGGTCCACATCGACGGTGGGCCGGGCGGCTTCTCCTTCAACCAGTACCTGATCGTCGACGACGAGCCGCTGTTGTTCCATACGGGGCTGCGCAAGATGTTCCCGCTGGTGCATGAAGCCGTGGCCAGCGTGATCGCACCGGGCCGGCTGCGTCATATTGCCTTTTCGCACGTGGAAGCCGACGAGTGCGGCTCGCTCAATGAATGGCTGGCGGCGGCGCCCCACGCATCGCCGCTGTGCGGCACCGTCGCCGCCATGGTGTCCGTCAACGACCTGGCCGACCGGCCCGCGCAGGGCCTGGCGGACGGGCAAGCCGTGCCGCTTGGCCACCATACCGTGCGCTGGTTCGATACGCCACACTTGCCGCATGCCTGGGAGTGCGGGCTCATGATGGAGGAGCGCACCGGCACGCTGCTCTGCGGCGACTTGTTCAGCCAGGGCGGTGCCGAGCTCCCGCCTCTGACCGAGGCCGACATCCTCGGGCCGAGCGAAGCGTTCCGGCGCGGCATGGATTACTTCTCCCACACGCCGAACGCCGGCGCCATGCTGGAGCGCATGGCGCTGCTGCAGCCAACCACCCTGGCCTGCATGCATGGCAGCGCCTGGCGCGGCGACGGCGCCGGCCTGCTGCGCGCGCTCGCCCAGGCCCTGGCTCACTAAGCACGGCCGGCGCGCGGCAGTGGATCAGGTCTGCGGCGTGTCCTTGAACACGGCAAGGCGTTCGGCGGCCGCGCTGAATGCCGCCAGCGCAGGATACGCTGACGCCTCGACGCATGCCGGCAGCATCAGCTGCGTGAAGCCCCACGCCACGGCGGCGGTCACGTCGGCCTGCATGAGCAAGCGCTCATCCGCGGGAAGCGCGGCCCCCGCCAGTTCGGTTTCCAGCGCCGCGTAGGCGGCATGCAACTGCCCCTGCACGCGCTCGATCCATGGCTCGTGCTGCTTTTCCGCCGGGCGCAGGTTGCGCTCATAGACGATCTGCACCGTCTTCTCGCACGCCGCCAGCGCCAGGCCGATCACGCGCAAGGCGTGCTGGCGCTGCTTGTGCTGCGCGGGCATCAGGCTGCGCGTGGCCAGCGTCTCGGCATAGTCGAGGATCAGGCCGGACTCCATCAGTACCACGCCGTTGTCGCAAACCAGGGTGGGCGCTTTCACCACGGGATTGATCGCGCGAAACTGCTCGAACGTGCTGAATACCGAGACGGCTCGATGCTCGAACGGCAGGTCCAGCAGCCGCAGTGAGATGGCCACGCGGCGCACATAGGGTGAGTCGAGCATGCCGATGAGTTGCATATTGCCTCCGGAAGGATATCGGGCTGCGCATTGAGCCGCACTGAGTTCCAGCATAATCGCAGCAGCCGTCGCCACGAATGGCAAGGCATCGGAAATCGGCACCGCGCACCGATGATTCATCGGTGGCGCGCAACAGGTGCCATAGGAGAATGGGATGGAGCTGGACAAGAAAGACCGACTGATCCTGGAGGCGCTGCAGGCCGATGCCCGCCAGAGCCTGGCAGCGCTGGGCAAGCGCATTGGCTTGTCGCAGCCCGCCATGAGCGAGCGTGTGCGCAAGCTGGAGGACGCGGGCGTGATCGAAGGCTACGGCGCGCGGGTGAACCTGCGCGCGCTGGGCGTCGGCCTGCAGGCGATCATCCATATCGAGACCACGCACGCCTATATCCAGAAGTATGTGAAGCTGTTCGAGAGCATGCCCGAAGTGCTGAGCGCCGATCGCGTGACCGGTGCGCATTGCTTTATCGTGCGTTGCGCCATCGCCGATCCGGCCGACCTGGAGCACGTGGTCGACACGCTCGCGGCCCACGGCTCGGTGACCACATCGCTGGTGCTCTCAAGCCCTGTGCGCAAGACCGTGACGGTACCGGCCGTGAGAGTTCGAACGGCTTGATCTAGCGCTGGTTTGCTCCCCTCTCCCACAAGTGGGAGAGGGAGTGACAGCCCTCGTCATCGCAAGCGGCTTTGCCCACTTCAGAACTTATACGTCGCCGCCACAAACATGATCAGCGGGTTCGGGCTGATGGTGGCCTTGGAGGTGGACAACACCGTGCCGTCGGACGCCTTGATGATCATCGACGACGTCGTCTTGAGCGGAATGTAGGTGACCGATGCGGTCAGGCCCCACTGGTCCGTGATCGCAAAGGAGCCGCCGATGTTGAACACCGGCGCGAACGAGTTCGACGCCTTGGCCTCGACGGAGGTCGGCCCCGGCTTGCCGGCGCCGGCGGCCAGCGTGGCGCCCAGGTTGTTGTTGACCGAGGCGGCGAACGCCGGGTTGAGCTCGATGTTGGTGAAGAAGTTGTACGACACACCGATGCCCAGGAAAGGACGCACGCGCGCGGTAGGCTCGAAGAAGTGGTATTGCACCATCGACGCCGGGCTCCACTGGCGTGCGCTGGTGATGATCGGGTTCAGGCCCGGGTCGCCCAGCGGCTGCTGCCCCAGCGCGCCCGCCGGGCCCGGCGGGATCAGGTTGCCGTGGCCGTAGAGCTTGAACTTGGGCGGAATGCCGCCCACCGCCGTGAGCGCGATGTGGTCCGTGAAGAAGTGGCTGAAGGTCAGCCCCAGCGTGTCCGCGTTGGATGTGCTGATGCTGCTGCCCGGCGCCGTGAATGACGACGGCAAGCCCAGCGGGCCATTGATGGGCGCATCGATCACGCTGGTGGTGAACGGGCTGCTGTTGCCGCTCGTGTTGATGTGGAACCAGCCGGCAGCGACGACGTTGTCACCGGCTTTCTGTGCATGGGCGCTGGGCATGCCGCCCAGCCAGGCGAGCGCGGCGATCAGCAAGGGCGCTGCCAAACGAAAGGCATTCTTCGTCATCTTGTCTTCCCGGAATAAGTTGGATTGCATGGCCGTCATTGCACGAAGGCGCCGATGGTGAAGTACGGGCTGCCGCTGCGCGACTCGAGGAAACCGAACACGCCGCCGGTGAAGATGAACTTGCCGGTGGGGCTGCCCGCCGCGCCATCCTTGCGCGTGGTGGTGACCACGCCGGGCAACTGCTGGGAGAAGTCCAGCTTGAGCGCCGTGGCGAGCGAGGCGTCCGACGGGTGGAACGGGTCGAGCATGGCCGCGTCCGCTGCCACCAGCGCGGTGGTGCGGTAGTCGAAGTTGCTGTCCACGCCGACGTACTCGCCGTTGACCGTGCCCTGCGTCACGGCGATGGCTGGCGCCATCATGCCGATGCCGATCTCGTCGTCGGCGCCCAGCGGCATGCCGTTGGTGAGCGATCCGTTGGCGTAGCCCACGCGGATCATCACCGGGACCAACTGGCCGCGTAGCTTGCCCACGATCAGGTAGGCGCGGCCCAGCGTCGCGCCGAGCGTGGGCGGATCGATCTCACCCTTGTAGTTGGCCGACATCAGGCTGCCGTTGGCTTGGGGCACGAAGTTCTTGCCCTTTTGCGAGCAGGTGCCGCCCGTCTTGTTGTCGCACACCTGGAACGAGCCGTCGGCCGCCAGCGCCATGCGGTAGTCCTGCGCCACCGTCTGGAAGTTCTTCGACGGCACCTCGTGAAAGCCGTAGCCGTTGTACTGGCCGGCGATCTTGGTGAGGTCGGTTTCGGTCTGCGCGAAGCCGATGAACTGGAAATACGGGAAGGTGGTATCCGGCACCGCGCCTGCACCCAGGACACCATTGAACTGGATGCGCGCACCCGGAATGGTGCCGCCCGCCACGCCTTCGCCAACGAACAGCCGCGCGGGGCGATTCGGGTCCAGGCTTGCGCCGTTGAGCTGGAACGCGCACTGGTTGAGCTTGTCGGTGGGCAGGCCTGTTTCCTGCGACAGCGTGCCCGTCATCACGTTCTGGCCGCCGGTGGTGTCGCTGCGGGTCGGCATGACCGTGCCCGTGGTGCGCGGCACCGAGGAGTCGAGGAAGGTCACTTGCCAGGTCTTCCTGGTGGTGTCGATCTGCACCTTGACCAGTTCGCCCGAGCCGGTGCCGCCGGTGAAGGTGGTGGTGTAGTCGAGTGCCGCGGGACACAGGCGCACTGGTGTGGCCGGGGCGGAGCTGGTGCTCGCGGCGGCGCTGCCACCGCCGCTGCCGCCATCGCCGCCGCCGCCGCAGGCGGCCAGCATCGTGGCACCCAGCAGCGCCACGCCGTAGCGCAGGATCCGCTGCCCATGATGTTTTCTCCACGGCGTACGCTGCCGATGCTGTCCGTGCTGCAAAGGATGCTGATGCATGATGCTTGTCTCCTGAAGCGCTGTGTCGCGCGTGGTGCCGCTTTGTTTTGTCTTGCGTGCCGCTATGCTTGGCAACGCATCGTCCTTTTCCGTGCTGCGACTCTCGCTGCCGGGGCAAGCGAGCGTCAATAGAGTGCGCGTTCCAAACATGGCGCGCCGTGCCCTTGCCACCGCTGCGCAAGCGCTCGCGCCGTTTGTTCAAACTGCTGCACGCGTGCCCGCGCAAGCAGATTCAAACGCGCGCGGCGCTGCATGGCGGACACGGTGATGCAGCATCAGAACTTGTAGTCGCTGTTTTTCGCATCGAAGGCGCTCGCGTCGAAGGTCTTGCGCACCGCCTTCTCGAAGACAATCTTCTCGACCATGTTGCCCTCGGCATCCCAGGCGGTTTCCACACGCGGCCAGGGGTTCTTCAGGTCCAGCATCAGCTGCACCCGCTTGGCGTAATAGCGTGGCGCACCGGCCGGCAGGTCCCAGGTGAGCGCGACCATGCGCATGCCCTGCTCCTGCACAATGTCCGCGCGCGTGAACTTCTCCGTGAGCCCGGCCGCGCGCAGCGACCTGGCATCGCGCTCCAGCATCGACACCACGTACTGGAAGCCCAGGTCCCGCACCGTGTGGTTGGACTGCGCGCGCGCGATGGTGCCGTCGAGCGCGATCCACATCGAGGTGAAGCCCAGCATGCCGCCGAGGTGGCCGTACATCTCATCCTTGCGCTGCGTCTCGTCGTAGAGGATTTCCTGGCCGGCCTGGCTGCCGCCCGGCAGCCACTTCGCATAGAGCTGGCGCGGCGCGTGGCGGTAGCGGATCATCATGCGCGCGGGCTGGTCTTGCCACTGGCCGTTGAGGCGCTCCTGGCGCGTCATCCAGTACTCGTACTCGGGGTAGCGGTTCATCTCGGCCTTGGCCCACAGCAGCGCGGCCTCGGGCTGCAATGCGTTGATGGCCGCAAGCAGTTGCTCGTCGGGCAGCTTCGCCAGTTCGCCGCTGGCGATCTGCTTCGAGAGCAGCGCGGCCTGTTGCTGGGCGCCGAGCCCGTCGAAGGCGGTGCCCGAACCGGCGCTCGCCTGCGGCTGCGTCTGTGCGGGTGCGGGCAAGGCCATCGCGAGTGCGAATGCGACGGTGGCCGCAAGATTGCGCAATAAGGGCAATGACCTTCTCGATGCGGATACGGTTGCGCTCGGCGCGTGGGAATACAAGGCTTTCACGATGCGGATCTCCTGTTGTGGTGTCGGCCCGCGCGGAAAACGCGGGCGACAGCGGTCCACCGCGTGCGCGGGACGCACGCGTGGTGTCGTTGAGAACGGAATGCCCGAGTGCGGATCGCTGCGGAAATGCCGGGCTAAGGACGGCCGGATGCCTGGCTCAAGCGGGGCACTTGCAACTCGGGTTCCTGGAGGCGGCCAGGCCTGCGCCGGCGGTTGGCCGGCGCCAGCGCGCCGCTAGGTTCTGGAGCGGGTACGCATCCAGTCGTCGAGCGGATTGCTCGGGAAGACGAAGGGGTGCTCGCGCGCGCCGCGCACCGCCATGCTGGTGACGGCAGCGCGTGTCGCGCCCTCGTTGCGTGCCGCGCGGCGTGTCTTGCGCGCGGCAACGGATAGGGTGTCGGCGCGTTGCGCCTGTTCTGCCACCAGGGCAGTCAGCGCGGCATGCCCGGCATGCTCTTCAGCTTGCTGGGTCTCGCCGATCTGGAACACGTCCTGCAGCGCGCACAGCTGCTGGCTGGCGGGCACGGGTGCCTTGAGTGCAGCCACCACCATCGCGCTCAACTGCGCGAGCACGTGCGCGTCGCTCAGGTCCTTGCCTTGCGTAAAGGCCGGCAGCAGGTTGCCAAGCTCCTCGCCGGCCAGCACACCGGCCAGCGCCTTGAGCGCGAAGTTCAGGCGCCAGCCCAGTTCTTGTGGCGGGATCTCGGGCAGCGCGCGGGCGAAGGCATCGGAGAAGCGGCCGAACACCGGCGCGTAATGGCCAAGCAGATAAGACTGGATAAATGGCGAGGTATCGGAATACACGCGCCCCAGCAGCCGCAGGAACGACGGGCCGCCCACGTCGGGCTCGCGCGCCATTTGCAGCGCGGGCACGAAGAGCGCACCCATCACGTGTTCGCAGCGTATCTGCGCCCCCGGCCAGCGTGCCTCGCAGGCATCGAGCAGCGCCAGGCGGCGCGTGTTGAGCGGGTCGAGCCGGCGGCCCAGGACCGCCTGCATCATGATCTCTTTACTGCGGAAATGGTAATTGACGGCGGCCAGGTTGACGATCGCGCGCGATGTCACTTGCCTTAGCGAGGTGCCTTCGTAACCAACCTCGATGAACAAACGCTCGGTGGCGTCGAGAATGCGGGCCTTGGTGTCTCCTGCCGTGCCTCTTCCGGTCTTCATAGGGGGCGTCTCTCTCATGGTCATGCCGCACAACCCCAGCAAAATTCCACGCACTGCAACAGCTCCTTGCTCTGACGGCAAACGGATGCTTGAAACAGTTGTACGGAGCCTAGCGAGCGCTGCGGGCGTTTCACAAGTGTAATTTTGGAGCGATGCCTCTAATCCGATTTGATTGTGCCCGCATGCCGCGCGCGCCATGCGGGATTTTACTTCCCTGCTTAAGGGGGGCGTGTCCTTGCGAGCCAACGCCCGTAGCCGCGCGGATTGGCGGGCCGCGCTCATCCGGCCAGCCGCGCCGCCAGCGCCTGGGCGTTCTGCGCGCTGAGTGCAAAAACAGACAGTTGCGGGTTCGCTCCTATGCTGGTCGGAAACACGGAACCGTCCAGCACCGACAGGTTGGCCAGCTGGTGATGGCGGCCATGGCTGTCGACCACCCCGCCCTGCGGCTGGTCGCTCATGGCGCAGCCGCCCATCAGGTGCGCGGTAAACAGCGCCGCGCGGAACTTGGCCAGCGGCAGCGTGGCAATGCCCTGGCGGGCCTGCGCCCAGCTGTCATAGTACGGCGCGTCCAGGTGGGCCGGGCGCACGCGCAGCGCCCCGGCCGCGAACTGGGCCTCGGCCATGCTCAGCCAGGCGCGTCGCATGCCGTCCCAGACGTAGTCGCTCAGGTCGTAGTCCAGCACCGGGCTGCCGTCGTCGGCAATGCGCACGCGCCCGCCTTCGCTCTGCGCCACAAAGCCATCGCGCAGCAGCGCCAGCATCGCGTTGGTATGCGGCAGCGCGGCCATGTCGGTGCGCAGCGCCTCGCCCACCTGGTTGAACACGCCCGCGCTGATGCCGGGGAACAAGGGCGGCACTTCCAGCTTGTAGCCCATCGGGCCGGTGGCGCCATCCTTCCACTGGAAGTGATCGGAGGCGATCGATTGCGGCGCGCCGTAGTATGGGTCGACCTGTTCGGGCATCACCGCCACGCTCAGGTTGACCGGATGGATGAAGGTGCGCGCGCCGACCCGCTGATACGGGTCCGGCACGCGCGAGCGCAGCAACAGCGCCGGCGTGTTGATGGCGCCGCCGGCCGCCACGTAGTGCCGCGCGCGTACCGTTACCGCAATGCCGGTGGGCGTGCGGCCATCGGCACCCAGCGCTTCACCGGCAAGCGTGGTGACCGTCTTGCCGTCATGCTCCAGCGCGCGCACCCGCACGCGGTGGACCAGCGTGGCGCCCTTGGCGAGCGCGGCGGGAATGGTCGATACCAGCATCGATTGCTTGGCGTTGACCGGGCAGCCCAGCCCGCAATAGCCGGAGTTCCAGCAGCCTTTCACATTGCGCGGGATCACGTGCGACTCCCAGCCCAGCTTGTCGCAGCCGCGCTTGAGCACATCGTTGTTGTTGTTCGGCGGCATGCCCCACGGCGCCACCGACAGCCGTGCCTCCATGCGCTCGAACCACGGTGCCATGTCCGCGGCGCTGTGGCCGCTCACCGCATGGTGCGCGGCCCAGTGCGCCAGCGTTTCCTTTGGCGTGCGAAAGCTCGACGACCAGTTCACCGTCGTGCTGCCGCCCACCGAGCGCCCTTGCAGGATGGCGATGGCGCCATCGGACGTGGCGCGCGCCGCGCCCTCCTGGTACAGCTCGCGATAGGCACGGCCCTCGTCCATGTCCTTGAAGCTGTCGGAGGTGCGCAGCGCGCCCTCCTCCACCAGCACCACGCGCAGACCGGCCTCGCTGAGGATCTCGGCGGCCACGCCGCCGCCGGCGCCGCTGCCGACAATCACCACGTCGGCGTCGAGCGAAAGCGGCGCGGTGAGCGCGGCGCCGTCCACCACGTTCCAGCCGGCGGCGATGCCGGCGCTATAGATATCGGGAATGGCCATGAGGTACTCGTGTATTGGATTTCAGGCGTGCAGCGCACGAAAGACCGCAGGATTGGGGCCGGGATATCCGCTGCCCGCCCACGCTGCCGGCAGCAGGTAGTAGCCCACGCTGCTGAGCTTGACCAGCACCACGGCGCCGGCATTCAAGGTGGCGAAGCGGCTGGCGCGCCAGCGCGCAAGAAAGTGGCGTGCCTGCTGTATGTCGGTCTGCTTCCAGTCCTGGCTCACACCGGCGAGTGCCCAGCGCAACGGCCCGATGGCGAGCAGGTCGAGCAGCTTGCGCAGTTCCGCGCGTGCGTTGGCATCCATGGCGGCGCATGTGGCGTCGACATTGCGCACGGCCTGGCCGAGCTGCAGTTCGCGCGGGCCGCGCTCGCGCTCGGCGAGCTCCGCCACCACGGCGGGCAGCAAGGCGGTGAACAACGCCACGTCGCCGTCGCGCAGGAACTGCATGCCGGTGGCGGGTTGCTTGTGCGCGGGCGGGTAGCCGGACAATGCCGGGACCAGGCCGGCGCACGCGAGTGCGGCGGACAAGCCAAAGCCAATCTTGAGAAAGCCGCGCCGCGACAGCGCGCGCGCGGGCGGCTCGGTGGCTGGGGTGTGCATGGTGTGTCTCCTGTTTTGCGCTTATCCGTCTGTTTGCGGGTCTTTTGCGGGTGCATTGCGGGTGCATTGCGGGTCCATTGCGGGTCCATGGCGCGGGCCATGCGATGCGCGTTGCCGATACCCCGCATTGACGCTCGCCGCAGTTTGGATAAAGATCGGGCCCCGGTCTTGATCCCGCATGACAGGTGATTTGATGCCACGCGCCAACGCGGCGCTCCCCGCCGCTGCTATCACCGACATCGCCAGCGCAGCTTACGTCGCCGAGACGCCCGGCACCGTGTCGCTGCCCTACCTGCGCACCGTGCTCGACTACGGCGAGGCCGCCGGCATCGCGCCGGCCGACCAGCTCGTGCTCGCAGGGCTCGATCCCGCCTTGCTCGACAGCCCGGCCGGCCCCGCCACGCGCATCGGCGTTGCGCACTACCTGACGCTGCTCGATGCGCTGGAGCGCGCCGCCGGTGATCCGCTGGCGGGCCTGCACGCGGGCGCGGCGTTCCGGCCGCGCCACTATGCCGAGATGGGCTATGTGGTGCTGACCACGCCCACGGTGCGCGAGGCCATCCTGCAGGGCATCCGCTACGAGGTGCTGGCCAACGATATCGGCCGCACCCGCCTGCATGAAACGGCGCAGGGCGCGTGGATGACGTGGGAGGCGCAGCACGGCCCGCTGTCGCGCCACGCGCACGAGCTGCACATGGCCACGTGGATCGGCTTTGCCCGCTGGCTGTTGGGCGACGGCTTCTTTGCCGAGCGTATCGAGTTTCCCCACGCGCCACCACCCGATGGCCACGCCGACGACTACAGCCGGGTATTCGGCTGCCCGGTGGTCTTCAACGCCGGGCGCCACGCCATGCACATCGATCCCGCGCTGCTGGCGCGCCCTTCGATGCAGGCCGATGCGCAAATGCAGGCACAGATGACGCGCATCGCCCAGGCCCAGCTGCGCGCGCTGGAGGCGGACGGCACCGGCGAGATCGCGCAGGCGCGGGCCTTTATCAGCGCGGCGCTGCATCGGGGCGAGGTGCCGATCGCGGCGGTGGCGGCGCATCTGCGCTTGCCGGTGCGCACGCTGCAGCGGCGGCTGCAGGCGCAGGGGCTGAACTACTCCGCGCTGGTCGACGGGGTGCGCCGCGCGCAGGCCGAGCATTACCTCGCCGACCCCGCCATCAGCCTCGCCCAGCTGGCCATGCTGCTTGGCTTTTCGGAGCAGAGCGCGTTCAGCCATGCGTTCAAACGCTGGACGCAGGAAACCCCGAATGCCTGGCGAAAGCGATTGCTGGGGCGCGCGCCGGGATAGCCAACGTCGCCTTTCTGCCATGTTCGACAGATTGGTGCCGGTTTCAAACGCAGCGGTGGGTACGCCCCTTGGTGCGGGAAAGCGCGCTTTCTTCCTGTTTTATGCGCTCAACAAGCCACTAAAATCCGCTAAAAATTAGAATGGCGATTCAAATCTCCGAGTTGACCCGGGGCGCTGGCGTGCCTACGATGACATTCATCAATGTCACAATCAAGGATGTTGCGACGCAATGCGGCATCCCGCCGTGCACGCCAGCGACACGAGAGACAGCTTATGAATGCGCCAGCAGACCTGCCCCCGGAGTTATCCACAGCCCAGCCGTCACCGCAGGGGCCCGGCCCCACCGAGCACATCGATATCGCCATCATCGGCACCGGGTTCGCCGGGCTGGGCATGGCGATCCATCTCAAGCAGGCAGGCCTGCATGACTTCGCGCTGTTCGAGAAGGCCGCCTCGGTGGGGGGCACGTGGCGCGACAACCACTATCCGGGCTGCGCCTGCGATGTGCAGTCGCACCTGTACTCGTTCTCCTTCGCGCCCAACCCCAACTGGTCGCGCATGTTTTCGCCGCAGCCGGAGATCCGCGCTTACCTGGAACGCTGCACCGACCAGTTCCGCCTGCGCCCCCACCTGCGCCTGAACCACGAACTGCGCCGCGCCGCATGGGACGACGCCAGCGGCACGTGGCAGCTCGACATGGCCGATGGCAAGCGCGTGCGGGCTCGCGTGCTGGTGTCGGGCATGGGTGGCCTGAGCCGGCCGGCGTATCCCAATATCCCGGGCCTGGCGCGCTTTCGCGGCGAGGCGTTTCACTCGCAGCACTGGAACCATGACTACGCGCTGGCTGGCAAGCGCGTGGCGGTGATCGGCACCGGCGCCAGCGCCATCCAGTTCGTGCCGCAGATCGCTGCGCAGGTGGCGCACCTGGACCTGTTCCAGCGCACGCCGCCGTGGATCATGCCCAAGCCCGATCGCAAGGTGTCAGCCGCCGAGCGCTGGCTGTTCCGCCGCCTGCCGCTCACGCAAAAGCTGATGCGCACCGGCATCTACTGGGCGCTGGAGTCGCGCGTGCTTGGCTTCGTGATCCATCCCAAGCTGATGACGGTGGTGGCGCGCATCGCGCGCCGCCATATCAAGCGGCAGATCGCCGATCCCGCGCTGCGTGCCACCGTCACGCCGGACTACACCATCGGCTGCAAGCGCGTGCTGATCTCCAACGACTATTACCCTGCGCTGGCGCGCGCCAACGTGGATGTGGTGACTTGCGGCATCGACCACGTGGAGGAAGACGCCATCGTGATGCGCGACGGCACCCGCCGCAAGGCGGACTGCATCATCTTTGGCACCGGCTTTCACGCCACCGATCCGATTCCGCGCGGCGCCATCCTCGGCCAGCGCGGCGCCGATCTGCTCGATGCCTGGCGCGATGGCGCCGAGGCGTACCTGGGCACCACCGTGGCCGGCTTCCCCAACCTGTTCCTGGTGGTGGGGCCGAACACCGGCCTGGGGCATAGCTCGATGGTGTTCATGATCGAGTCGCAGGTGAACTACATCCTCGGCGCGCTCAAGGCCATGGGCCAGCAGCGCGTGCAGGCCATCGACGTGCGCCCGCCCGCGCAGCGCGACTACAACGCGGGGCTGCAGCGCAAGCTGGCGGGCGCGGTGTGGTCGGAGGGCGGCTGCGTGAGCTGGTACCTCGACCCCAAGACCGGCAAGAACACCACGCTGTGGCCCGGGTTCACCTGGCAGTTCCGCCGCGCCACCGCACGCTTTCGCATGGCCGACTACGAGATCCGCCCGCTGATGCACCACGCGCTCGCACCCAATGCAGCCAACGCAGCCAGCGAAGCCAACCGGGCCATCGAGGCGTGAGCGCGTTGCGTGCCCGGCCGCGAAGCTGACCAGAAGCACACCAGAAGAACACCGAGGAGACACCGCATGAAGGATTTCAAGAACAAGGTGGCCGCCATTACCGGCGCAGGCTCCGGCATGGGCCGCTCACTGGCGCTCGCGCTGGCGCGCGAAGGCTGCCAGCTGGCGCTGTCGGACCGCAATGAAAAAGGCCTCGCGCAGACGGTGGCCGAGGTCATGCGCGCGGCGCCAGGCCTGGTGTTCACGCAGCACTGCGTGGATGTATCGGACCGCGCCGCGATGTACGCCTGGGCCGAGCAGGCCGCGCGCGCGCACGGGCGCATCAACCTGATTTTCAACAATGCCGGCGTGGCGCTGTCGAGCACCATCGAGGGCATGAGCTACGATGACCTCGAATGGATCATGGGCATCAACTTCTGGGGCGTGGTGCATGGCACCAAGGCGTTCCTGCCTTACCTGAAGGCCAGCGGCGACGGCCACGTGATCAATACGTCGAGCATCTTCGGCATCTTCGCGCAGCCCGGCATGAGCGGCTACAACGCGAGCAAGTATGCGGTGCGTGGCTTTACGGAATCGCTGCGCCAGGAGCTCGACATGCAGGCGTGCGGCGTGTCCGCGACCTGCGTGCACCCGGGCGGCATCAAGACCAATATTGCGCAGGCCAGCCGTATCTCCGCGAACGTCACCGGCTTCCTGGTGCACGATGAGCAGCAGGGCCGCGATGAGTTCGAGAAGTACTTCATCACCACGGCGGACAAGGCCGCGCGCGTGATCCTCAACGGCGTGCGCCACAACCGCCGCCGCGTGCTGATCGGCCCGGATGCGGTTGCCGCCGACATGATGGCGCGGCTGCTGCCCGCGGCCTACCAGAAGCTGGTGGTGTTCGACGCGCGCCGCAAAGGCCCGCTCGGCAAGCCTGCCGCGGACGTGCCCAACACGGTGCCGGCCAAGGCCAGCGGCAATGGCGGAGATGCGCAATGAACCGCGTCGCCATGCCGGCGGACAGCCGCCTCTCGCAGCCACCCGGCGCGCTCACGCGCTGGTTCGGCCAGGGCCGCGTAGGGCTGTTTAGCCTGTCGCGTGAAATGCTCGCCAGACGCTACGCGCTGCCCGCCTCGCGCTGGGTGCAGGTCATGGGCACGCTCGTGCATTACACCGATGAAGGCGTGCCCGGCGGCGAGCCGCTGCTGCTGATCCATGGTTTCGGCGCTTCGCTGCACACCTGGCAAGGTGTGCTGCCGGCACTCGCGCAACGCTATCGCGTGCTGCGCGTGGACCTGCCGCCCTTTGGCCTGACCGGGCCGTTGCGCGATGCGCGCGGGCGCATTCTCACCATGGATGTGGACACGTACCGCCGCTTTATCGACGCCTTCTGCGACGCCATCCACCTGCAGCGCGCCAGCGTCATCGGCAACTCACTGGGCGGCCTGATCGCATGGGACATGGCCGCGCGCCATCCCGGGCGCGTCGACAAGATGGTGCTGATCGATGCCGCCGGTTTCCCGATGAAGCTGCCGCTTTACATCGCGCTGTTCAACCACGCGCCGGTGCGCTGGTCGGCGCCGTGGCTGCTGCCGGAGTGCGTGATCCGCGCCGCCACGCGCGACGTCTACGGCGATGCCTCGCGGGTGGACGAAGGCACCTTCCGTCGCTATGTCGATTTCTTCTACGCCGAGGGCAGCCGCGAAGCGGTCGGCCGCATGGTGCCCAAGCTGGACTTCGACGCGCTCGACACGCAGGCGCTCAATGGCATCCGCTCGCCCACGCTGGTGCTGTGGGGCGAGCGTGACCGCTGGATCCCGCCGGCGCATGCGCAAGCCTTTGCCGGGCGCATTCCTGGCGCGCGGCTGCAGCGCTACGCAGGCCTGGGCCATATCCCGATGGAAGAGGATCCGCAGCGCGTGGCGGCGGACCTGCTGCCTTTTCTCGACGGGCGCTGAGGCCATCGCCGACATACGCAATGCACCCGACGCACCCGACGCATTCCACGAATCGACAGGAGTACTCATCATGATGCCAGTCCGACGCGATGTGCATCCCCACTTGCCCGCCAGCCGCATCGGCGACTGGCACGTGCGGGGCCGCCATGTCACCCACTTCGTCAACGCGCTCTCGATCTTCTTTCCGGCGGGCGAGCGCTTCTTCATGGACAGCGTGCGCGCCTATCGCGACGACGTGACCGACCCCGAGCTCAAGCGCGCCATCGCGGGTTTTATCGGCCAGGAGGCCATGCACACGCGCGAGCATATCCTCTACAACCGGCTGATGACGGATGCGGGCCTGCCCGCTGAGCCGCTCGACCGGTTCGTCGGCAAACTGCTCAACGTGCTGCGCAAGATACTGCCCAAGTCATGGCAGCTTGCGCACACCATCGCGCTCGAGCACTACACCGCGATGCTTGCCGGCGGGCTGCTGGCGGACCCGGACCAGATGGGCGGCTCCGAGCCCGGCTATCACCAGGTGTGGATCTGGCACGCGCTGGAAGAGACCGAGCACAAGGCGGTGGCCTACGACGTGTGGAATGCCGTGATGAAGCCGGGGCTATATCGCTATCTGCTGCGCACCTTCACCATGCTCACCACCACGGTGACGTTCTGGGCGATGGTGTTCGTATTCCACATCCGGCTGGTGATGGCGGATCGCGAGTGCCGCAACAAGCTCGGCGGCTTTGGCGGCGTGGTGCGTTTCCTGTGGGGCAAGCCTGGCGTGCTGCGCAAGATGATTCCGGAGTGGTTCGATTATTTCCGGCCGGGCTTCCACCCGTGGGATCACGACAACCGTGCGCAGCTGGCGCGCATCGAGCCGCTGATCGCGGAGATCGAGGCCACCTCCGCGCGCGCCGGCGTATCCAGCCGGGCGCCCTCGGTGAGGGCCGCGGCATGAAGGTCTGGCAGTGTGAGATTTGCGGGCTGGTCTACGACGAAGCCGCTGGCATGCCGGAGCATGGCATCGCGCCCGGCACGGCATGGAGTGCCGTGCCGGAAGACTGGAGCTGCCCCGATTGCGGCATGCGCAAGGGGGATTTCCAGATGGTGGCGCTTTAGCTAGCGGGCTAGAGCGGGTACGTACCTGTATCAGCGCCTGGCCTTGCGCGGCCCAGCCTTCGGCGCGTTGCCCGCGCCGCCGTCCTCCGGCGCGTCGTGCAAGTGCTCGATGATGGCCGCCACGCGGTCGCCGAGGTATTTATTGGCTGACTGTTCCATGGCCCGCATCATCTCCGCTTCTACCGCCACCATGGCCAGCGGGCGGATGCGCCAGAGGATATCCACCAGCCGCGGCACGTCCTGCGGCGGTGGCAGCTTGCCTTCACCGAAGCGGTCCAGCTCGCGCACCACCATGGCCACGATCCGGTCCGATACGGCTTCGAAGTGCCCGCGTGCGTGCTCGACGATGGACAGCACATCTTCCAGCGGAAATCCCGCGCGCGCGATCTCCGCGCCGGCAGCCAGCGTGCGCGGGCTGCGTGCGAGGTAGCCCATGCCGTCCGGCTCCAGCAGGCCGAGCGCGATGGCCTTGGCCAGCGCCGGGCGCGATATCGCGCGGCCGAACAGCTTGGCCAGCGCCAGGTAGGAGTAGTGGCGCGGCACTTCATCGGTCCACGGGCTGCTGATGGCGGATTCCAGCCCGAGGATGGAGCGCAGGTCATGCCCTTCCACGATGGCCTTGAGCAGCTCCTGGATATTGTTCAGCGTGTAGCCGCGCGCCAGCAGGTGGTTGATCAGCCGTAGCCGGCCCAGGTGCGTCTGCGTGTAGATGCCCACCCGGCCGCGCCGCTCGGGCGGATCGATCAGGCCGCGGTCCTGGTAGGAGCGCACATTGCGCACCGTGGTGCCGGCCGCCCGCGCCAGTTCGTCGATGGTGTATTCCGGCGGCGCGCCATTGCCATTGCCGGAGCCGGCGGCATCGTGGGCGGCGGACGCCGATGACGACGAGGAGGTGGGCGCAGTGCTGCGCTTGAAGAAGGCCATGGCAAAAATTCTACCCGAGTCGTGCGGCTGCCGTGTGTCGCATGCCGGGCGTTGCGCGCCGGGGCACGTACAGCTACAGCTACAATATTCGCAGCGCCGCTCTTCGCGGCGGCGGCATTTGCCTGGATCGTCCCCATTCAACTTCTGCGCGCGCCCTGGCGCGAGTCCTTATGCATATCCGCTGGCTGGAGGATTTTGTGTGCCTGGCCCAGGCCGGCAGCCTGGCGCGCGCGGCGGAGCTGCGTAACGTCACGCCGCCGGCATTCGGGCGCCGCATGCAGGCGCTGGAAGTCTGGGCGGGTGCGCCGCTGATCGATCGCAGCGTGTTCCCGGTGCGCCTCACCGATGAGGGGCGGCAGTTCCTGGAGGCCGCGCAGAGCGCGCTGCGCACGCTGGACGATACGCGCATGTCGCTGCGCGCGGCGCATCGGGCCGATGCCAGCACCGTGGTGATCGTCACCGGCAAGACGCTGGCGCGCTCGATGGTGCCGGCGTGGCTGGCCGGCCTGCGCCATGCGCTGCGCAACGACAAGGCGGCCGCGGGGTTTCGCACGCGGCTTTCCACCTTTCCCACGCACGACGCGCTGGCGATCTTCACCGAAGGCGACGCGGATTTCCTGCTTTGCTACAACTCGCCGGAGCAGCCGGTGACGCTGGACGGCGCGCGCTACCAATACCACCTTGTGGGCGAGGAACGCCTCGTTTGCGTGAGCGCGGCGGCGGATGGTGGCGGGCCACAGTACAAGTTGCTCGCACGCGGCCAGCGCGCCCCGGTGCCGATGATCGCCTACGCGCAGACGCTGACCCTGGGCCGCATGGTCAACGGCGAGATCGCGCGGCGCGGGCTGGCCAGCCGGCTCGACGTGATCGCGGTCAGCGATTTCGCCGAATCCGTGCATGAAATGGTGCGCCAGCGCATGGGCCTGGCGTGGCTGCCCGCGCGGCTGATCGCCGATGACCTGCACGCCGGTCGCCTGGTGCGCGCCGGGCTGGAGGTGGGCGGCGAAACGGATCTCGTGATGCAGATCCTGCTGTATCGCCCGCGCGCGCCCATGCGGGCGCTGGGCGAGGCCTTCTGGCATGCGGCGGTGGCGGGCTAGTTGTCCAGCGCCACGCGCTGGGTCCGCCTTGGCGTGGCTGGCGCCTGATCCCAGCCCCCGATCCCCCACCCTTGCCAAAACGGCAAGCGCCATTGCCAAAGCCGCACGTTGCTGCGCCCGCACGCTCTCTAAGATCGCCGCATGCCTGCATACCTTGCCTGTCTGCATACGGCGCAAATCTAAAAACGGAGAGACCTGCCATGAACAAACTGCTGCGTGCGGCTGCTGCCGCATCCTTCTGCCTGCTTGCCGGCGGCGCTGCCGCCTCGGGCTGGCCGACCAAGCCGATTTCCCTGGTGGTGGGCTACACCGCGGGCGGCAGCGTCGACCTGGTGGCCCGCACCATCGCGCCGGAACTGGGCAAGCGCCTGGGCCAGAGCGTGGTGATCGAGAACCTGGGCGGCGCGGGCGGCACCATCGGCGCGTCCAAGGTGGTCAAGGCCGACGCCGACGGCTACACGCTGCTGATGGGCTCGGGCAGCGAGGTCTCGATCGCGCGCCTGACCAACCCCGCTGTGCGCTACGACGGCGAGCGCGACCTGGCGCCGATCACCTTCGTCGGCACCCAGCCGATGGTGCTGGTGGGCAAGTCCGCGCTGCCGGCCAAGAACGCCGACGAGCTGATCGCGCTGGCCAAGGCGCAGCCGGGCAAGCTGGCCTATGCGTCGTCCGGCGTGGGCACGCCGCTGAACCTGGCCGGCGAGCTGATCAAGCAGCAAGGCAAGGTCAACATCACCCATGTGCCCTATAAGGGTGCGTCCGCCATGTCCACCGACTTGCTCGGCGGCCAGATCGACCTCGCCGTGATGGTGCTGTCTTCGGCACTGCCGCATATCCAGGCTGGCCGGGTCAAGGCCTACGGCGTGACCGAAGGGCACCGCGCCCAGGTGGCGCCCAACGTGCCCGCGCTGGCGGAAAGCAGCGCACTCAAGGGCGTGGACATGGGCGTGTGGTTTGGCCTGATGGCGCCGGCCAATACGCCGCGCGCCGTGGTCGATCGCCTGAACACCGAGATGCAGGCCGTGCTGGCCATGCCCGACGTGAAGAAGAAGCTGGCCGAGGCCGGCGTGGAAGTGGCGCCGGGCGGCCCGGGCCAGTTCGCCAGCTTTATCAAGCGCGAGACGGTGAAGTACAAGAGCATCGTGCAGACTGCCGGCATTCACGAATAAGGGGACGGCGGCAGGCGTACCATTTGCTTGTCGCAAGTGGCGGTGCCGGCGGTTGCCGCCCGCCCGCCTTCCCTGCTTCTTTCGCTGTTCAGTCGCTATCACTGGCAATCTTGCCGATCAAAAAACATGACGACCACTGCCCCCAGCTTCGACGCATACCCGGTTGAAGTCGAATTCCCCGATATCTCCGCCTACGCCACCGGCAACGCCGGCGTGCCCTATGTCCACACCTTCGACAGCGGCGTGCCCGGCCCGCACGTGATGGTCAATGCGCTGACCCACGGCAACGAGGTGTGCGGCGCCATCACCGTCAAGGCGCTGCTGGACCTGGGCCTGCGCCCGCGCCGCGGCCGCCTGACGCTGGCCTTTGCCAACGTCGACGCGTACCACAGCTTCGATGCCGCCCGCCCGGATGCGTCGCGCTATGTCGACCAGGATTTCAACCGCGTGTGGACGGCCGCCGTGCTCGACGACACCACCCGTGACTCGTCCGAGCTGCGCCGCGCACGCGCCATGCGCCCGGTCATCGATACCGTGGACCTGCTGCTCGACCTGCACTCCATGCACGAGAAGAGCTTGCCGCTGATCGTGTCCGGCCCGCTCGACAAGGGCATCGCCCTGTCGCGCGCCGTGGGCGCGCCCGCCAATGTGATCGTGGACGAGGGCCATCCGGAAGGACGGCGCATGCGCGACTACGCAGGCTTTGGCGACCCGGCCAGCGCCAGGAACGCGCTGTTGATCGAATGCGGCCAGCACTGGGAAACCGCTGCCGTGGGCGTGGCCCAGGACAGCACCGCGCGCTTCCTGCTCCATGCCGGCGTGATCGATGCGGGTGACGTGCCTGCCGGCTGGCTCCTGCCCGTGGCGCCGCAGCGGGTGGTACGCGTGACCGAGCCCGTGGTCGCCAGCAGCATGGATTTCCGCTTCGCCGGCCCATACACCGGGCTGGAAACCTTCGCCGAAGCCGGCACCGTGATCGGCTGGCGCGACGGCGAGCCGGTGGTCACACCGTATCCGGATTGTGTGCTGGTGATGCCGTCGCTGCGGCAACTGCGCCCGGGCGTGACCGTAGTGCGGCTGGGGCAGGTGGTAGGCTGAGCGGCTGATTTAAGTGCGCAGATGCGCACTTATCGCTGCAATGGGTACGCTGTCGTCAAGGCGGCGGTGTTCAGGCTGGCGTAGCTGGCGATTGCGGGGCGGCCGGCGCACCTGGCGTGCCTGCCGTGGACGGCTTTGGCCGCATGCCGGGCAGCAATTGCTCGAACAGCTCGTCGATCTTCATCTCGGGCGGGACCAGGTTGCTCAGGTTGATGCCGCCGGCGCTGCGCAGGGCGTCGTAGTTCGCCTTGCCGGCACGCTCGCCGTTGATATAGACGATGATCTCTGCCGTACTCAGGAAATCGCGCCAGTAGGTCTGGCGTTGCATGTAAACCGTGGCGGTATAGGGGCACGACGCCACCGACGAGCCGGGCGACAGCATCTTGAACTCAAAGCCGCGCTGCTGCACCGCGTCGCGGATGAATTCCGCATAGGCATTGCCGCCGCTGCCCGGGTTGGCGATCACGCAAAACAGCGTGCCGTCGGCCGGCTGCATGGAGGCGATACGGTCGCCGCGGTCGACCGGGACGACAGCCTGGTACGTGGCGCAGCCGGTGACCAGCAAGCCTAGGCTGGCGGCTAGCAGTGCTTTTTTCATGATGTTCCTGGAAACGCTGGTGCAAGGGTGCCGAACCGTGTTGTCGGCATGCGCTCCAGGCAACTTTAGGCCATTGCGGCGGCGGCAATCGTTGGAACAGAGCGGGTAAACCGGTCCTGTGCCGGTCCAGCGCCGGTTCTGCTGCGGTTCTGTGGCTCGCCCGAGGTTAGCCTCAGAGCACAATGGCCTGCCGGCAGCGTAGCGCCATCACCTGCGCCTCGAAGGCGCGGGCCGCGCGCTGCGCGAGCTGGTCGCGGCGGCCGCCCGGGCGGCCATGATCCACGGCGAGGCGACCGAGCCCGGTCACCCGCCACTCGCGGCGCGTGATGGCGAGAATGTTGGCGAGAGCCTGGACTTGCTGGACTTGGCGGGCAGGCAGCGTGCCCCGGGAGAGATCTTCCATCATGATATTCAGCGCGGCCCTCGCTCCGGGGGAGCTTCGGGCCGCTTTGCCTTGTCCCGTCGTTGACGTTTGTTCGTATCGTGATGGAAAGATAGACAACGCCGGAACGCGCCATTATCGATAGCGCACCGATCCTGCTGTGGGATGTGTCCTACATGCCGCCGGAGTGGCGATTGGCGTACTGGTTAACCGAGGGGAGGGGGGGAGACAGCCGTCGTCATGGCGCGCGGTCTTGGCCCGGTTGGTGGCCTCAGGCCTTTGCCGCCCCCCCGCTGGCCATCGTGCCCACCACCATCAGGCAGATCGCGGCAAGGAACACCCCCACCAGCAGGATCTGCAGGCGCCCCACCGGGCGGCCCTTCAGGAAGGCGTTGCTGATGAACGGTGGCGAGACCAGGCCCACCACGGTGACGATCAGGATGGTCAGGGCGAGTACGGAAAGCAGGGTTTGCATGCTGGATGTCGATCTGGGTAAATCTGGCTAAGTCAGTGCTCGCGCTCAGTTGGCGCCGCCACGCACAAGGCAATCTTCAAGGACGGGCGAGCCTTCCACCTGGCCCGCGCCGGTGCATTCCACGGCCACCTTCTGTCCGCGCCGGACCATGGTGCCGCGCGCTTCCACCTCGCAGGTGCGCCCGGCGGGGCCGCAGATCTGGATCGGCAGGAGCTTGGCGCGCACCACCAGGGTCGGGCTATTGGAGCGGATATCCAGGAAGACCGTGTCGTTTCCCTCGCGCCGCACGCCGCTGGCCACGCCCTCCACGATGAAATACTTGCCCAGGTAGCGGTCGTTGGCCGCGCCGGCGTTCTCCTGGTAATCGTCGACAAGGGTGTCCGCCTGGTACTGCGGCAGGATGTCGGTGGAGCGGTTCGGGTCGATGCTGATCGGGTCCAGCGTGCCGTTCTTGGGCACGCCGCGCGCGCCGGCGTTGGGCTCTGGCACCGCCGCGGACGCTGCCGCGACCGGCTCGGGGGCCGGCTCTTCCTGCTGCTCTTCATGGTTGCCGGTGAGCCACAACATGCCAAGGACGGCAAGGGCGACAACGCCGATAAGGATTTGCTGGGTACGGTTCAACATCCGGGGTTTCCTGCGATAGAAATGGGCCATTGCGCTGTCAGGCACCGGCTGCGCGCATCGATCGCGCGCACTGTGCGCCGGCACGCTCGGCTCGGCTGCCAGCCCGCCTGTGGCAAGGCCTGGCGGTGCCAAGCCAGGTGTTCGGGCGGGACTTGCCAAAAAAGTTGCCCACAGCTTTGCCCACAGGGTTGTTCGGTCTTCTCCACAGACTTGTCCACAGCCTGGGCGGGGTGCCGTGTGGGGATCCGGGCGGGCATGCGCATGCACTTCATGGCGATGGCGTGACGTAAGGCTGGCTTGCTACGGGGCTGCCTGGCTGCGCCGCATCAAGCTGCAACCGGCAAGCCGCGATCAATGAAGGTGCCGCAGCCCGGTTTCGTCGTCGTCTTCGTCCTCGTCTTCCCAGTCTTCATGTTCGACCGGGGTGTCAGGCGCCATGTCGAACACCATCGAGTGGTGCTGCACGGTGAACCAGTCACGGAACTGCTGCAGCGTCAGCGTTTGCGGCCACAGGCTTTCGTCGAACCACTCCCCCAGCATGAATTCGAACAAGGCGCGCCAGCGCTGTTCCACCCACTGCAGCGCTTCCGACGTGGTCGAGACATCGTCCGGCACCAGGAACACACTCTGGTCCTCGCGTACATGCTCAAGGGTCAGCGTGGCTACCGGGTCGATATCCACGGCCATGATCCATTCGAAGAAAGGCTGCTGCGGCACCAATACGACGAGCGAGCGATTGAGGGTAAAGCGGGGATGATCGGTCATGGCAGGGGCTCGTTCGCTGAAACGGCCCATTGTAGCGGTTGGCCGTGCCCGCATGCGATTCATCGGTGGGCCGGCGGCCCGGCATTGCCAGGCCGCCGCCCGCCGCGGATCAGCACGCCTAGATGATGGGCCGTTCGCGCCTGGCGGGGTCGGCGCCAAATGCGTCCCGCGTCGGCAAGGCGGCGGATGGCGGGGGCGGCGCTGGCGTGGGAGTCCGGTCGGGGAACAACATGTCCTTGAGCCCCAGGAAGCGTTTTTCGATCAGGTGCCAGCTCAGCAAGGCCGCTGCGATGGAGGCACACAGGCACGCCGCCGAAAAGCCCAGCTGCCACGGGATCTGGCTGCCGAACAACAGGCGCGGCTCGCCGAACGCCTTGACCGCCACCACGCGGATGATCGGGTGGAACACGTAAAGCGCGTAGCTGTATTTGCCCAGGAACACCAGGTACCGGTTGCTGAACACGACGTGCCGGTCCGTGGCGCAGGCCGCGTAGATCAGGCCCACCGCCACCATGGCAACCACCGAGAAGCCCACGGTGTAGATCAGCGGGCTGGATTCCAGCCGGGAACCCATGGCCGCCAGCCCGCCCGCCAGCACCAGCAGCGCCAATGGCGCCGCCTTCACCAGCCAGGGCTTGAAGTGCAATCCGCGCCGGACCGCCATCGCCAGCAACGCGCCCGCCACCAGGCCATCCAGCCGGGCCGGCGTGAACACCGAAATGGCGTCCGCGCTGAAGCCTTGCAACACCATGCCGACACGCACCGCCAGCGTTCCCGCCAGCAGCACCAGGCAGAGCCGGCGCATGGCGGCCAACGGCAGCAGCAGCACCAGCAAGGGCCACACGGCGTAGAACTGCTCCTCGATGGCAAGCGACCACAAATGCCCCGCGCCCGCGCCGAAGAACGTGCCGGTCAGCGCCTGCTTGAGGTTGGACAGATACAGCACGAACCACGGCCAGCTGGCCTGCACCGCCTCCAGCTTGGCCTGCTCAAAGGCGCCGACGCGGTGCGAGATCAGCGGGAACAGCAGCAGAAACAGGACGGCCAGATAGAAGTAGTACAGCGGAAAGATGCGCAGCACGCGGCGCCCGTAGAACGCGCGCAGGAAGTTGGGCGCGCCCTTGGTGCGCAGCAGGATGCCCGTGATCAGGAATCCCGACAGCGCAAAGAAGATATCCACGCCAATCCACCCCGTCATCGACAACTGGTAGAACAGGCGGTCGAGCGGCAGGTCCGACACCAGGCCCACATGGGCAAAGTGATAGAGCATGACAATCAGGACCGCCAGGCCCCGCACACCGTCGAGCGCGCAAACGTGCGTACCGTCTCGGTTCATGTTCACTCCCTGCCTGGGATGGCCACGCCCGGCGCGGGCGGGCCCACCGGGCTGCCGTGGTGCAATGTCAAAAGGTACCGCGCGGCCTGGCCTGCGTTGGTGTGGCAGCCAACACAGCCCAACCCAGGCCAACACACAGGCCAGCAGTGCAACGCCCGCTTACAAGGCCTGCTGCGGCAAGTCCTGGAGCGGTTCGGCCTCGACGCTGCGCGCGGGCGCGCCGCCCTCCTCGCTCCCCGCCTCCATGGCTGTTGCCCGCGCTCGTTTGCCAAGCCAGCTCCTGAGCCGCAGAAATGGCGCTTCGACCAGCACGTAGCTCAGCGCCGCGGCTGCTAGTGCCTCCAGGATGCAATAGGGGAAGCGCAGCGCCAGCGGCGACGCCGTGCTGGTAAACAGCTGCTGCCAGACGTACAAGCTGAACGAGATCGTGCCCACGAACACAAAGGCCTTGCTCCGGAGCAGGCGCGATATCCACAACTCGGGCCGCTCCACCACAGCGAGGATCAGCAGGCCCACCGCCGCCGCCAGCGCCACCGGGCCATAGGTCGCCGTCCAGATGCCGCCGGCCAGGGTGCCGATGACCGGCAGGCCAAGCAGCAGTACCAGGATCAGCGCCGGCAGCACGAATGCGCCGGCGAAGCGTGCGTTCAGCTGCGCCTTGAGCCGCTCGCGGTCCAGGGCGATGTAGCATCCCATCAGCACCGGGTCCACGCCCGTGTGCAGCATCAACCCCAGTTGACCGCGCAACGAAGGCGTTGTGAAATAGCAGAGCACCCGCACCAGCGGCATCAGCAAGATCACCAGCACCAGCCAGCGCGGGTCCTTGCCGCGCAGCAGCAGCAACAGCACCGGCGGCCACAGCCAATAAAACTGCTCGTCCAGCGCCAGCGTCCAGAAATGGCCGAGCAGCCACGCGCCGGTGGGATGCGCCATGTTGACGTTGCCCAGCCCGAGCAACTCGGAGTAATTCCAGAGGTGCGCGGCCGCAAACAGGAGCTGCCGCGCATCCACATCGATCAGCCCGACGATGCCGAACAGGCCAAGCGCGATCAGGTAGACATAGAAAGCCGGCCAGATGCGCAGCGCGCGGCGGCCATAGAAACGCATCAGCTTGATGGAGCCGCAGGCGCGCCACTCAGCCTGCAGCAGCTCCGTAATCAGGAAACCGCTCAACACGAACGAGATGAACACGCCGACGCCGCCATTCGCGAAATACCGCAGTGGCACAAGCAATCCCGTGTACCCCCCCTTGGCCATGTGCTCCGCATGGCTGATGACCACCAGCATGACCGCGACGCTGCGAAGCCCGGTCAGCTCTAGAACGCGACGGCTCATTTTTCCTACCCCTCAAGGTATCGGGGGGCGCGGTACTCTGCCATGCCCCCCTCGCTTGCCGCCGCGCCACAACGCTCTGCGGCGTCGCGGTGGCCGCGCGCGGCGCGCGCAACCGGTGAGCATGCGGAATGAATCTAGCTTGCCCCGCCGGCGCGCTCTGTGCGCCGGCATACCAAGTGCGTGCTAACGTGCAGGAATGACAAACGCGCGGCTACCGGTTCGGCGGCAAGGAGGCAGGCGCCATGGGATTCAAGGTCGGAATGGCGCTGGCGGCGGAGGGCCTGCTCTTTGCGGCCCTGCTGTTTGGCGCGGCGGGTACGCTGGCCTGGCCCGCCGCCTGGACTTATCTCATCCTGTTTTTTGGCGGCGGCTATTGGCTCACGCAACGCCTGGCGCGGCACGATCCGGCACTGCTCGCCGAGCGCATGAAGATGCCGCTGCAACGCGGCCAGCCGTTCTGGGACAAGATCCTGCTGCCGTTCGTGCTCGTGGCGTGGATCGCCTGGATGGTGCTGATGGGCCTGGATGCGGTGCGCTTTCACTGGTCCGCGATGCCGCTGTGGCTGCAGTGCCTGGGCGCAGTACTGCTGGTGCTGTCATTTCTCCTGATCGACCGCGTGTTTCACGAAAACACCTTCCTCGCGGCCGTGGTCAGGATCCAGGCCGAGCGTGGGCACCGGGTGGTGTCGAGCGGCCCCTACGCCGTGGTTCGCCACCCGCTCTACGCCACCATGCTGGTGTTCCTGCCGGCCAATGCGCTGATGCTCGGCTCCTGGTACGGCGTGGCCGCATCGCTGGTGCTCATTGGCGCCATCGTGTTTCGCACGGCAATGGAAGACCGCGAGCTGCAGCGCGGCCTCAAGGGCTACGCGGCCTATGCGGCCCGGGTGCGATACCGGCTGGTCCCGTTCGTCTGGTAGCTCATCAGGCGTCAGGCGTCAGGCGTCAGGCGTCAGGCAGGCAGCCGGTCTTTGCCGCGGTCTTTGCTACTGATCGCAGCGGATTGCCGACGATCAGCGCATCGCAGCCTCAGTGAATCTGCATCCCGCGCATGGCGTGGATGCGATCGTGATGCCACTGTATGCCCTCGTACTGGCGCTGCACCACCGCGCGGATCTCGGGCGGCATGTCCTTCATCAGCGCCGACTGGTACTCGCGCTTTGCCGTTTCCTCATCGCGCTCGCAGAGTTGCAGCACCGCATCGTCGTTGTGCGGTGCGATCACGTGCAACACTTCCATCCAGCCGCGATGCAGCGTGCCGCCCATGCTGCCGCGATCCCGGGGCTCCGCGCCCAGCGATGTCACCAGTGCCTGCAACTCCATCACCGAGGCGCGGCACGATTCCGCCGTGCCCGTAAGGATCGCGCGTATCTCGGGGTTATGCACCTCGCGGGCGCCGGTCGTGCAGCTGAGCTCGCCGTCCTTGCCGACCTCGATCAGGTGGTTCAGGGTGCCGACGATTTGTCCTTGCGCGTTGGTCATGATGATCTCCTTGCCGGTCTTGCATGGACAGGAGCCCGTGCGAATTCTCGTGCGAATTCTCGTGTGAACCCCCGCGTACATCCGCGCCGCACGCTACACGCCTGGCGTCGATGCCCGTCCGGGATTCAGGCCCCTGCTTCCTGTGCTTGCTTTGCCTGGTTGGCTTGCCGCGCGGCACTTCTGCTATTGGCTCGCGCGCTGGCAGCCGCGTGGACCAGCGGCGGGCGAGATGGGGTGGGATTTCAGTATAGGAGGGTGTGCGGACTCGTTGGGGGGGAGCGCTGACCGGTTTGTGCGCTGCAGCTTGCCGGAACCGGCCCGCATGCGCTCACCTGCACTTTGCGCTAGCCAAGCCACAAAAAAACCGCAAAATCTGCAAACCGGCTGCCGGTAGATTGCACGCCATGGAGACCACATGAAACCCGAGACCCGAATCCAGTACGCCCAACGCATGGAACCCGTCCTGCGGTGGCTGGCAAGCCACCCCGACGCCGACCCGGAGCTGTACCAACTGGCCGACCTGGCCTGCCTGTCGCCGTATCACTTCCATCGCGTCTATCGCGCCATGATGGGAGAAACGGTGAACGCCACGGTACAACGCATCCGCATGCACCGTGCGGCAATCGCGCTGGCGGGTACCGAAGCTTCATTGCGTGATGTGGCGCTGCGCGCCGGCTACGAGTCGGACGCAGCGTTCAACCGGGCATTTGGCGCGGCCTTCGGCATACCGCCGGGGCGTTATCGCGCAGCCCGCTCCGGTCCCTTCAACCCTCAGGAGCTAGGCATGTATCCCATCACGATCGAAACCTTTCCCGGCACCGTTCTGGCCACGCTGCCCCATCGTGGCAGCTATCAGGAAATCGGCCCGGTGTTCACCCGCGTCTTCATGCTGGCGGCCAGCCGGGGCCTTGCCAGCCCGGACGCCATCGGCTTTGGCGTGTACTTCAGCGATCCCGAGCAGGTGCCGGTAGCGCAATTGCGCTCGCTGGCCGGCATGCCGGTTGCGCCGGATGCCGACCTGGGCGAGGAACTAGAGCGATTCGACATCCCGGCGGGCCGCTGCGCGATACTGACTTACACAGGCCCCTACAACGAGATGGGCAAGGCGTACAACTGGATGTTCTCGGAATGGCTGCCGACCAGCGGGGTCGTGCCGGCGGACTTTCCCATGTTCGAGCAGTACGTGAACGATCCTCGCACCACGCCGCCCGCGCAGTTGCAGACGCGGATCTGCATGCCGGTGAAGCAGGGCTGACGCGCACCGCACAGGCACGCCTGTTTCCGCGCGCGGACATTCCCCCCGCGCCGGGGTAACGACGCCTGCCGGGGTGATCATGCGGATTTCAGAATTTCCGCTATCGGCCACGTACAGGTAGCCGCTTGCATCGAGCGCCACGCCAAACGGGTTCTTGAACGAAGCGGCGGTCCCGGTGCCGTCGGCGGAGCCCGCCGTTGTGGAACCCGCCAGGGTGGACACCCGCGCTTGCACTGCGCCGCAGGAAATCGTCACGTTCGTCACCGCTGCTGTGGCGACGCCGTTGTTCAGCAGGTTCTATGCAAAAAATGGGAAATTTCGCAATGACAATGAGTGCGATTCGCATTTATTATCTGAGCGTTAGGTTATCCAACGATAAGCGCTTACCTCAGCAGGCCTAACACGCAGATCTATTGCTCGGTGCCGGATATGGTCTTTGCGAAGGAAGACGCTACAAATCTCACATTCAGGAGCAACGCTTCGGGCCGGGACGGAAGCGAAACCAGGTTCAATGGCTTGTGCATATTTCAAGCCATTGCTGCCGGTTCCTTGGTTTTCAACTATCGGAGGTTTCAAAATGATCCGCCATTCTTTCGGCTTGGTTCTGCTTCGTAAACTGCCAATCCAGTGTTTTGGTTTCCCCCGGTGGAAATCAGTGCTTGCTGTCACCTTTGTCGGATTGTTAACTGGATTGTCGCTCGCAGAGAACGGGACGGCCGACGCAGAAAACCTCCCTCTTCCAGTAGCTATTGCCGCAGGCATCGTTGCATCGTGGGCCGCTTTTATTCTTATCTACGCAATTCTCAATTGGTGGGTTCGGCGCGGTGCTCGCTGGGACGGCAAAGGGGACCTGTTTAATCTTCTGGCAGCCGCCACTTTGTTTTCTGGCATTATTTCAGGCGTACTATTTTTGTTTATTGATTCGCCTGTCGTCATGCTTGTGGTTTGGTTGTACTCGATCTTGATTGCCGTGGAGGCTCTAAGTACGACCATGGAAAATGTGACTCGCATTTATTCACTCTGCGGAGTCTTGATGGCACAGGCCATTTCCATGTTGTTCTGCGCACTTATTCTTACGACCCTCTTCTCCATATTCCTCAGATTTGTCAAGAACTGATCGATCTGAGCCGGATCGGCTATGCCAGCTTTGCCTGCCAAGGAAATGAAGGAAACCGATGGTGCGGTGTTCCCCGCCGCTGTATGGGGTGGGATGATGTTGGGGGAAGGTTAATCCCCACATTGTAGTCTCGCCGACTCTTTGGGAGATTCCCTTGGAAAAACTAAAGACCGTCATTGGATCCCTGATTTATTTCCTGTTTGAGGTTTGTGTGGGGATGATAGCCGGGTATCTTCCCGCTATCATAATTGGCCTTGCTTTGTATTTCCTGGGGATGGAAGCCAAGGATTGGATAGAGAGAATATTCTCGAGGTCATGATCAGGCGGTCTTGGAGAGATAGATTGAAGCGTTTGATGGTTATCCATCCTTGGGGTGATCAGGCTATCCGCTAGCGTAGTCGCGGTTTCTCACGATGCATAGCCTGGCCGGGCTACGCCCACTCGGCAGACTGCCGGAGCGCTCGACCAGTGAACGATCCAGGTACGTCCCTAAGTCCCCTCGCTTTGCCATCGCCTCTTCTTCTTTCTTGCCGGCTGTCCTTGCTGCCCGCCATCCATGTCAGTCCGCTCCGCCAGCACCTTCTTCGCCAGACTCATTCCCTCGATCATCGCCGACCTGCGCAGAATAGCGAGTCGTTCCCGCGGCGAAACGACGGTTGAGGACTTGCAGGCCGAGGCCTGGCTGGTGGCGAATGAACTGAGCAGGGATCGCGACCCACCTCCGGACGCGGGGGACACAGGATTTCATCAGCAGATCCTGGGGAGGCTCTACAACCGCTTCGTGAAGTTCGCCGACAAGCGATTTCGCTTTGCGGTGCGCCTGGACGAGCAGCGCGAGGACGACGACGGCGGGATGCGAGAGAACCCTATTGCAACCGCTCTGGCGGCGCCAGAAGCTTCGGACCCGTCCTTCGCTCTGGCCGCGCGAGAGGAGTGGCGCTCGCAGGAGCAGCAAGTACTGGGCCGGTTTGCCGAGGCCGTTGCCTACCTCCGGGTCTTCGCGAACATGGGGGACGACCGAGCAGCCATCGCAGACCACTTTGCGATTGCGGCCTGCACCCTTCGCCGACGACTACGGCGGGCAGAGTACATGGTGAAGCTGCAGACGTCCCTGTTCGACGGTATCGCATCCATTCCCGATGACTTCGTGCCGCCTCGGCGGGCGCGGAAGTACCCGCCGGGAATCCATGATGCCGAGGATCCGCCAACGGCTCGCGGGCAGGGCCGGTTGTTTATTCGCGCCTACATCCCGATACGCAGGTGTTGATGGCGCCCCCTCAAACCGCGGAAGGTTGTCGGGGAAACCTCATAGCGTTCGGCATTGTGTGCGCAAAGATCTGCCCGGGCCATGAGCCGGGCACCTTGCCGCACAAGGGTTTGGCGGCCCATCATTGGCGTCGCTTGGAACCCTTGCTATTCGATTACAATACAGAAGCTAGCGACGTACCGCAAGTGGTTGAACTACAAAGCGATTTCTGACGTCCGTGGCGGATTGTGTACTTACCTGTGTACTAAAAATCACGTATACCACTACCTATCCACACCAACCATTGGTGACCTGCTACTGTTGGCTGAGCAGTGGGTCGCCCTACTTTTTCAATAGTTGGGTAAGCGCCGCGTCATTTTCGAGTCGACGTTTCAGTCTTTTGACTTCAGCCTCATCCGTGAATATCTCCGATGCCACGGCTAGCGCTCGGTCGAGAACAGTCTTCTTATGGAGCGGAATTTCTTTGATAATCTGATTAATTCTTGACTCCGGTATTGCTTCACCCCCCGGTTCCTCCAACGTCAGACGCTCGCGTAGAAATGTCAGGGCCTTGTCATCGGGAACCCATATCGCAGAATCCCTGAGTGTATTCTTGATTTTTTCTTGGAGTTTTGCTTGTTCCCAGTCCTCAGTACCAACACGGGAGTACATTTGACCAACAAGCCATCCGAGCTTTGCTTGGAACGCACCATTTAGTTCCAATAGCTTAGCATCAAGGCATTTTTTGTAATGCTCCCCAGCCTTGATCGCAATTGAAAGGCCAAGAATAGCGCAATAGTCGTGATGTAATTCTGTGCTAGAGGACTCCAAAAAGAATAGTCCAGATTCGTTATTGTTATAAAGGCGCTGTAAAAATTCCGTCAGCTTTCCCTTGGATTTGGAAACCCCAACCGGGAGAACAGTGTTTAGGTTTGAATCAGTAAGCTCCGCGACCTGTTTGTCTAATATGTGTTGGAGTCGCCGAACGGGAGCGATAGTTATATATGGTGCTTTGCAAACTCCACCGTGGCGCTCAACGAGATCGCAACTCTGGGTGAGCACCATAAAATACTCATTCTTTGGGCTGTTGTAGAAGTGCGGATGGACGAGTTTTAGTAACTCGTCCATAGCTTCTGTCCGCTTTAGAATATCACCCTGCATTAACTCCGTCTTCGACGGGTTCTCCGCGTAGGTAAAGTGTGAGGCGGTCATTCTGCTTAAGCTGATGCACCTCTGTTGAGGAGGCGGGGTTCCCGTTTTTAGCGCGCCAATGTAGTAGTATTGGTCTGGAGAGGGGTAACACCTTGGAGTTCGCCGTTGATGTTTCGAATCAACTCCGCGCGTGATATGGAGGCCGGATCAACGGAAAGAAGCACTTTTCCAGGCCTACCCTCTGCAGTTGCTTTTAGGTATTTACCCTCAATCAAATTCACGTCCCCTGTGCGCAGGGTGTCGACGCGTAAGCTCACCATTTTTGGCGTACCTGCGACCACTTGCATCGTTCCCGAGCTAAAACTCGTGGAGGATCGGACGAATCCCTTATTGCTGGTCTTGGACATCTTGCAGGTCTCCAAAGATATTCTGAATCATCTCGCGGGCAATTCGCAGGCTTTCCGTAATTCGCAATCCTCGGCCTTGGCCGTTGAGAATCTCGACTGCATCTGATGCCTGCGTGATCGGATGGTGGAAATTAAACTTCACGACTAAGCTGGCGCCATCGAAGGTCTGGTCGAGATTTATGATAACGTCGTCTCGTCGCAAACTTGTAACAATCTTGTCACCGGCGACATCAAACCCCTCTGGAGCGAAATCTACTACACGTTGACGTGCCGCTGTGAAAACGTTCAGTGTCTCAGGATCCGGATTCTCATCGCGAAACTCAAAATTGTGGCCCAACCCCGTAACCGGTGTGTGTCGCAGTTCGGCGAGAATTCGAGCCCCAATCCCTTCGATGTGTTCGAGGGCCGGAACGGTAGTGGTCGCGGGGAACAAAATCAGGGAATCATTTCGTGCCGAAAATGAAATGCCATCCATTTCATATCGGGGAAACTCAAAAAGGACCCCAACGGGCATTGCGACCCGCACTTGGTGTTGTTCACCCGCAGCCCTGCCCAGCGGGTGCCGTAGCATCCACTCGGGGGTAAGAATCGCCGGGTTCCATGCACCGGCGATTACAAGTGTTGTCTCGTTCGATGCGATTCTCATGCCGATGCGTTGCTGGGATGACCATATGTGGCTATCTGAAGATCATAGCAGTATTCCCCACGCACCCCCTGATGCCACAGGGGGCGCAACGTACGGCCCACCGCATATCGATCGAGATCGCGTGGAAGCTTATTCGTCGAAGTCCCGCGCTATATCGCCGCAATAGTAGTCGCGATAGAAGCGCCACCCGCCCATTGCGCAGCCAATGAGTGCAAGCACTGGCCAGGCGGCATACGCGATCGGGAGCGGTGGCTCACATGCGACAGCGCCTGGCAGGATGCTCGTTGCCATACAGGGAACAGTGTTGACAACGTAGGCGCCAATGAGCGCTATAACGGCCCATAGCCACCACCGCACCGATTCCCAAAAGAACCGGTTCTGGAGCTGCTGCATCGTTGGGCGAACTCGGCGCCTGGGCATGGCATTCAGTCTAGTTTGAGTAGCCCTACTTTGCCGCATTGCTGGTCACTTTCCAGCCCCACGACGGAGGGGCATGTTCGAGCGAGCTTATAAGAAGTTGCCTGCTATGCCCCACCCCTGTGGGGTGAGCGGTTCCCCACTTATCGCCGAAGATCCTACGGCCACCTGGCAAACCAAAATGGAGAGAGACATGGCAGACAACCTGAATCTGCGGGGACCCGCAGACCGATCGCGCATCAATGTCAACGAGCGCTGGGAAGTGGAGTACTGGACCAAGCACTATGGTGTGTCCGAGACCAAACTCCGCGACGCGGTGGCCAAAGTTGGCGTCATGGCCGACGCGGTACGCAAGTATCTGGGCAAGTAAGCAATCAAGCCTCCCGGAAATACGGGAGGCTCTTGCACCTCATTCAGGAATAAATATGCGCCAGATTCTGGTAATACTTTGGGTCGGCCTGATGGCGGTCGGCCAGGCCGCCGAGGCCCGCGGCAGGGAGCCCTGTTCAGGCGGCAAGGGCGGGGTGTCGCACTGCAGCGGCAGCAAGTTCGTCTGCAAGGATGGGACGATCAGCAAGTCCACAAAGACTTGTTCATCGTAGTTCCAGGACTCATCTATACCTACCGTACGGGCTGGCGACATGAGCTATGAGCGTGGCGAAAGACCATTGCAGGTCTATCTCGATAGTAGTGATTTTTCGGTGCTCTCAGATGAGAGGGCCGACGCAGCAAGGTATCGTGAAGTTGAACGCAGGCTATTGGCCTGGCAGCAATCTGGGGAAATTCAACTTAGATACAGCTATGCTCATGTTATAGAGGCAGCGCCTGTAGCCCCATCAGACTTGGAGATGGCGCGACGGCGCCTCGTCTGCATTCAGCGGCTGTGCGGCAAGAACTGCTTTCAGGATCCGTTCTCCGTGTTTGAACTCGAACTTCGCTCGGCCGTCGGCGAGATCGAGGCTTTCGATGCATTAGATCTTCATCGATCCGATGGAAGCTGGATGCCGGAGTTTGCTGATGCGGTCGGGGAACTACCATCTCTCTCCGCCTTGATTCGGGAGGATCTGGACGCGAAGCATATGAACCGGTCTGCTCGGCGCAAGGCAGAGCAGATTTACTTCGACAGCAAAGGCGCGTTCCGGCGCGCGGCACTGCCAAAAGTTAGTGCATTCGCAGAAGCCGTGGTTCGGCAAGCAGCTGAACTATATCCTTTGAACTCAAGCGCACTTAGCGAATTTGGCCGATACCTGCGACAAGGTAACGGGTCTAAGGAGAACTTGATTCGCGGAATAAAGGCGTCGTTGAGCGATTTGGAGTGCTTCTCGGATTGGTACAAGAAGCAGTGGGAGCACACTGCGCCTTTGTCACGGAAGCTTCGTGATTCCGGGGAAATATTGCGCCATACCCTACAAGGCTGTGCGGATACAATAGGCAGCCTCTGTGATAGTCACATGGCCGACGGTGGTTCACCAAAGTTTATCGAAGACCAGTTTCGAGAAATCTTCGCTCGCACAGTGGAAAGCGTTCCGAACAACCTTGCACGCAAAATGGCGAGCGCGCTTTCCATGCCATCGGTCGATGCGTTGGTTTGCTCGTGGGACAAAACCAAGGCGTTGATGACGACGACGTTGATCGCGTGTCAGTTGGGTAAGCTCACCGCACTCGTACCAAAGACAAGGCGACCACCTAAAGTCAGTGACTTGGGAGATATTTTGCATGCGACATATCTGCCGTACGTGGACATCTTTCGAGCAGACGGCTTCGTTGCAAACGCGGTCTCCTCCGCAAAGCTTCCTGGGGGGGCAATAGTTGTTCCCAAACTCGTGGCTCTTCCTGACGCGATTGAGCGGTTACTGACGAAAAAGAGCTAGGCCACGAAACCTGGGAGAAAGCCAAGTCGTAACGGGGCAGCGTTGGCGGATAGCACGGATTCTCGCAGGTGGATTCCGGCCGGACGATCACTTCCTTCGCGAACGCTTAAATTCAGCCTCCGCTCTGTCCCGCTCGCTGTCCAGGTAGGAGGCAACATCCCGGATGTCGGCATACATTTTCGTGCCCAACTTGTGCAGCGGCACGGGGAACGTGCCGGCGGACGATAGCTTGTAGCCCCAGCTCTTCGTCAATGCCAAGGCTTCGCAGGTCTGGTCGAAATCGAGCAAAACCGCCCGACCAGAAGATACAGCGCGCTTACCATGCTCATTCCTTCCCTCCAATCCGCCATACCCAGCGCGTCAATTCGATAAGCGTCGTAGACCAAGCGCGCCGGCGTCCTTCCAGGGGCCACATGCCAGGCTAGAGTCGACGACCATGTTCCGGCGGGCAGCGGCCCACAAGAGAATTTCGTTCACTTCCAACTGTGGATTCAACCGTGGAACCGATGAATTCTCACTATTCCGCCACCGAACAAGGGGCGTCGCAAGGCCTACAAGCCCCGCCTCTCTCCTAAGCTTGCTTACGCGACCTGCCGATCGTCTCTCGCATCGGAGTCGAGGATGAGTTTTTTATTCTTCAGGAGCTGGCGACGCAGCGTCAATGCAATGCCCGTCGCGTTGCTGCGCAGAAGCGTGCGCCTAGCACGCTCACCTAAGTCTTCAGTATCGAAACAATCTACCGAATGATCGTTTTTTGGCAATGTGTACGATTGAGCAATCAGAGCGTCGCGCTATCTGTGGACGAGTGCGAGTCGCCTCTTGGGGCCTCACTAAGTACCTTCATCCGCCTGGGAATCGGATCAATTTCTGCAGCGACCCTATTCCCCCATTCCGCCCAACGTATCAAGCTGTCAGCATGGACGTCACCATCCGCCGAGCCCGCTACAACGACTGCTGAGACATAGTCCCGAATCTGTCGAGTTTGCATCCATCTAGACGCCTCTTCTTGGAGTTCCTCCCTGCGTGCCGCCTCCTGTTTCTCTGCTTCGATCCGCTGCTTGCGCTTCTCCTCTTGCTCGGCCAGCGCTTCTAGGCGGGTAATCTCTTGCTTCTTGTACTCGGCCAACTTCAGATCCAACTTCTCCTTCTGAGCCGTAGCACCCTTCAGCGTCTTCACAATCCGACCAATAATCTGCTCAATTTGATTCTCGAGCGGGCTGTCGGGGGCATCCGAAAATCGACAGTTCGCGCTGTAAGGCCCGCTGCAAAGGAACCTCAGATTTCCCGTGAGAACGTCCTTTGGCCATCTGCTTGGCGGGTCTGGCTCGGATCGTACGGACTCAAATAGCCGCGCCCACATCTGAATCCCCCATCCGGAAACATACGAACGTTCGTGGGAGACATTGAACTCAAGCCCAGATACCTCGCCGCTTCTGATGATGCTTTCCCAGATCAGAAGCGCGCGGTCTTTTTGCTCAGGAGAGACTGTGCAGTTCAATGCGTTGCTGCTTCTGTATAGCCTGAGCCTTCCCCGATTAAGGAAGTGCGACGAGTTACGTGACGCCGGATCCAGTAGCCTCTTGGTCAGGGCAACCAGGGGGTGCAGACGTTCTAGACGCGTCGCCTGAATTACGACCACCTGTAGGGGGGCGGGCGAGGGAGAATTTGTGGCCTTGGGTACTTGAATGGACTGTGGACCAATGAACTCGGGAAGACCCGGGCGAGACATCTGCTTGCCCGCCCGCACTTTCTCCCAGTATCCACTGGATGGACAAGGCACCGCGAGCCGCTTGCAGGCCTGCCGGAACTCTCGGTAAGCGATACCGAGATCGGATGCGACCTTTGTCATGGGCTTGGACCAAACCAGTTCGTACAGATCCTGCCTTGCCAGCGTTACCAGCGCGTCCGCCATTCGCGGCTCCGGAGAAGAAATGGCTCTCCAGTGTAATGCGGCAGTTAGCTCGTTGCCTCACGTTTCGCTCATTGCGCGATCCCGCCTTGTCGCGGAACAAGCGGGGCGATCGGGCCGGCTACCCATGCTAGGGCTTGAGGCCGCAATCCTCGGAGGCCCTCCGGGACTACCGGCTGCTACAGCCGCACATAGCATTTCTCACACTCCCAGGCCGCCGCTGGGTTCGCGTGGCCGCAGCAGTAGCATTGCTGCTTCCGCTCCTTGATCGGTAGCGAATGAGCATCCGCAGGCGATGCCGCGGCGCCAGCACCATGGCCTTCGTCGAGAGTAGCGGTGATCGGCTGGCTTGCCTCAGAGAGCGTCATGTAATTCCCATTTGCGTGCGCCCACTTTGGAGCGCGGTTAGATTTCGATGGTTGATTGCCGCCCGTCGCGGGTTGGCCCGGCTTGAGCCAGGAGAGGCCCCGCTTACACTTCGTCGGCAAAATGCGGGTGTTTCTGCCCACCGCCCGCTGGGGCTGGCTTTCATGTATTGCGCTGCTTGTCGTGGTCGGAAAATGGGTGCGCCAAGAGGTGCAACAGGTCTAGCCGCACCGTCGCTCCTTCGTCCGCGTACAGCGGCTCCAGTTCGTTCCGGCAAGCCTTGATCACGTCCCAAGGATCAAGTTCGAAGCCAAAGCCAGCAGCAACACCATCGGACCTGAGTTCGCCCGTGCTGCGTATCAGATCTGGGATCCGCAACTGAAATTGCCCCCAATGGCCATCGTCCCGCAGGGGGGACGTGACCGCTTCCCATCCGATGCATGTCGCGGCCAGGCGCGCCCTTTCGTTCATTGCCTCAGGAGACCAGTCGAACCGTTGAGTCCAATCCAGTGCTCTCAGTCGCCTCAGGATCTCGTCGGTGGGTAGAGTCACCTGGGCGTTGGAGCTGTTACCCTCGCCCGCCGCGTTGTTACCCTGCGCCGTTTGGGTAACGGATTTGTTACCCTCTTTTGTTACCTTGGCCGCTTGGGTAACAGTTGGGGTAACGACTTTCGTCGGCGCTTTTTGCACGGGCGAGCCACCGCGGCGAAGGCGGCGCATGCGCTCTTCAGTTGCTTCGACATCGACAAAATTCCCTTGCAGGACAAGCCTTCCCTCGGCTTTCCACTTCGTCACGGTCTTGCGCGAGACGTTGCACATGAGCGCGAATTCAGCTTGCTTCACGAGCGCCATAGATTTTCCCTATTGTTACCTTTCCGGAGTTTGTTACCCAAGTTTGGAGGTTCATAGCTGGGCGGATTCCGCGCGTCGTCGCTCCCGCATTACAGGGAGGGCCAGGAGGGATCCGGGCAACCATGGGTGTCACTCCGGTCATTTCTTGGCCGCCAGGAACGCCAGCTCGTGACTGAGGATCTTCGGGTACTTCTCACGGATCTTCGCCATGATTGCCTTCTCGACAGTGTCATTGGCCAGCGACTGAGGGATGGACGGCCCGAGCAGCTCCTTGATTGGCAGGTTGACCCGGACAGTCTTGCCCCCGATGCGCTGCCTAGCTCCTTTCACACGAGCCAGGCCGGTGCGTTCGAACACGGCTCGATGGCCGCTTCGGGTTGTCGCGATGAACGCGTGTCGCAGGATCTGACGGCCGTTCTTGACCTGCACGCTGACGCCGCTCTTCGTCTGCTTGGCGCCATAGTTGATGAGGCCGATACGCTCGCCAGTGGCGATAAGCCGCACCACCAGGTTGCCGTTCGTAGCCCGCTTGATGCGGAAGCTCTTGCGGATGGCGGATGCCTTGATGTTGTAGCCCTCGGCCCGAACGTTCTTCACTGCCTCTGTACGGGCCTGCTCGGCGGTCTTGTTCAGCGCCCGGGCAATAGCCTTCGTCTGATTGGCGACGAAGCGGTCAAGGGAAGCTGTGATGCCCTTGGTATCGAACCTAACGTCCAGTTCAATCATGGCCATCTCCTCATTGGAACGTGCATTGCGGGGGCGTCCACTCGAACACATCGACGGTCGGCGGATCGCCGGGCTCGCCGGCAAGCAGTTCGTCAACAAGCGAGCCGATGGCGTCGTCCGGGGTCTCTCGCAGATGCGCAAACAACCCGAACCACATGCCGATCAAACCGCTCGGCCGCTTCAGCAGGACGATTGCGGACCGGGACATATCCCCGGCCTTATCGGTCAAGACGCACTCGACTACATGCGGCGTCGTACTGTCATCGGTGACGCCTGAGGCTACAAAGTCGGCCTCATCGCCGGTAACGCCAAGGCTTCCCAACGCTGCCTGCGCGGTTGCGAAGTCGCACACGTAGATTGCTGGGTAGTACTGAACGACATCGATTATGGATTTGCTCTCTGAGCACTCGGGGTGGATCGGCTTGTTCATAACGTGCGTTGGGGAGCCCGCTCGGGGCGGGCTGTGGCTCGTTTGGTTAATGCGAGATGATGGTTATCTCTCTATTTTCCAGTTAATTACCGTTGCGCCAGTAGGCGCCGCCAGATTTATCGTGAATGAGCCCGCCGCTGGCACAATGCTTCTTATCGATGCTGTTGCGTCGTTGGTTGCAACCATCGCGGAAATTCGGCTACTGGCGCTCACTAAGTTGTTTGTCACCACGATTGAAGTTGCGCCAGCCCCAACCGAACAGCGCCCCGCCATGGTGTTACAGGTCACATTACCAACCACGCCGGACAAGTCCATTGAAACAGGTGGGATTAACCATAGGCTAGGTTCTGCAATATCGAACACAAGTGTGCCGGCTTGTTTTGCGAATACACTCACTTGAACGGAACAGGACGTTATGGCGTCAGTTGTAATCGATGTACCGCCGCCGTTGATCGTGTCTGAAAACGACATGGGCGGCCCCATCAGCAACTCCTGCGACAGATTAGCCGCGGCGAATACTCCGGACGTATCCAGATAATAGGCACTTCCGCCAAACGAATACTTTACATTCGTTGGGTCGGACACCGCTGCGCGAATGTTCATTCCGCTGACGATTGGCTGCCCCGACTCCACATCGATAACAGCCGAAGGAATCCACATGTCTGACGGGCGAATGCGTGTGCCCGCCGCGAATGTATCTGTAGCCAGAATGCCGAAGTTGCCTGCCGCGCTGAATGTCACCGTGCATTGCAACTGGTTTCCTGGGCCATATGGATTGGCCTTCAGCAAGAAGGCCCAGGTGCAATTACTAGACGTGGATATTGACCATGCGCCAGGCAGGCTAGTCTGCCCAACCACCCCTGGTATTGCGGTGTTACTGAATGCATTCCTTGAAATGCTTAGGCCGCCCGACGGATTATCCAACGGCGACGAGGATCGCGGCGTTACCACATTGCTGAAGATTAGGCGATTCTTGATCGCCGCCATAACTGCCGATGCGATGGCGCGCGCATAGATGTAGTTCGGATGAACGCCGTCATAACTCCAGCCCGCTACCAGTGTGTAATCCGGTGCAGCCGCAATGCTGTAGCTATCCACCAGGATATGAGATGGGAAGAGTCGGGAAAAATTGGCATTCACCCATTTAACATACTTAATGTGCTCGGCTTGCCTGGCCGTTGTGTAATTAATGGCGCTGCTGCCGTATGGGGTAGAGTTAAGTTCCACGCAAACAATGCCGGCCTCAGCCAAAGCCCGCCAAAATTGCATTTTTTGGGCGATAACATAGTCCGCAGTATATGAACCGGAATAAAGATCATTCACATCACAGATGTCAAAGACCACCTGAGGGCGCGGACTAGCGGCAAGAATGGCCGGTAATTGGACCGTCAGCAAGTGCGCCGTTTTTTGCCCGGACAAGGCGGTCACCGGATACGCTGCGAGTGCGCCACCAGCTAGCGCCGTCAGTTGCTTGAAAAAGCCATTGTGATAGGCAACCGCACATCCTTGCCCGTTACCTGTGATGAATCCGGCGAAGGATGCCCGAGAATCTCCGGCCACTCCCACCAAACCAGAAACCACGGCGCCCCCACTTGCCCTGATGATTCCAGACATCGGCATGGTCAAGCCTCCCGAGCGGTGAAAGTCTGGCCGGTCGTCGCACCGATGATGCTGATAGCGGACGGCGAGGCGAAGGACGCTGGCGACTCATAGAGCGCGCCGGCAGGGACCTGGATACTCGGGCTAGCCGCCAAGGCGGTACTGCCGATCTCATTGACCCACAGGTCCCCACTCGAAGTGTTCTGGATCGACCAGGCACGCCGCGCTGCGTTGGCCGGCATGAGCTGCTGGGCGGTGCCGCCTACGGCAATCGAACCGCTGCGATCCGTCGGCGTGATGCAGGCCGGAACGGACTGTGTCAGAAGGTCTGCCGGATTCCCATTCTTGGCACCCGCATGCGCCACCCCTGCAGTCCCGTTCGCCACTACCGTGAACGAACCCGAGGTGATCGCCATCATCCGCACACGCACCCTCGCCGCGCCGCCGACCGTGACGTTGTAGCTGCCGGCGGCGTTGGCCGTCGTGCCGCCAGCAGCCCCAGGCACCTTCGGGTAGGCCTTCACGGCATACCAGTTGGTCCCGTCTGAGGTACCCTCGAAAGCGACCGTCGCGCCTACGGGCGTGCCGGCCAGCGCGAAGTCGACCGAGCCAAGGGAATCGGTGGCGAGCGTGACGGCATCGTTGAGCGCCTGCAGCGTGCCACCGACGGATTGATTCGGTGCACCGGCCGGGAAGAATACTGTGGTCGTCATGTCTTAGAAGCTCCGCACAAAGGCGCCCCAGTAGCCGAGGCCACTGGCGTCGATGAAATACATGGCCGGCGCGCTGCCCTTGGTCTCGTCAGCGGTGACCATGACCAGGCGCGGCAGGGTGACCTGGCCGGCTGCCAGTGCCGCGGACAGCGCGGCGAAGGTGGGGTAGTACGGGGAGGCCGCTGCGGCGCCCCGGGTGACCTTCTTCTCCGCGCCGGACTGCGCACCATAGAGGATGTCGGCGTCCGAGAGCGCGCCGGCTGCATCGAAGTCCTTGAGTTGCTTTCCAATTGCCATGTCTAGTTCCCCGGAAGGTCGGCTGAATCCGCGGCGGCCATCATGGCGCGTCCAATATCCATTTCGGCGGCCTGGCGCTGCGCTTCCTTCCATGTCCGAATGCCACTTGAGTCGCCCTTGATGGTGTACGGCTCTTTCAACGCTTCCTCCATGGTCTTGCGCGGTACGGGTGGCTCCTCCACTTCTAGCGGCCGCTCGGTTCGCCCACCTGGGCCATCCCATGCACCTTTTCGGACATAGGGCTTCGGCCGCTTCGCTAGCGGCACATAGGCCCGATGCGCACGGAGAGCGTTCAATGCGGCATTGACGGGTGCGAGCACCGCCGCAATCTGTTCGTCGACGTCGCGCTCGGCCAGCAGGTTGACGCCGATATTCCTGCTATACGACACGGCGGATCCTATAAATCCCACAGGGTCCGGTAGGTAGGCAGCGACAAAGAAGTCATTGAACTGGCTTAAGCCAAACGCACGAGCCTTGCGCAGTACGGCCAAAACCGGCTTCACGGCTTCCCGCAACTCCACACCGATTTGTGCCTTGAGGTCTTCTCCAAACATTAACACTTCAAGGTTCAAGGTCCGTCCCGCGTCCTCGATTGCCGCGTCGAGCTCCGGTGCTCTCGCTTCAAGCGCAGCGACTCGGGTATGCGCGCGGCGAATTGCTACCTCCTTGGTGCTCAGTTTCCCGCTAAGGTCCTCGATGTGCCGCTCGAGTCGGCCCACCTCTGCTTCAGAGGCGAGGACGATGTCAGCTTCAGCCGTGCCTAATTCCCCGCGCAGGCATTCAGCCTCCTGCTCAAGCGATGCGATGTGTCCTGGAACCTCGTTCACGGCTTCGTCCAGCGTTTTGCGGCGCCCCAACGCGTCGTGGACAGCCTGAATGGCGGCCTGCATTTCGGAGGAGAGCACGTACGGCGCCGGCTCGGCTGCCTTCGCGGCTCTGGGCACTTCGGTCTTGCGATTCGTCATATGAACCTCTGGTGGTAAGGGGTTGCGTCGATTGATCCTTCGCTGCAGGCTCGCTGAAAAGCCGCCACTTCGGACGCGCTGAGCCGGCCTAGGTAAGAGTACGGATCTCTTCCAGGCCGTAAGGCAGGTTCCCTAGCTGATCGCCTCATACTGGGTGGCGTAGTTGCCTTCCGCGCGACTTGTTGAGTCGTGGGCGGCCGGGATTTTTTTTCGGCGGCGGCTCCGCGAGTCCGAGAAATTTCAGCAGGGGCGTCTTTCTCCTTGCGCCTGTCCCCATAGGAGGACAGGCCTAGGAGATGGGCGATGCGGTGTCTCCAGTTCACGATGCTTATGCCCCCAGTGCGCGGCGAAGCGCCCCGACGTTGAATCGTGGGGTGCGTCCGAACCGCTTCGGCTCCGGGAGATCCCCCGCCTGGACGCGACGTGCGATCGTCGCGCGCGACATGTCGAGCAATGCCCCGACCGTGGAGGTGTCTACGTACGCTTCATCTGGAAGGGAGCCAAACTGGGCGAGCGTCCGCGGGATTCCGCTTGGGGTGGGGCAGCGAGCCATGGGTTAGCCTCCATACGAAGAGCTGACGCAGGCTGCAACAGAAGGGGCGTCAGGGCTTCACACAATTCAAATGGTTGCGTATGAAGCAGCCTGAGCACAGCTTAGACATTTGGCGCGAAATCAGGGGGCGCAGCGGGGACAAACTATTAAAGAGAGATACCGCCGTTGTCCTCGCTACGCCGCCAGATTTTCGAGAGCGTATTCCGAGGGACAGGATAATCTGGGCAGTTCACTGCAGCGATGAATGACAGCGCAGCATGCTGCGGTTTGTCCAGGAAACGATTGAGGCCGGCAACGGCGCGACGATAGTTCTTTTGGGCCAGCTCTGGCGAGGCATAGTGCTTGGTCTCGACCTTCGCAGTTGGGTCTATCAGTTCGAGCATGCGGTCAAGTGCACTGAGACCCGTCAGCAGCTCGCGCACTTGCCCAGTGAGATCCCGGTACGCCTGAACCGCCCCTGGGCCGGAGGCGGCTGCATCAGCCGCGTACCTCTGCAACGCTTCATAGCTGAGTGAAGCCCTCAATTCCGAAGTATGCTTGCGGCTGGCATTGTTCCGGCGCCTTTCCTCCCCCGCGTCAACGTCTCGACGACCCAAGATTCCGGGATATGGTTCAGCGCGCGGCGCATCTGGAATACTCAAAAACAGGCTGATTAGTGCGTCTTCGCTGAGGGCCGCTCGCTCAATCTTCGACCAGGCGCGCTCAAGTTCCCCGACGCCCGCTGAATCCCTCATCCAGTAGTCGACGAAGCGTTGCGCGCGATCATAGCGAGCATGCGAGCACGGAAGTCCGGCGAGCCATGAGACAACAGCGGCCGGCAGCGCGCCAACTGGCGCTAGGGATTTGTGTTTAGTCATTCTCGACCTCTAGTCCAATTTGGCTCTGCGCCGCCCGCTGTGCCGGCCAACTCGGCCAGGAGTCGCCGCCGCACCTCGGTGGCACGTGTCTGGGAACAGCCGAGGAATTTCCGGATGGCAGCAACGGTGGGCCGCAGTTCCCCGCGGCGTACGGCATCAGCCAAGGCATCGGGTTGCTGCGCTGGCTGCGCTACGGTGGCAGGTGGCTCCGGTACTACCGATGCGCCCGGTACCGTGACTGGGGCGTTACTGGAGGTGGTGACTGCCCGGTACCGCCACCACAGCAGGCTCCCAACGAGCTCCAGCGTGGCAGCACTGAGGCCGGCAAGGGTGAGCGCGATGGCATCCGGAGTCAGCCCCAATAGTGCAGCCACCCGGCTGGCAACCGGATCGGTCGCGGCTGCGCTCTCTGCCGCCCGTTGCAGTGTCGTTGCAGCAACGGCCTCGGACTGGAGCGCAATCCGCCGCCGAGCCTCCTGCTCCTCCGCCTCGAGCGCAACCACCTGCGCCTCCAAACCCAGCAGGCGGGATCGTTGCGCCAAGCAATCAGGACAGCGCGTTACAACCACCCGCAGGCGCTCGGCGTCCGCCATCACCCGGGCGCGGTCGGCAGCCACCTGGGTCAACGGGCGCGCAACGATGCCGGACGCATGATCGAGGATCGGCACCGGTGCCAGCTCAGCGGCGCGCAACACGCCGGCATGGCGCTCGGCCGCGGAGAAGAATGCCAAGTGCCCCCAACACACGGAGATCAGACAGGCACCCCATAGCACCCAGCCAGCCCGAACGGCGCCCCCTGAGCCTCCCCGACACAGAGCCGGCAGCACGTGAGCAGATAGGGTCAGCAACACAGCAAGGGCGGCGAACAGAGCGCGCTCAATCGGAAGGCCCGCCCGCTGCCAGGCCCCCGCTACAGACAAACCCACCGCCACAATCGTGCATGAGCTCGCCAGGATCAAGATCGGCTGTCTCATCGCGCCCTCCTTCGTTCGAGGCCCCATGCTGATCTCCGTTAAATCGGCGGTGCCCCGCCGCAAAGCATGTACACGCACTCTCACTACCCATCTGTGGATAACTGCGCAGAGAGTGGAAGGTTATCCACAGCCCCGCCAGACGAAAGGGTGCAATCTGACGCATGAATTTGGGGTCGCGGCCTAACCCCACCTCTTTTGGCACCCGTTCATGCTCTGAATTGCACCCTTTCACATGACCACCCCACATCACACAACCGTGATGACTCCCAGTCAAAACCATCGGTTCAGATGGCTTATCTAGAGGGTCACCGTCTGGCGGTATAAGGGGCGCGCCAAACTACCCCCGATTGCACCGTCTGGCGGTGCAATCCTTCATGCCGCTACACCGTCGCACGGTGCAATAGATCGTCTGCCTACACCGTGAGACGGTATAAGCGATACGTTTTTTACGCGCTTTTCCGCGTTGTATGCGCCCCTTTCGAAGCCCTTCTCCGCTCCGGCGTCAAATCCATCGAGCTTGCTCAGTGCCATCCAGGTAACGGCGTACCAACTTGCACGGTTTGGCCTATGCCCCTTGCACGTTTCAAAGATCAGTCCGGCATCCAGCAGCTCGCCCTTGGCTCGCGTGATCGTGTCATTGCTCGTCCAGCCTCGGGGTTTCAGATAAGCAAGCGTCACGATCATGCGGCCGTTGTCGTTACCGCGGTACTGACGCGCAATCTCCATCAAGAGCGAGCGTGCCGGGTGCGACAACCCTTGGTAGGCGGGACTGTCTAGTACCGCCCACGGGATCGCACAAAACGCGCCGGCATCCCGGTCTGAGGATCTATAGCGCTTACCTCGCGCCATAGCTACGCTCCCAGGAACTGCCAGAAGGCAGCAGCAATGCGTCGCAGAGCGGCGCGGCGGCGGTTGTAGTACCTACTTGCGCAGTAGCCACCGAGGGCACTGCGGCGGACGTGAGGAAAGATCTTCATCTTCAATCCTCCAACGCCGCGAGCAGGACCCTCGCCAGAGCCGCAGCGGTCTCGCGGCGCGATTCCCGGAACCGGCCGCCAAACCTGTAGTCGATGTCGCCATTTGCGAGAAGACTGATCGTGATGGCGTTGCCCTGCAGAGGCGTAGTTGAGCGTCGCTCCTGATCGAGCTGACGCCGGCGCGCCGCGAGGCTTACAGCGCCCGCGGGGCGGCCGCGTCGGGCGTCGTTCTTGACCGGTTCGCGGTCAAAGGCCGGATGGGAGAGGACCGCTGCCAGTGCCTTATCCATGGCGCACCTCCCGGCCGCTTACGACGAAGGGATGCACTTGGCAGAGCATTGGGCGTTCGATCTCATACGCCTTCTCAATGTCGGGCGCACTCTGCTTCAGTACTCGACAGGCCAATTCAGGGTCGGCGGCGTATATACCCTCTAGAGAAATCCCCCAAGTGCCATCTCCTCGATCCTCGATGATCATCCGATCACGTGCAAGGAAGATATTTAAAGTGACGCGCTTGGTTAGCTCCTGGTCCGCCTGCTCGGCTTTTGCCCGTCGCTCTGCCAGCTCCCGATCGACTCGCGCGTGAGTCTCGGCCAGCTTCCGATCAAACAGTATTCGCCGGATGTTAGAGATAGACTTCGGGCGCCGGCCGGGGCCGCGAGTCTGGACAACTGGTTGCTGTACGAGCTGGGGGAACGCGAGGACTTTAGCCACGGGCCACCCCCTTCACTGCCAGTTGCTGCAATTCTGCGTTGAGCCGATCGAATGCCTGGCGCAGCTCGGTCTTGCATTGCTCGGACAGCGAATCAAACGCATCGCCGTCAGGGTCGAACATGAATCCGGCCAGGCCGGTCATTTGCCGCAGGACGACAGAAAATTGATCGGGGTTGGGCTGCCCGGGGCGAGGGGGGACTACGCCTTGTCGATCTCGATCGTTGCTCCGACGGAGCGCATCCGCGTAAGGACGCGCTCTATCGTCTCCGCATCCAGCTCTAAGCGAGCCATCGCGAAAAACAGCAGATGCGGGCTCACCTCGCGCGGAGTCTCGCCGCCGGTGTACTTGCGCCATTGACGGCCGCCCTGCACCCCAAACAGCTCTGCCATTTGCGCACTGCTCAATTTCAGTTCCTGCTTGAGGTTCTCCAGGTCGTCCGGAGTCGGTGGGATATATCTCATTGGGCGTGGGACGGTCGAGCACCGCCCGGGATGGGTGCGTCATGGTAGGGATCCTCTCGGCTGTGGTGGGCCGCGTAAATTCGCAGCCGCTGATGCATACGATAGGACCATTGGTCCTATTTGGCAAGCACTTTCTGAGGAATCCCATCAGCGCCTTTTCTGCGGATCGATCGCCTGGCCAGCTAGCAGCAAACCCTGCGCCACTTCGACTACCTGAGACGGCCTCAACATCACGCCCTTGGCGCTGGGTGCATACTCGCCGTCCTGGCCGACGAACCACACGCGCAAGTCGACATACTCGAGCCCCTTGAATGTCTTGACCTGTACGCGTAGACGCTCGCGGCTGTTCCGCTGAATTTCCAGGAATCCGAGTGGGGCAGCAGCCCCGTTTGCCGGCCGTGCGGCGGATGAATGATCGGCCCTGGGCTCAGGGAGCTTGTTCGTTTTGGCCTCGTCATCGTGCGCTGCTTTCTTCTTTTCTGCGCTCACGGGTTAGCCCTCCATCCCGGCCAGCGCGGCCACGGCGTCCCAAGTGTCCAGGTACGGCGCATGGCCGATCATGGAGAGGGAGAGAAACAAACCCACCACGTGCAGGAACGCGCGGGCCTCTCCACGGTGCAGGCCGCCCAGCCTCACCAATTGCACATGGAGGGCGCCGGGGGCGAAATCGGCCAGATTGCAGGCACGCTCCTCGTGGTCACGAAGGAACGACAGTGCGGCCTCGGCGCCGGCGCGATGTGCCGGCTGCAGGTGAGGGGCTGACAGGGCGCTCATGCCGGCACCTCGGCACGGTAGTTCACCGGGTCTGCCAGCCAGGCGTGAACATCCGAGTTTCGGTAGACCGTGCAGCGCGCGCTCAATCGGATCGGCGTCGGTGCCTTGCCATCTCGCACGAGCTGACGCCACTTCTCGCGGCCCAATGGGATATAGGGCTTCAGCTGCTCGAAGCGGGAAACGCCATCCCTGGGTAGTTTTGCCCCGTCGTGAAGGGCATGGGCATCGCTAGCCATCGGTAGTCCTTTATAGCCCTATGTGGGCGCTTGGGTTTCGATGGCTGAAGCGTAAGGAAGGCAACTGATGGCAAGCAATGCGCAACAGTTGCTCTATGTCTGGCGCGGCTCTCCGGGTAGTTGCAGCAACTTGCGTGGCAACTTAAGGCAAGTTGCCACCGGGGTCAGTTGCGCATCCAGGAAACGTTTGCTGGCTTTTTTTCAAGTTCCTCCGCCTCTTTGCAAAGCTTGCTGATGTGCTGTCGACTACAACCGTGCTTGGCAGCTAGGAGCTGATGCGTAGCGCTGGGCAGTTTAGACTCCGCTAGGAGCTGTAGTTTTTCCTCGGTGGTCCACACCTTGCGTCGTTTTCGCAGCGACTCACTGCCGTTCGCCCCCTCACTGCCAGGCGGCACGCGAACTGAAGTGCCTGCGACTTGCTGCTCGAGCTGCGAGGAGGCTTCGTCAATGAGTGCCTGCAGGTCATCAGACCGAATGAGTAGCTCTGCCAGTCTTGGATGTTCTGTTTCCGGCTGGAAATGCAGCGCATGCGCGGAATCACTTGGCGCGCCAGGTCTGCGTTTGACGATCCGAAGTAGAGATTCTCCGTCGTTCTCGCGAACGAGCATGCCATTGAGCAGTACAACCTCTGCCTGCGCCTCCCCGGGGACGACAAGGGTGTCAAGGCGCGGCATGACAACTAGGCGATGGCGTTCCGTCAAGACAACTACCGGCGCTCCTAGAAACGACGCCAACGTCTCGTGATCTCGCAGCATGAAATGGATCTGCTCATCGCCTGGGCATTCCGGGGGGGCCATTGTCGACGCCTTCTGCGCGGGTGTTAGCGGATAGTGGCATGCCGGATAGACTGTCTGCGCGTATCGCCCATGAAGGTTCCACCAGGCCGGTATCTCGCCGGTGCTGATTCCCTCTACAACGTCATCCTCTGAGATCGTGTCGCCCGTGCAGCGGCTGATCGCTTCAGCGGCCTGCGCGACCGTGTACCACTGTTTGAGCTTTGAAAGACTCTTCATGCGCACCCTCATACGCAATGCCCTTATGGAGGAGGCCGCGCCAGCGGGGTAAGGGAACCCCATTTCGATCCGTCGATCTAGGCGCGGCGTGATTAGACTAACATTTTCGCTGGTGCTGTACCAATTCGATGAAAACTGCCCGGACTTGACTTTGTAGTTCAGAGGGTCTCTCAAGTAGGCGTGTATCTCGCTGTTCTTCCATACGGTGCAGCGGGCTGACAGTGCCACGGGCTTTGGCGCCCGGTCGGTGAGGCAGAGCTTGCGCCAGGTCTCGCGCGATACCCCAACGAATGGGGCGATTTGCTTCCAGCGAGAATGTCCGTCGCACGGGAGAGTGTTGATTTGCCCATGCATGTCATTCTTCCGCTGAGGTCAGTGCTTCGCGGCCATAGACCCGCGCGACCCATCTGCCACGACCATCCCCATGCCCGAGGTAAGTGGAGACTGCCGACGCAGCTGCTGAGGCTGGAACGCCCGCTGCTTTCATCTGTTCAAGGTGCGTGGTGGCATATGCGTACCGCAAGCTGTGCGGGGCGCACTGTCCCACCATGCCGAGTTTCCGGATGACATAGTGGTAGCGATTCATCGCCTGGGCGAGACTCGGCTTTTGAATCAGGACGCCCCTGCGCTCATCGCACAAGGCAATGGCTCTGCGGATTACGCCTAGCGCACGCATGCGGTCAAGCGGCGGGCTTCGTCGCGATCTGCCGCCCTTCGTGCCGCGGACTATTTCGGCAAACCCATCCGTCAGCGGATTTGCCAGGATCCGTTCCCAGCCACTCAGCGACTCTGGAGACATGATGGCCTCCTGGGCACGACACCCAAACTCGAACTCCAGCTCGAGCACGGCGGCCACGCCTGCGTCCAAGCTTCGCGCGGCAGCCAGGTAGATCTCAAATACGCTCCCTGGCATCGGCCTCTTGGTTCCGTCGCGGCTGGCTCCGACAACACCCAGCTTGGCATTGCTCATCTTGTTGGCGAATGGCCGGCGGTTGATGCCCTCTAGCGCCGTGCGCGCATGCGCCAGGTTATTCGCGATCGTGCGCGCCGATAGGCTTCTGGACCGCATGGCATCGGCCCAGGCAGACAGATGCTTCTCCTTCAACTGACCAGTCAGGTGCAGCTGGTACCCCGCGCCCCAAAGGAAGCACGCGAATCGCGCCAACGCCTGTTCTCGGCCCTTGGCAGTGAGGTTTGCCTGTTTGCCACGCGCTCGGCGCGCGGCACGGCACAGGTCAGCCGTTAGTGAATTCTGGGACATGCACACTCCAACTAGCCAGGTTAGAAGCTCGAGCTCGGATGCCCTCCGAAAACTCACGAAGAAGACGGCGCAATGCGCCGCGGAGAGCAGCAAAGGGAGAGCACGAGCCTCAGTCTGGTGAGGTCAGGAGTGTTCTGAGCCGGCAAGCCGACTCAGCCAGCGAGATCCAGCAGCCCCGAATTGGGGGCGCCGGTCGTCGCCGGAGATCACTTCTCTCCGATTGCTTTCGTGAGTTGGCTTGTCGATCGACACGGGGCGCCAAACCCGTAGCCGCGAAACTGCTGGCCTCCAAGCGGAGAGCAAATTACGAGGAAGGGTGTGGCGTCGAGATGGGACGCGAACCGGCGCATGAAACGGGTAGCGAACGGCTGCCTGGTGGAAGTGTGACTGCGGGCCGAAATGAGAGTAGTGCAGGAAACTGCGGGAATTGCTGGCTGGGAATGGCTGAAGCAATGCGGACTCGATAGCGGAGCTACCACGCGCGCATTGAAGGCGAGACGATCAGGTCTGCGCAGCCCGGCCCCATGGCGGGGCGGGAATTTCTAGGGATGGCTGCCAAACTTCACAGCGATGTCGATGCCTCTTCGAGGCGAAATGTGATGCTGATGATAAGCGCCAGTTTTATGGATTGCAAGCGCCTCAGGCGGCCGTATGGCGACGATTAATCTGCGCGCGCCCCTTTGAACTGCATCACTTTGCGAAATGGCCCGCAACCCGTTTGGTGTGCACCGTTGATCAGTGGCGTCACTCTGTACAAACCCAGCGGGTACCGCGTATCTCCACACGCGTCAGGCCGCCTGTCCAAAGTTGCCAACGACGATTTTTCGGCCTTCCTCAATCTGAGTCTCCACGAAATCGGCCCAGAGCTGAAGGATGCGTTTGCGCTCGCCGGCATACTCAGCCCGGTTATACACACCCTTGATGCCCTTGATTTCATGCGCAAGCGCCTTCTCGATGGCGTCGGAAGGTAGCCCCATTTCATGCAGATGGGTGGATGCCGTGCGCCGGAAGTCGTGCAAGACAAAGTGCTCCATATCGAGTCCCAAGGACTTCACGGCGGTATTGAGCGTGGGTTTCGCTATCGGGGCTTCCAAGCGTCCGCGGGAAGATGGGAACACGTAGACGCTTCCGCCGATCGTGCGCAGCTCTCGCAGGATCTCCACTGCCTGCCTGGACAGATAAACCCAGTGCTCCTTTCCCATCTTCATGGAGCCGCCCGGGATACGCCATACCGGACTCTCCAAATCGAATTGTTCCCACTTGGCTTCAATCAACTCGGACTTGCGTACCATCGTCAGCACCAGGAGGTGCAGCGCCAGCTTTAGCGGCCGGCGGATGTCTGAGGCGTAGACGGCACGCAACATCGTCCCGATCTCAGCAGGCGACAGCACACGCGTGCGGCTTTCTTGGGTCGCGATGAAACGAGCTGCCAGCGAGAGCGCTGGATTGGTCGTGGCCATCTGACGCGCAATGGCGTACTCGTACAGACGCTTGACGACATTTCTGGTGGTAAGTGCCATCTTAGGCGCCCCACGGCCCTTGATGCGGTCGCAGATGGCAAGCACGTCTCCCGGCGTCACGTCCGCCAGGCGCTTGTTGCCTATCGCTGGAAGCACATCCTTTTCCATGGCGCGACGGGTCGTGCGACGGTAGCTCTCAGACTTGGTATCTATCTCTGCCGCGAGCCAGATCTCGGAGAAATCGCTGAGCGTATCCACCACCTTGACGGCCCCCCGGTCCTGCCTCGCATCGGCGACGGGCGAAACGCCCTGCGCCACGATCTCCACGTACTTGCGCGCACGCTCCCGCGCGGCCATGAGGCCCACCGCTGGGTAATCGCCGATGGTCAGCAAAGGTTGCTGCTTTCCATGCAGGGAGTAACGAAAGCGCCATATTTTTGACCCCGACGGCATGATTTCAAGCACGAGGCCACCCCCGTCAGAAACGAAGCGGCGCACGGAGGCGGGCTTGAGCGCTTTGATGCGTGTGTCGTTAAGGGGAGTGGCGGTGCGCGGCATTTTTAGTACACAAGGTTTGAGGTGGTCTCGGATGTGTACTTTAGTGTGTACTAAAAAATCGTGGCAGTCGATGGGCGTACTTGGGCATCCGTGGGCGATTTTTCATTGATTTTTCTGGCCTCTAGGGGAATCGGTGGGCAACCTTGGGAAACCATGGGCAAAGGCCTACTTGCCAATACAAAACCGCGTAAAAATCGTTCCCAGCAGATCATCGCTGCTGAACTCGCCGGTGATGCTGTTGAGATGGTCCTGCGCCAGGCGCAGTTCTTCGGCGAACAGGTCCAGCGCCTGCGCTTCTTGCGCCGCGCGCTCTTCGGCCAGGTCCAGGTGCGATTGCGCGTTGCGCAGCGCGGTGAGGTGCCGCTCGCGCGCGAGGAAGGTGCCTTCGTTGCCGGATTGCCAGCCCACCAGCCGCAGCAACTGGCCGCGCAGCAGGTCGATGCCAGCGCCGGTGCGTGCTGATATCCATACCTCGGCCGGGTTCGGGCCGATGGCGGCCACCACGTGCGGACGATCCGCGCCGAAGTGGCGCTCGCCTACCTTGGGCGCCAGGTCGATCTTGTTGACCACGCGCAGGATTGGCGAGCCCGGCGGCAGGTGGCCGGAGAGGCGGTCGTCGATGGCGTCGTCGATCTCCGACAAGCCGTGTTCGACGTAGTCGGCCGCGTCCACCAGGTGCAGCACCAGGTCGGCGCGGCCCACGGCTTCCCAGGTGCGCTCGATGCCGATGCGCTCGACTTCGTCGGTGGCGTCTTCGCGCAGGCCGGCGGTGTCGATGATATGCAGCGGGATGCCTTCGATCTGGATGGTCTCGCGCACGCGGTCGCGCGTGGTGCCGGGAATCGGCGTGACGATGGCGAGTTCCGCGCCGGCCAGCGCGTTGAGCAGCGACGACTTGCCCACATTGGGCTGGCCCGCCAGCACCACCGACAAGCCCTCGCGCAGCAGCGAGCCCTGCTTGGCCTGCGCCAGCACGCCACCCAGCGCATCACGGATATTGGCCAGCTGGCCGCGCGCGTTGGACGCTTCGAGGAAGTCGATCTCTTCCTCGGGGAAATCCAGCGTGGCTTCCACCAGCATGCGCAGATGGATCACCTGCTCCACCAGCGCGCGGATGGCGTCGGAGAACACGCCCTCCATGGAGCGCGCGGCCGAGCGCGCGGCGGCTTCGGTGCTGGCCTCGATCAGGTCGGCCACGGCTTCCGCCTGGGCCAGGTCGAGTTTGTCATTCAGGAAGGCGCGGCGCGTGAACTCGCCGGGCTCGGCCACGCGCAGGCCCATCTCGCGGCCGGCATCCAGGCAGCGCGCCAGCAGCATCTGCATCACCACCGGGCCGCCGTGGCCCTGCAGCTCCAGCACTTCTTCGCCGGTGTACGAGTGCGGCGCGGGGAAGTACAGCGCCAGGCCATGGTCGATCGCCTTGCCGTGCGCATCCAGGAACGGCAGGTAGGTGGCGTGGCGGGCTTTCAGCGCCTGGCCACACACGGCCTGCGCAATCGCGCTCACGTCGGGGCCGGACACGCGCACCACGCCGATGCCGCCGCGCCCGGGCGCGGTAGCAATGGCGGCGATGGGCGTGGCGCGAGCGGAGCGAGGCTGGAGGGAGTGGGTTGCGGTCATGGCGGTCGTGGCAGTCATGGCGATATTGTCGCAGATCGATCCGGCGCAACCGTGGCACCTGGCGCATTCGGCACATCCTGCGCATCCGCTGCAGGCATGTCCAGGCACGCCATCATCAGGCGGCGAGCCACCGCGCCGTCGATCAGGCCGCCCAGGCTGCCCTGCCGCTTCACAAGCTTGCCGTGCAGGCGTTTGGCATAGCGCTTGGCTAGCACCGGCTTCAGGGCTTCGATCACATAGCGCAGCCGCTTGCTGCCAATGCGAAAGCGATGCACGCGCGCCAGGTCTTCCGAGCGCGCTGCGCGCGCCAGCGACTTCACGCGCTTGCGCGCGCGGCGCACCCGCCGGCGCGCGAACGCCGCCAGCCGCTCCTGCGCGGCGGGGCCCGCCCGCTGCGTGCCGCCATTACCCAGATGCGTGAGGTCGCGGTGCAGCACGGGCAGCGGCCAGTGCTGGTGTTCGGCGAGCTGCGCCAGCATGGTGGCGCGTGCGTAGTGGCGGCGCGTGATCGCGGTGTCATGCACCGCCAGCAGCACCGGATCCTCAGGCTGCAAGTCCAGCGCCGGGCGCAAGGTCTCGCTGATGAACACGTCCCAGTCGCGCACATCGCCGGCGGCCTGCGCCAGCTTGCGCAGGCAATCATCCCAGCGTGCGCGGATGGCCTTGGGCAGGGCTGGGGCAAATGCCCAGCACACCGCGCGCAGATGCCGCACCGCAACGCGCAACGCATGCACATCATCGGGATGGTCGCGCCGGTGCAAGGCATCCAGCTGATCGGCAACCGCCACCAGGCCCGCATCGCCAAGCGCGATGAAGGCATCGATGGCGCGCATGCGGGGTTGCAACTGCATGGGAAGGTTGGCGGCGCGCATAACGTATCGGCGTGGGCATAGCTACCGGAACAGCCCGATCTTGCGGAGGCCAGCTTCAGGGCATGTTTCCGGGCACGTCTAATCAGTGTAGGCGATTGTGCCGGTTGCGCCGCACTCCATTGACAGCCTGCGCGCTTCGGGTTGCAATGCGTGCTGGCAACGCCAGCCGGCCAGCCATCACAAGGCCGTACCCGATCACCACCAGTGCGAGGAGCAGCGCCATGTCCACCGAACAAGAACGGCTTTTGCTGCGCGACACCATCGAGGCCGGCTTTCGCCAGGCTGCCTTTGTCGCGGACGTCGGCATCCGGCTGGTGGATTGCGGGCCGGGCTGGTGCGAGAGCGAACTGCTGGTCACGCCCCGCCACCTGCAGCACGGCGGCATCGTGCATGCCGGCGTGCAAGCCACCATCGCCGACCACACCGCCGGCGCGGCCGCCAGCACCATGCTCGACGCCGGGCGCCATGTGGTCACCGCCGAATTCAAGATCAACCTGCTGCGCGCCGCCCGCAGCGATCGCCTGACCTGCCGCGCCGACGTATTGAAATCCGGCCGCACCATCATCGTGGTGGAGGCCGATGTCTTCGCCAGCGTGCACGGCGAGGCGGTGCTGGTCAGCCGCTTCAACGCCACCATGAGCGTGCTCGACCTGGCCTGAGCCAATACTGAGCAAATACTGAGCCAACGCCGGGCTACAAAAAACACCCAAGGAGACACTGCAAGATGATCGACCACACAGGCGTTGTCGTCAGCGATTTCGCGAAGAGCCGGGCCTTTTACACCGCCGCGCTGGCCGCGCTCGGCTTCATCAAGAACATGGAGTTTCCCGCCAGTGTGACCGGCCACACCGACGTGGCTGGCTTCGGCCCGCCCGAGAAGCCCGAGTTCTGGATCAGCAACGGCATGCCCAACCAGCCACCGCTGCATATCGCCTTTCGTGCGGACTCGCGCTCACAGGTGGATGCCTACTACAAGGCCGCGCTGGCGGCCGGCGGCCGGGACAACGGCGCGCCGGGTTTGCGCCCGCACTATCACCCGAATTATTACGGCGCCTTTGTGCTGGACCCGGACGGCCACAATATCGAAGCGGTGTGCCACGCGCCTGAGTGATATGGGGGCGCCTGCGCCAGCCACGTCGTGCTGCACTTCATGGCCAGCTACGCCGCAACGGTGCCAAGGCTGCCGCTGGCGGGACTGGCGATGGTGCGGGAGACGGCGGGCAATCGGCTGGATTGGCGAGACGGTCCGATGGTCGCTTGCGCCGAGCCGCGCCTGTGCAAGCGTTAACGAGGAACCTCGTCGCTGTCACGCAGCCAGGCGGGGATGTCTCGCATGCCATGCAGGACGCGCCAGACATCAATGTGGTCGTCGTGCTCAACGTAGAACACGATGTGCGGGTAGCGCGCCAGAGGCCAGGTGCGTAGGCCCGGAAGATCAAGCTCGTGTGCGTAGCGGGGTGAGCCGGAGGCTGGATACTTGCCAATGCGCACGTAGGCCTGCTCCAGCGCGTCAATGAATCCAAGTGCTGCCTGCTCAGCGTCTTCGTTCAGATAGTAGCTGACCGTTTCCTCGACATCACGCCTGGCAAGCGCTCTCGGGATGACAGGCTTGGCCCTCGTCCCCGAGCGTTGCGCACCCGCGCTCGCAGGGCGTCGAAGTAGTCGCTATCCACCGGCGTAGTCGGCGCCGAACCGGCACCCGCCAAAAGCAGGCCGCGAAGGTGCTGGCGATCCTGATCCTTGCGGATCAGCTCGCGCACGTACTCGCTGCTGGTGCCGTAGCCGCGCTGGTTGACTTGCTCATCGACAAAGGCCTTGAGCGTGTCAGGCAGAGAGATATTCATTGTGCTCATGGTTTCATGCTAGCGAGTTTGGCAAAATTTGGCAAACTTTCTGCATGGCGTCTTGCTGCCACGGCAACGTCACCTGGCGAAGCACGCTCCGGAAAAGCAAAATCCCCCGCAAGCCGAAACTTGCGGGGGATTTCAGAGAGGCCGCCATTGACGCTTTGAGCGACCTCTTTGGTGCACGTGCCGGGCCGGCGCGGGTTTGCCACCCGCTGGCCCAACTTCAACTTCAGCCCTTGGCCACCACGGCGGTCTTCGCCTTGTTCTTGCCCAGCATCCGGTTGATCTGCCATTGCTGCGCGATCGACAAGACGTTGTTGGTGACCCAGTACATCACCAGGCCAGCCGGGAAGAAGAAGAACATGAACGAGAACACCAGCGGCATGATCATCATGACCTTGGCCTGCACGGGGTCCGGCGGGGTCGGGTTCAGCTTGGTCTGCACGAACATCGACACGGCCATCAGCACCGGCAGGATGTAGAACGGATCCGGCACCGACAGGTCATGGATCCAGCCCAGCCAAGGCGCACCGCGCATTTCCACCGAAGACAGCAGCACCCAGTACAGCGCAATGAACACCGGGATCTGGATCACGATGGGCAGGCAGCCGCCCAGCGGGTTGACCTTCTCGGTGCGGTACAGCGCCATCATCTCCTGGTTCATCTTCTGCGGATCGCCCTTGTGGCGCTCGCGCATCGCGGTCATGCGGGGCTGCAGGTCCTTCATCTTGCCCATGGACTTGTAGCTAGCCGCGGACAGCGGGAAGAACACCAGCTTGATCAGCACGGTCAGGCCGATGATCGACCAGCCCCAGTTGCCCAGGAAGCCGTGGATCTTTTCCAGCAGCCAGAACAGCGGCTTGGCCAGGATGGTCAGCCATCCGTAGTCCTTCACCAGTTCCAGGCCCGGGGTGATCTTCTCGAGCATGCGCTCTTCCTGCGGGCCGGCGAACAGGCGCGCATCGGTGCTCACCGTGGCGCCCGGGGCGATGGCGCCCAGCGGCTGCTGCACGCCCACGCGGAACAGGTTGTTGTCGATCTTCTCGACGTAGAAGCTGTGCTCCTTGCCCGATTGCGGAATCCACGCCGAGGCAAAGTAATGCTGCACCATCGCCACCCAGCCGCTGGTACCGGCCGCGGGGACCGAAGCCTTGCCCTTGCCGATGTCGTCGAAGGTGATCTTGTGGTACTTGTCGGCGTCGGTGTAGATGGCCGGGCCGGTGAAGGTGCTATAGAACTGCGACTGCTCGACCTTGCTGCCGTCGCGCGTCAGTTCCATGTACAGCGTCGGCGAGATCGGCTTGCCGCTGTCGTTGGTCACGGCAAATTTCGTGTCGACAACGTAGCTGCCCTTGTGGAAGGTATAGGTCTTGTCCAGCTTGACCCCGTCCTTCTCCGCCGTCAGCGTCAACGACACCTTGTCCGAGCCAGCCAGGTCGCGCGGGCCCGCCGAAGCGGTAAACACCGTGGTGTGGTTGGGCAGGTCGCCACCGATCAGGCCGGAACGGGCCATGTAGGTGCGGGTCTGGTCACGCTCGAACAGCACGACCGGCTTGCCGTCATGCTCCTTGTGGTTCAGCAGTTCCAGGCGCGTCAGGATACCGCCGGCGGTATCGATCTGGGCACGCATCACGTCGGTGCTGACCACGATCTTCTCGCCGCTCGGCTGGGCCGCGGCGACCGGGACGGACGCCGGAGCGCCTGCGGCGGTGCCGGCCGTTGCATTGGCCTTGGGCACATCGCCTTGCGGGGCCGAAGCGCCGCCTGCGGTTGCCGGAGCCTGCTGCGTCGCGCTCGGGAAGAACATCGACTGGTGACCGTTGGCGCGCTGCCAGTTGTCGTAGAGCAGCACGAGGGCCATCGAGAAGATGACCCAGAGTATGGTGCGTTTGATATCCATGTCTCGCTGTGGTCGGGGGAAATCAGGGGCGGGGTAGCCGGATCGTGACTGGATGGCCAGTCGCGGGGCGAGCCCGGTCTTGCTTTGTTGCCGATGCCGGTGGCACCGGATCATACCCGCCATCCGTGAACGGATGGCAACGGCATAGCCGGCAAGCGGCCAGCCAGCTGCCGCGCCCTGCGCCATGGCACAGGATCGCTTCGCGGGCGTAATCGGAACAGGTAGGCAGGAAGCGGCACTGCGAGCCAAAAAACGGGCTCAGGGCGATCTTGTAGATACGCAGCAGGGCAAGCAGGATTCGCTTCATGGCAGCGGGCCGGTGTCAGGCAGGAGCGCCCGAGGGCGGGACTTCCGTGGGCGCAGCCTCGGCGGACGTTGGCGGCGACACCCCGGAAGGGGCAGCAGGGCGCGGGGCAAGCGGCTTCACCGCTACCTCGAACAAGCCGGTCAGCTCGGCCAGGCACACCCGGCGTATGGCGGTGCGGCTGGCGAAATCCGCGCGCGGAAACTTGGCTTGCAGGCGCAGCAACACATCGCGGCCCGCGAGTTTGTCCTGCCGCTGGCGGAACAGTTCCCGCACCATGCGCTTGACCAGGTTGCGCTCGGCGGCACGCGCTGCGAACTTCTTGCCAACCACGACACCCAGGCGGGCTTGCGGCAGGCCGTTCTCGCCCACGTACAGCACGAAATGCTGGCTGCGTCGGCGCGGACGCAATGCAAAAACGGATGAAAACTCATCCGTTTTTGTGAGCCTCGCGGCTTTAGGGTAGGCAAAGGTAGTCACGCTAGGCAAAGCGAGCGGAAAAGCTGTGCTTGGCTGCTGGCTACCGGCCGTCCAAAAGGCGAGGCGAGTGGCCAAGGCGGCGCAAGCTGCTGCACCGCCGTGGCCGGTCGCCAGGCCCTTAGACTGCCAGGCGCTTGCGGCCCTTGGCGCGACGCGCGTTGATGACGGCACGGCCGCCGCGGGTCTTCATGCGCACGCGGAAACCATGGGTACGCTTGCGGCGGGTAACGGAAGGTTGGTATGTACGTTTCATGTTGCACTCTCTGGTTGATCTGGGCTCGCCCGGCTTCCGGCGTTAAGCCGGGCGCCGCCGCGTATGGTTCGCATGGGGCTGCCGCGGTTTGCGGTGTTGCCGACTGCTATGGTGATCTTGCTGCCGGCCGTGTATCTCGCGAATCGATGGCACCGACGAATCGGACATCGACGCCGCGCGAAGCAGTTGTGGGAGGGAATCTTGCCGGAGCGGAAGCGTAAAACCAACCCATCCGTTCCAACCCCATCAGCCTGCCCGGCCCGCTGCCTGTTCCGGCCAATCCAGCTGTTTCCGGCGCGTCTCAGCTTAGTCAAACACCAAGGATTCGCACCAGTCTTGCACGGAACAGGTCAGACCCGGCGATGCGCATACGTGATCCCCTGCGGCATCGCAGAACCCGCCATTTAACTGAGTTTCGCGCGACGTGTCAAGACTACAGATGGATTAGAGCCTTGTGAGGCACCCCTGCCTCAAAAACACGCAACAGGCCGTTGTATTTCATTGTCCACAATCGCCAGTGGGTAAGTTTTTTTTCTTCGGGGGTGCCACCCGGGGTTGGCCAAGGTGAGCGAAGTCACTGTTTCGACTAGGTTTTCCCGTGTTTTGGCTACCCGGAAACCCGCGCCAGAACTAGGGTTGTGCACAACAATCCACTGCTTTTTCACAACTTATCCACAGACTTATCCTTTGTGGATAACTTGGGGCGGGGGGTACAATCCGGGTCCAAACACCACACGGGCTGCGTGGCGCAAGCGCAACCCGGGCAACACCCCTGGCATGCCGGACAACGGACGCGCAACGGGCAAGCGACGATTTCGTCGCCTCGCTCGTCAGCGGCTCCCGCTTGTCGCGTCGATCACCATGGGGCCCGGGCTGCGGGGTCATTTGCGGATCGCTTAGCGATCGCGTTCTGGTTGCATGAACTCACGGCAGGGATGCCTCACCGATCCTTGCCTGTCGTCCATTCGGCCGGGCCGTCCATGCACCGTGGCGAACACCGAACAACAAAACAATGCAAGATTTCTGGCAGGCAGCAGCCGCGCAACTCGAGCGCGAACTGACGCCGCAACAGTTCAAGACCTGGATCAAGCCGTTGGCGCCTGTCGCCTTCGACGAGGACGCGCACGCGCTGCGGATCGCCGCGCCCAACCGCTTCAAGCTCGATTGGGTAAAAAGCCAGTTTTCCGGCCGCATCACCGCGCTCGCCTGCGAATACTGGGAAGCCAACGTCAGCGTTCACTTTGTCCTGGACCCCGCCGCCTCGGGCCGGGCTGCCGCTGGCTACCCGCAGCAGGCTGGCCAGCCGGGCCAGCCCGGCATGGCGCCCCAGCACGCCGGCCCCGGCTATCCGTCCGGCCAGCCGCTGTCGCAAAACTTCGGCCAGCCCGGCATGCAGCCGGGCCAGGGCGGCCAGGGCTACGGCCCCATGAACCAAGGCGGCCAGCGCGGCGGGCAAGCGCCCTACCCTGGCAACCCGGGTATTGGCGGCAACGGCAGCAACGGCGGCAACTACCCCGGCAGCGCCAACCAAAGCAATATGGGCGGCATGGGTGGCGAGATCGTCGATATCGACGTGCCGCAGCTGGACCCGGCCGAAGCCAGCGCCCGCTCCTACCGCGTGCAGCCGTCGCAGCAGCCCATGCAGGGCGGCCACCCCGGTAACCAGGGCGGCCATCAAGGGCATCAGGGCAATCAAGGTCATCCGGGCCAACAAGGCCACCAAGGCCACCCCGGCAACCAGCATGGCGGCCAGCAGCAGAACGACTCGGTGCACGAGCGCTCGCGCCTGAACCACATCCTCACCTTCGACAACTTCGTCACCGGTAAGGCCAACCAGCTCGCGCGCGCCGCCGCCATCCAGGTGGCCAACAACCCGGGTAAATCCTACAACCCGCTCTATCTGTATGGCGGCGTAGGCCTGGGCAAGACCCACTTGATCCACGCTATCGGCAACTTCATGTTGCTGGAGAACCCGCGCGCCCGCATCCGCTACATCCACGCCGAGCAATATGTCTCCGACGTGGTCAAGGCCTACCAGCGCAAAGCCTTCGACGAGTTCAAGCGCTACTACCACTCGCTCGACCTGCTGCTGATCGACGATATTCAATTCTTCTCCGGCAAGAACCGCACGCAGGAAGAGTTCTTCTACGCCTTCGAAGCCCTGATCGCCAACCGGGCGCAGGTGATCATCACCAGCGATACCTACCCCAAGGAAATCAGCGGCATCGACGATCGCCTGATCTCGCGCTTCGATTCCGGCCTCACGGTTGCCATCGAGCCGCCCGAGCTGGAGATGCGCGTCGCCATCCTGATGAAGAAAGCCGCCGCCGAGAACGTGAGCGTGCCCGAGGAAGTCGCCTTCTTCGTCGCCAAGCATTTGCGATCGAACGTGCGCGAGCTGGAAGGCGCGCTGCGCAAGATCCTCGCCTTCTCCAACTTCCACGGCAAGGACATCACCATCGATGTCACCCGTGAAGCGCTGAAGGACCTGCTGACGGTGCAGAACCGCCAGATCTCTGTCGAGAACATCCAGAAAACCTGCGCGGATTTCTACAACATCAAGGTCGCGGACATGTACAGCAAGAAGCGGCCCGCCAATATCGCGCGGCCCCGCCAGATTGCCATGTACCTGGCCAAGGAACTCACGCAGAAAAGCCTGCCGGAAATCGGCGAGTTGTTCGGCGGGCGCGATCACACCACCGTGCTGCACGCGGTACGCAAGATCGCCGATGAGCGCAGCAAGGACGCGCAGCTCAACCACGAGCTGCACGTGCTGGAACAGACGCTCAAGGGCTGACCCCGAGCGTCAAATCGTAGTGAAACAGTAGTGAAGCAGCAATGAAGCAGCATTTGCCAGCCCCGTCACGCGGGGCTGGCATACTGTAGGGTACGCGCCGGGCAGGATCCGGCGCATGAATCAATCGGAAAGCAACACCGGGGCATTGCGGAACATTGCCATGAAAACGGCCTGGGCTAAGGCTTTGCGGTGAGTCGGGACGAGCGGGCGGAGGGGGCGGCCAGCGACAACAGTCGCCAGCCACCGAAGAAGTCTGAATTTGTGTCGCTTTGCGCACAATTTCATCCTCCGATCGCGCTTCTCCCGCTTCACCGCAGCGGCTTATCCTTGGTACAATGGCGAATTAACTTGTTGATTCCAAAGCGTTTTGGAAGCAGTTCTGGAAACTGCGCAGCAAGTTAGTGCCAGTCAGTGCGCACCCGCGGTCGCTTACTACAAACGACGAAGGATAAATTCAATGCAATTGGTCAAAACCTCGCGAGACAATCTGCTGCGTCCGCTGCAAATCGTGAGCGGCATCGTGGAGCGCCGCCACACACTCCCGATCCTGGCCAACCTGCTGATTCGCAAGTCCGGGTCCAACGTATCCTTCCTCTCGACCGACATCGAGATCCAGATCACCACGCACGCCGAATGCGGTGTGGGCAGCGACACCGTGGCCACCACCGTGGCCGCCCGCAAGCTGCTCGACATCCTGCGCGCCATGCCCGACGGCGAAGTCGCCCTGTCGCTCAACGACAAGCGCATGACCGTGCAGTCCGGCAAGAGCCGCTTCGCGCTGCAGACCCTGGCCGCCGAAGAATTCCCCACGGTCGCCGAAGCCAGCGAGTTCGGCGCGTCCGTCAGCCTGCCGCAAAAGACCTTCAAGCACCTGCTCGCCATGGTTCACTTCGCCATGGCCCAGCAAGACATCCGCTACTACCTCAACGGCATGCTGCTGGTGGTGGACGGCAAGAAGGTCATGGCAGTCGCCACCGACGGCCACCGCCTGGCCTACTGCGGCGTGGAGCTGGACACCGAAGCCACCAGTGGCGAAGGCGCCCCGTCGCGCCAGGAAGTGATCATCCCGCGCAAGACCATTCTTGAGCTGCAGCGCCTGCTGGAAGACAACGACGATCCCGTGCAAGTGCAACTGGCCGCCAACCAGGTCAAGTTCACCTTCGCCAATATCGAGCTGATCTCCAAGCTGGTCGAAGGCAAGTTCCCGGACTTCCAGCGCGTGATCCCCAAGGGCTACAAGAACGCCTTCGCCATCGACCGCGTCAAGCTGCAGCAAGCCCTGCAACGCACCGCCATCCTGACCACCGACAAGTTCAAGGGCGTGCGCTGCATCCTGGATACGCACGTACTCAAGATCAGCTCCACCAACGCGGATCAGGAAGAAGCGCAGGAAGAGCTCGAACTCGACTACTCGGGCGACGCGCTCGACATCGGGTTCAACGTCACCTATTTGCTGGACGTGCTCGCCAACCTCAAGAGCGAGCAAGTCCAGGTCAGCCTCGGCGACTCCAATTCGAGCGCGCTGATCACCGTGCCGGAAGACGACAACTTCAAGTACGTCGTCATGCCGATGCGCATTTGATGAGCCGGTAACAAGGACCACAAGATACGCAAAACCGGAGCATCTAACGGCACACCACGGCTTGCGCAGCAGCCCCAGGGGCCCCGCGCAAGACCCGCCGCACCAGGGGCCGGATCGTCGAGATCCGCCCCTTTTGCCGTTTTTATGTAACCCGCTATGCGGCCCGATCCGGGCGCGCCCATCCGGGCGTGACGAGAGATCGCCGCATTCGCCGTGAGTAAGAGAACATGACCGAAGAGCAACAACCGCAATCGCAACCGCAACAGCAAGACAGCTACGGCGCAGGCTCGATCCAGATCCTGGAAGGCCTGGAGGCGGTGCGCAAGCGTCCGGGCATGTACATCGGCGACACGTCCGACGGCACCGGCCTGCACCACCTCGTATTTGAAGTGCTGGACAACTCCATCGACGAAGCCCTGGCCGGCTGGTGCACGGAAATCACCGTCACCATCCACAGCGACAACTCGATCTCCATCACCGACAACGGCCGCGGCATTCCCCCGCTCGTCAAGTTCGACGACAAGCACGAACCCAAGCGCAGCGCGGCAGAAATCGCCATGACCGAGCTGCACGCCGGCGGCAAGTTCAACCAGAACAGCTACAAGGTCTCCGGCGGCCTGCACGGCGTAGGCGTGTCCTGCGTCAACGCCCTCTCCAAGTGGCTGCGCCTGACCGTGCGCCGCGACGGCCAGGCCCACCTGCTCGAGTTCGCCCAAGGCGCCGTGCAGAACCGCCTGGTGGAAACCGTGACCGGCCCCGACGGCCAGCCGGTGGAAGTCTCGCCGATGAAGGTGATCGGCCCCACCGACAAGCGCGGCACCGAAGTCCACTTCCTCGCCGACGAAGAAATCTTCACCAACGTCGAGTTCCACTACGAGATACTCGCCAAGCGCATCCGCGAGCTCTCGTTCCTGAACAACGGCGTGCACATCCGCCTGGCCGACCAACGCACCGGCAAGGAAGAAGACTTCGCCTTCTCCGGCGGCGTCAAAGGCTTCGTTGAGTACATCAACCGCGGCAAGAGCACCCTGCACCCCAACATCTTCTACGCCAACACCGAAAAAGACGGTATCGCCGTAGAAGTGTCCATGCAGTGGAACGACGGCTACAACGAACAAGTCCTCTGCTTCACCAACAACATCCCGCAGCGTGACGGCGGCACCCACCTGACCGGGTTGCGCGCCGCCATGACGCGCGTGATGAACAAGTACATCGAAGAAAACGAGATCGCCAAAAAGGCCAAGGTAGAAACCACCGGCGACGACATGCGCGAAGGCCTCGCCTGCGTGCTCTCCGTCAAGGTGCCCGAGCCCAAGTTCAGCTCGCAGACCAAGGACAAGCTCGTCTCCTCCGAAGTGCGCCTGCCCGTGGAAGAACTCGTCGCCAAGGCCCTCGGCGATTTCCTGCTCGAGACCCCGGTAGACGCCAAGATCATCTGCGGCAAGATCGTCGACGCCGCCCGCGCCCGCGAAGCCGCCCGCAAGGCCCGCGAAATGACCCGCCGCAAAGGCGTGCTCGACGGCATGGGCCTGCCCGGCAAGCTCGCCGACTGCCAAGAGAAGGATCCGGCCCAGTCCGAACTCTTCCTGGTGGAGGGTGACTCCGCAGGCGGCTCCGCCAAGCAAGGCCGCGACCGTAAGTTCCAGGCCATCCTGCCGCTCAAGGGCAAGATCCTGAACGTGGAACGCGCCCGCTTCGACAAGATGCTCTCCAGCCAGGAAGTGCTCACGCTGATTACGGCGCTGGGCACCGGCATCGGCAAGGACGACTACAACCTCGACAAGCTGCGCTACCACCGCATCATCATCATGACCGACGCGGACGTGGACGGCTCCCACATCCGCACGCTGCTGCTCACGTTCTTCTACCGCCAGATGCCCGACATCATCGAGCGCGGCCACGTGTATATCGCCCAACCGCCGCTGTACAAGATCAAGCACGGCAAGGAAGAGCGCTATATCAAGGACGACAACGAGCTCAACGCCTACCTGCTGCGCCTGGCCATGGAAAAGGCCGCCCTGGTCAACCCCGACGGCAGCGAAGTCGCCGGCGACGCCCTGACCGAGCTGGCCCGCCAGTACCAGCTGGCCGAAGCCGTGATCGGCCGCCTGGCCCGCATCGTGGACAGCGACGCCCTGCGCGCCATTGCCGACGGCATCGAGCTGGACCTGGACAGCGCCGCCGCCGCCGAAGCCTCAGCCACCGCGCTCAAGGCCAAGCTGTCGGAAATGCACGCCAAGACCCTGCTGGGCGCCGCCGTGAATGACGACGGCACGGCCGATGTCTATGCGCAGTTTGACGAGAAGACGGACAAGCACCGCCTGATGATCGCCCGCCGGCATCATGGCAATGTGCGCCTGTCTCACCTGGACGCAGATTTTGTCCACGGCGCGGACTACGCCGCGCTGTCGCTGGCCGCCAAGACCTTCCAGGGCCTGATCGCGGAAGGCACCAAGGTGCGCCGTGGCGAGGGCGAGAAGATGCGCGACCAGACGGTGAATGACTTCCATGCTGCCATGCAGTGGTTGTTGTCTGAGGCCGAGCGTGGGGTGTCTCGTCAGCGCTATAAGGGGCTGGGGGAGATGAATCCTGAGCAGCTGTTTGAGACTACTCTGGACGTAACCCAGCGCCGACTGCTGAAGGTGCAGATTGAGGATGCTATTGCGGCGGATCAGATCTTTACTACGCTGATGGGGGATGAGGTTGAGCCGCGTAGGAATTTTATTGAGAGTAATGCGTTGGTGGCTCGGAATATTGATGTTTGACGCCTGCTAGCGTAGCGAAGGAACATGCAGGATCACCTTCGCTGGGCGCGCATCGCATAACTAAAAGGCCGGCCTACAAGGGTCGGTTTTTTTTGAGCACTTCGCCGAATTACGGGCAGGAAGGCAGGGGCAGTCAATCTGACGGCTGTAGGAGACCCCAATAGTTTTGGGAAATATCTGACGTGTAAGTCAGTTCGAACAGATTGATTTTCGCCAATAAACGTTCGCCGTGTTCATTGAAATGAATCAATTCGCGTAGACTGAAGGTAAGATCATTCAATCGGTTTGATTAATCTAGCCTAAAATTATCAATCGTCCGGTCGGTCGATTAATTGATTTGACTCAGATACTGACATCAATGAATCAAATGTTTACGTTTCACCCTCAATGGCCATTAAAACTGCTCGATGTTGACTATCACGGATTGATAGAATCTGTTGATAAATTCGCTTCGACGTGCGGCTTGACGGAGATGAATGTGTCTGCAGGCGCAGTGCGATGTATCTCTGACGAGTCGAAAGGTGCGTCATAATTAGCCGATGGATCCGGGTATTTTGACGCCCGGGTAGTGGAGCGGTGTCGAAATTCTTTGGATCAGCTTATCGGGTGCATAAAGCACGAGGCGAACATCAAAGCCGCAATCTTTTTTCCCACGAGCCCTTTTCCTTTTTTTAATCCGCCATCCCCGCTCTTTGGAGGAGATGTCAGTGCGAAATTTCCAAGTATCGCGTTCGAGGCGAAGAAGAAGAAAGTGCCTAGCACTAGGTCCCGGTCTGGCGCTGCACCTGCAGGCTGGACGCGATTACGTACGTAGCTACGCCATTCGCCCAAATCGCCACCCTGTCTAGGCCGAGCAGAAAGTGTGCGGACGCAGCTCAAGTTGCTCAGCTCGCCGACCCGGACTTGGCCGCATCCCAACGCGCGCATGAAGTAGGGTCGCCTGGACGCCCTCTGAGGGCGGCAGGTACAATCGCGCATGAAAAAACGAGAAGTTCATGCTATGGCGGTTTACGAGATACGAGCGACGAGCGTGCGAGAGTGCCGGAAGCACCTCGTGCTCACCAACAGACAAGGAACGGTGTCCTCGCTGGCAGTGCACCGATTTGCCATGCTCGGGCCCGGAGACGACATACATATTGCGGGTGCTCCGGCCAGCCCCAAGCTCACTGTCCGTCCGAAGTCGACCACCGACGAAATCATTGTACTTCCACGGTTCGAGAGCCATCGCGAGATGCGATTCGGGGCGGATCGTTTGAGCCTACTCTTCACTGAGATTAGCAACGAAGCCGAACTACGCGAGTACCAAAGGCTTGGGCAGTTTCACTACAAGGGGGTGGACCTGCAGGCGGGCGAATCCAAGGACGCTAGCCTTAAAGGTACTGGGGGCAGGAAAGCAATTATTCTGGCGTTGTTCAGCAAGAATGGAGTCTCAAGAGCCGTTGGCTACATCGAAATCCAAATGCCCTTGCTGATGTGCAAACCGAGGCACGACCTCTTTTCACGTCCGTTCGAAAATATAGCCAAGGGCGTAAGCTGGAAAACTTGGCTCGGAGATGGGCAACAGCATGTCAATCGGATTGCGCGGATCGCCAGGGTGGTAGTAGACCCTGAATTTAGGGGGATTGGCCTGTCTACAATTCTTGTAGAGGAGGCGAAGAAATTCTGCGCAGAAAGGTGGCACATCGGGGGAGCCCGCCCCCTCTTTCTCGAAATCTCGGCAGAAATGTTGCGCTATATGGACTTTGTTTCCCGCGCGGGCCTTCACTTCATTGGCCATACTGAAGGGAATCTCCAGCGAATCGCGAAGGATCTGCGTAGCATTGAGAATGGCGCAAGCGGGAAGTCGGGGATAATGAGTTTGCAGCGGAAGTATCACGCTGCCTTTACAGCATACTGCGAAAAAACGGGTCGCAGCTTCAGCGAGGCTCGACTTGTCCTCTCTGAGTTGTTGAGCGCCGAAGATCCGCGCTCAGAGATGGCATCAGACGAATGGCTCGCATTTCGGCAAATTCTGCGCTTTCCAATTCCCTATTTCTTGGGCGGCTTGGATCAGGAGTCAGATGCCTATATACTCGATGGGCTAAGTGCACAGACGGAAAATAAATCGAAAAGTGCGCTTAAGAGGAAAATCGGAAAACTGAATGCGGCAATCCCGGATTCCCTGGACTATAAGGGGATTGAGGTCTCGGTCAATTACAAGATACCACTTACTCCCTACGTTCGGCTGATAATGGATAGCTTTGGAATCGAGGCAAATAAGATCTCGATGAGATTAGTTGGACCAGCTGATATCTCACTGTCCCGGGGAACGGTGTCCTTGATCACGGGCGCCAGCGGTGCAGGAAAGTCGGTTCTCCTGCAAGCTCTTTCCAACGCGAAAATGGCACCGGGGCTGACCAGAGCGGCCACGGAAGGACCTAGTTTACGACAATCTCGCACATTGGTTCCTCTTCCCGAGGGCGTGCCCATATTCCAATACTTCGCGGACCTCTATGGCCCTGAGCGGGCATTCGACGCGCTGTGCCATGTCGGCTTGAGTGAAGCCATGGTCTTCATTAAGCCGTTTGAACTGCTTAGCATGGGCCAACGATATAGGGCTATGTTTGCGGACCTCCTTCTCGCAGATGCTAAATTGTGGCTAGTGGATGAGTTCTGCAGTAATCTGGACCCAGTAACATCAAAAATCCTGTCTATCAGGCTCAAGAGGTTGGCGCAACACAAAGACTGCTTCGTTGTCGTTGCAGCTGCAAATACCACCCATTTCATTGACGCACTGGCTCCAGATCGGGTATATGTTGTTCGAATTGGCGGGGAAGTCAAAGAGATGGGTATGAGGGAGTACAAGAATGGCTTTTTCAACGAAGGTTTCTGATGCGTTTGGTCGCGTCATCGAGGCCTCATCCTATGGCATTGCCGATCCTGTCGTTAAATGCAGATATGTGCAAAAGGGAAGCAATTTAATTGTAGGAAGAACGAGCGCGGACCTCGCCCCTCAGAACCTAATTTATCTTGGAAAGGTGCTGGAGTCGTGTCCCAGCAGCAATATGTTGGCGAGCGATGTCTGGCTCGATGTGGCCTTTCCCCACGTTATCTATATTTCTGGGACCCGCGGTAGCGGAAAGAGTTTTGATCTTGGCGTGCTTATAGAGGGCGTCTCACGCCTCGCGGAGGCCGCACCAATACAGCAGCAAGTTCAACCCATAACAACCATATTGCTTGACACCCAGAATCAATTTTGGACGCTAAAATATAATCCCAATAAGGAGATTCCGGAACACAGGAAGCAGCTGGAAGATCTGGCAGAATGGAAGATCTCGCCGAACAGAGTCTCCGACATCGAACTGTTTAGTCCCCGTGGATCACCGAAATTGTTGGGGGACGAGACTGAGTTCTCTATTCGCCCATGCGATGTCGAATTAGCTGAGTGGTGTGCCTTGCTTGGACAAGAAGTTTATAGCCCGCAAGGTCATGTTCTTCGTGCGGCGTTGAAAAGGCTGGAGGGTCGAAACTTTGCTATTGCAGATTTGCTCGCGGACATTAACCGGGACGCACATTGGTCTGGCGTCGCGGAAAATACGAGGAATGCCGTCAGCTATAAACTAGAGGACTATGCCGATTCAGGCCTTTTTGACCCAAAAGGGCTGCAAATTGTCGATCTCCTTAAGGAGGGACGATGCAACGTCTTCATGGTAAGGGAGCTCAATGACGGGGACAAATCGCTCGTGGCGGCAATAATCGCTAAGTCGCTATTTCGGGCGATGGGTGACTTCCACAGTCGGAAAAAGCTGGCAAAATTCAGAGGCGAAGATGTTTCAGGACCGACGCTACCGGGACGCGTTTGGTTTCTAATAGATGAGGCACACGTTGTCGCGGGGAGGGGTGGCAACAGTCCCGCGAGGGACGCGTTGGTCGAATTCGTGAAGCGAGGGCGCGATGCGGGATTGTCGCTAGTGTTGGCGACTCAACAGCCATCTGCCGTTGACGATCGGATCTTGAGCCAGGTAAACCTCTCGCTGAACCACCGGTTGACTTTCCAGAGCGACGTCTCGTCGGCGATTTCAAGAATTCCAACGAAGATCGTTTCAACTATGCGAACAGGAGGCGCCACAATCTCCGATTTTGGAGACATGCTGCGCTACTTAGAGGCCGGTGACTGCTTCTTGGGAGACCAATGCACGAGCCGGTGTATTCTTGTCAAAATTCGCCCGAGGGTCACCGCTCATGGTGGGTATAGCCCAACCTGAAAACTTCAGCACCTTCTTAAGGAAGGTCGGCTACTCCGTCGGTCTAGAGAATACACTAGGCCGGCTCTCAGATTTTTGCGAGGAGTATGCCTCAATTCCCCAGCTCAAGATCGGCCATTGGTCTTCACTCGTACATGATCGGTGGGGCCTGAAGACAGGTAACGTGGCCGATGTATTCGCTTCGTTAGGGATAGCGCAGATCAGCAATCAAGGCGTGTTTGCCGGGCCTCTCGGGGAAGCGGGCGCAATCTGTGTGCGACTACTGGAGACCACGACAGAACGGGAAGTGGCGCTTCGGCATCTGCTCGCGTTGAGCATCCTCCTTGCGGATGGCGACATCTTCCTCAACTGCCTTGCCGCGCAGTTCAAGCCGACGGACATCGCTCATCGGCTGGCAGGCATGGTCCTCGGCAAGCGTCAGGAGCTGTTCGAGCTGTTCAAGAGCCAAGCGGAGCGCGAAGCTATCGCTGGGGCGATCACGATCGAGCGACAGCGTTCCAACAAGGGAGGGGCAAGTAAAGGATCCCGCCTCACGGCTGCTGCATCGGCTGGCCTTGCAGGGGGGCTAGCCCACTTGGGCCTACCGAAGCCCAAGGATATCTACCGTATGGATCCCCCATCTAGCGACTATCTTAGGCATATTGTGCCTTCACGGCGCGAATGGGCTCGAAGCCTAGGTCTTTGCGACAAGGACGGCGAAATTAGCTCTCAAGGGTGGCGATGGCTGCAGTGCATAGGAGCGGCCGGTTTCGTGTTCAGCAGTGGCGAATACAGTCTGCGTCCAACGAAGTTCGAGCTTGAGCGCAATCGTTTTTTGTCAATACAGCAGCTGATGGCCCGTGCTCCAAGTACTTGGGATTATGTCTCTCTGGTATCATGCGGCCTTACATCGGAAGATCCAAGGGTGAAAGAGCCGATCAACGACGATGCGCTTGCATCGCTCACAAGCCGATTTTTTGAAACGTTTCGAGAGTTCGCGCAGGACCGCCGCATGGTCCGAAATGAGCTTCCTCTTCTGGTGGCGCTATCTGCGTATATGGCGATCTCACGAGCACGTGGAGAGGCGCTTGTTGACTACGATGCATGGCTGAGAAGCGACGCACCCCAGCAGTTCGGCATAAAGAGCCGCTCGTCTCGCACGATCGAGCTCGGACTCATTGTCCAGAATAATGGGCACGATTAATTTTCACCGTCAGTTCGTAATAGACCTTGTCGGGGCCGGTGACGCTCAGCTCTCCAATCGCGTCCTTAAGAAGGTGTTTACTGACGGGGGTGACTTCCGGTCGGATCGCGATGACCACCCATATCGGGGCATCGCTGACGCCTGGATTCGAGTGGTCAGCCGCGGAAACTCAGCATACCGAGTTATCTACTTACGCGAGCGAGACGGCGTAACGCTCTACCGAGCCGGCCCGCATTCGGTGGAGGACAATTTGGCGCCTCCGAGTCGAATAGAGACGTTTCCGATTGTCTCCCAGGAAATTATTGAGGCAGCTCTCCGACCTGTCGGCGGCATTGCGATGTCTCAAGAACTCGCCAAGACGAGGCAGAGCGTCGAGCAAAGCGAAGCGTCGCGGTTTATGAAGAACCACGAGAGTCGCCGACTGTATGAGCAGGTTGTTGGTAGAAGACTCCTTCCGCATAAAGAAGTCATTCTCGTTTCTCCGTACATCTCCCTTGACCTGCTCAAGCCGACTCAAATGTTGGGTCAGATGCTTGATGAGTGGATCCAAGATGACTGTAGCGTCACTTTGATCACTAGACCGCCAAGTGCAGCTGAGCTATCAGATTTTGATAAGCTGGAAAGCAGGGGATTTTCTGTGCTTTACGTGCCGCGTCTGCATGCAAAGGCGTATGTTTTTCGGGTCGACAGAAAGAAGCTAAATGAGTTCCAGCAACAGGCGCCCGACTTGGTGCTTCTCGGGTCAGCCAACCTCACGAACTCTGGATTCAATCCCAATGGCACCAGAACGAAGGAGCCCCAGTTGGAGCTTAGCTACCAAATCGAAGAGAAGGATCAGGACGAACTTGAGAGCTTTCTAACCTATCTTGCCGACGTCAGCGTCGGGCACGACGTGGTACGGAGCAATCTTTCAAGCATTGGGGTAGGACGATGACCGCAGAAGCATTCTATGCCGCGTGCAAACTCACCGGCAATCCATTCCGCTCAAACGCAATCTCGGACGACGATCCACGAGTAAAGATCTGGGTCGGCTACGACAGGCAAAAATCGCAATTCGAGAAGATCTTGGACCGAGTTCGAGCGGATCGCGTAGGTCTTACTAACTTCATCCTGCTCTATGGGCATTATGGTACCGGAAAGTCGCATGCATTGCTTTGGGCGCGCAATAGGGTAAAGGAACTTGGTGCCGGCGTCGCCTACTTCGTTCCGACGTTGAAGAAGGACAAAGGGAAGCTGTCCTTCGCCGCGGCATTCGCCGAAGACCTCGTTTCTCGCGGATCATTGCTGCCTGACCTTATGTCGTTCAAGACGTTTTGCGAAACGCGAATTCTTGAAGTGAAGAACGGACGCCAAATCACATCCGAATCAGCCATCGATGAACTCATCAAGTCTCGAGAGCTGGCTGACTTTGTTAAGGGCCTAATGAACTGCCAGAATGAAAGCGGAGTGAAGGCGTACCTTAACACCGACAGACTTTCTGACTACCAAGCAGTGATGTTATTCGCGAAGATCGTTAATATCTTCGTTCAAGAATTTCAGACGCACCATGGCAATTCGCGTTTCCGTCAGGCCGTCTATCTCTTCATTGATGAACTCGATGACCTACAGCGACAACCGCCAAAAGAGACGTTGGAGACGAATGACATCCTTCGTCATCTTTACGATGCTTGCCCAAACTCCTTCGGCCTAGTCTGCGCGGCTACTGCGGAGGTGACCACTTTAACAAACATGTTTACTGACTATGTGCTATCGCGTGTGACCCGCCAGATTCACTTCGATCTCCTCGATCGAAATGCCGCGATTGACTTTGTGAAGAGAATCTTGGCAGCGAGCCGTCCTGCAGGGGCCAGCATCTCCGATGACTATTTCCCGTTCAACGAGGAGGCAGTAAACGTGATCATGTCTCAGCTGCGTGAGATCACGCCACGGAAGGTGGTGAATACCATGCAGCAGGTGATAGAGGAATGCCGCCTCTCCGGAGCAAACCTCGCAAATGGGGCGGTAATTACCAGCGATGTTTTAGACGAGCTTGATGTGCTCGATGCGGTCTTCGGAGACGGCGCGGCTACATAAACAGTGGTGAATCGCCGACGCGCCCTATGGATTGCCGCAGCACGAGCTGTCTGTGCTACTCCCGCTTTAGCACAGACGGCAGTCGATCGGACAGATGAGCCTGCTAAGATGCCTGAGGCGAGTCTTCTCCAACAGTTCCAGGGCATGGGGCTTGATCACCGGCGCCAGCGCGGTGCGGTAGCAGCGGGATCGCTAGGGATCCTCGCCGCAGCAGTAAAGTCTACTAATCGCACTCCTTAGCCGCGATCGCTTCCATCAAATCCAAATTTTTTCGATGCCCCCCAAGCCCATGATGAATATGCCGATGGCAAGTCGGGCATACCGCCGCCACGTGACGCGGATGGTCAAGACCACCGTCCGAAACGCGTGTCGTGTGATGCGGTTCCAAGTATGGAGCCCCGTCCTTTCGCTGAAACGCCGCCGGCTGGAGGCACGACTCGCACCTTCCGTCCGCGCGCAGCAACACGTAGTCTTTCACCTGCTTGCTACGCCGATAGAGCCGCCTCAGTGCGGCCTTCCCGGTTTCCCCTTGCGACCCGCGAAACGCCTCCATAGCTCGTCGCCGTGCCTCTTCCAAACTGGATGGCGCTGCCGCAGGATATTCATCGTCGAATGATGGGTTCTTCTCGTCGTCCAGCAATGCCACGGGGATAAGTTGGAACACGATCACGTCGCGCTGGTCCCCATTCTTATCGGGCCCCCGACGAATGGAGTGTCCGGCACAGGCATGCTCACCAAGGTATTCCTGCCCGTTGCCTTTACCGAGCGACTTGAACAAATGCAGCGCTCGGCCATCCTCCGCGTGATTGCGGATAGCCAGATTCCCACGAGTGAACGTCATATCGCCAACTTGGCCCTCGCCGGTGTAGGAGAACACGCCAAGCTCATCTCGGCCATCAACGTAGCCATACTGCTCTCCGCTATCGCCAGTGAAGATGAATATTGCCTGGGCTGTGCTCGACGGAGCTATGCCGCTCTGCCGGCTGCCGCCGAAGGGTAGATGTATGTCAGCTCGTCTATGGTAAATACTCCCGAGTGAGAAACTTGGCGGCTCCGTATACTGCGCGGTCTGACGCTCGTTCGGGAGCCGCACAATCTTGAACCCCCGCTCCTCAAGATAAGAATTTGTAGGGTGGCCGCCGTAAAAGCTCCTGACCGAGAGGCCGGTGGCCATGGAAACTATCTGCTTCGGGGGATATAGCGCCCCACCTTCAGAGATCGCATACAGCTGCGACTTCTTACTATCCCATCCCCTCCAATCCTTGGTCGCTCGGAGTTCCCGATCGAACGCCTTCATCGCCAAGGTGATAGCCGACATTTCAACCGTTGGAATGCTCAACTTCTTCCCCATTTTCGCCCGATCTTTTGGCACGCGTACGCGTGCTCCTTTTCTTGTTCATTAGTATGTCGCTAGGAATCGTCCTATGCAACATTCGGGCGGGGGATAAGTGATTGCTCTGCATGGACCCCTTCTTGGGTGGGGTGCGATGGCAGCAGATGATCCGGAAAAGAGACGGTGCGCAAAGGGAAAGGCTCGGGGCTCTCGGATGAGAACCCCCCCTCCCAAATCACGTTCGGTGTCGGCGACCTAACAATTGAGAAGGGCATGCACGATATGGGAGAGGCCCTGAAACATGGCGGGGGTGCTGATTGCCACAATGATCGGCTTCACGCATCACGGTGTCCCCGTCGCGGCGAAGGGCGACTACGCGACTTGGCCAGCCTGTAAGGTGGGCGGCCCGATGATGAACGACGCCTATCCGCGATGAGCGTGCAACGGCACCTCTCTGTTTCGATCTAAATCTTGCTTGTGGTTGCGTATCAGGGCGCTTTCGCGAAGGTAGGTATCAAGATTATCTTGTCGAGGACGATATCTAATGTTGGTGGTCAATCAATAAAACAGTCTATGGCCCACAGCCGACGGTATTTGGGCAGGGATCGGTGAAAGGGGGAATGATGACATTGGCAACGTAATAGATTTGGTGGGGGTTCCCTGATGATCGGAAACTACCATATGGGACATTGCGGCATACGCCACTTGTTCCAAATGACGGCATATCCAGACTGGAAATTTTTAAAAAACTATCATCCGAATTAATAATGAAAATATCCCAAGGTACGGAAGAAAAAACGCCTCCCAGCAATGATCGTGCTCCTGCGAAAAGTGACAACAGAAAGGTATGGATCGGCCGCGCCCTAACGCTCGTTGGAATTTGTGGCATGGTTTTCTTTGTAAGAAGGATCCCGAGTGATGTCCGCTCGATCTATGCGACTGCGGAGTGGGCATTTGGGGCGACCATATCGACTATTGTGGCGCTTTCTGGGATGCCAGGTATCCTCTACGGTCGCCTGAAATCCCATCACTTAAAGATGATCGATCTCGTTTGGGTGCTAGCTTCCGCGGTTGCTGTCGTCTTCGCAGTCGTACAGGTTGCACAGTTGTCCGTTGACCGCGATCGGGCAACGTTAGCTAAAAACGTGGAAACATCGCGACGTTTGGCCACGGAGTACGCGAATGCTGCATTTCAGGAACAGTGCGCTGGATCGTCAACGCTGACCGTGCAGCAATGCGATGCACTGCGCAGGGTCACCATATCGTTAAGGTTGAGCGGAAATCCGTCGCTAGTGCTTGTCGGATCCTTGTGTCCGTTTCCGATCGATTTGAGCAATCCACCACATGGTTTCGGACGGTCACTTGTCGAGACGTGCATTAACGCCGGCTACGTTGCGAATGCAGCGGAAGATCCGTTTTTTAACGATCAAAAGAGCGAACAGGCATGGCATCTGGCAACGCACCTCTGGCCGCTATTGATGATCTTCCTTGTTGCTCTAAGAGTTATGAAAAGCGTTGCCGAGGTGTTTTGGGGTATTAAATGACTGAGATGAAAGAAAATGTGACATAGAAATGGTTGTCCCATCCAATGCGCAGTGTCCCCGCAGCAGCCGTACGTATGGCTGCCGCGGAGACACTGCTCCGCTTATTACTCTTCCGATTTCCTGACCTTCTCCCAATCCCGCGCAATCCGCTCCCGAATCGGCGACGTATGCCCATGCTCCTCATCCGTCTTCCCAGTGACGAGCCAGTATGCATACTGAGGCCAAACCGCCCCAATAGCCTCCACCATCTCCTGTGTCACGCGCTGCTGATTGCGGCAAGTGTTCTTCCAGCTATCGGACTTCACCCCGGTCAGCTCCTCCATGCGCTTGAAGCGCCGGTGCCCGCCTGCAACGAAATCTATCAATTCTTCTACCCGATCGCGCATTTCAATTGGGCTATTTAAGCTTTGCTAGGTAAATTTAGCCTCGTTCAGCGACTCGAACGGAGGAGTGGATTGGCAACTTGCGAGCAGTAGTGGCCCTTTGCCGCGCGCGCTGGTGTTGGCTTATTACTCGCGACACCCCGGCGTGGGCCAACCTATTCGTGCCGCACGACAACGAACGCACCTTGCCACCTCTCTTGTGAGGGTGGCGTATGCGCTCGCGCCGAGAATTATCAGCCGCATTATGGACCATGCGGAGGGGCTTCTGCGCCCTACGGATCTGCGCAGCGTCGCGAGGCTGCATCGCAGAGGAACTCGACTGACATCTCAAACGAGGAGAAGCCTTTGACCGCCCGCAAACGCCACCCACGCACCGCCGCACAGGCAAGAGAGGCAGCCACCGAAGCCAAGCTGATAGCTGAGCCCCTCGCCCGAGCAGGCGAAGCCACCCCAACCCACGAAACCATCCACCAATCCTGCCACGACCTCCTGCGCGTCAGCGCGGGCCTGGAATCCCTCCTGCTCCTGCTGGAGCTACAGGCCGACGAGCAAGCCGCCAACAACGGCCTGCATGCCCTGCTGGCGCCGCTAAAGCAGCAGCTGGACCAGGCAGTGAACCGCGTGCAAGCGCTGTACTGAGCCACTCCCGCGCGGCCCGCAAGGCCGCAGGCGGTGGGGAGTCACACGCCGATCGAGGCAAGCCCCCGCCGCCGCCGTGTGCCGGGACGATGGTCGCCAACGCCGCCCATCGCCATACCGATGTCCGCGATTGCACCCTGACCGCACCCCGATCACAAAACAGGAGGTACCCATGACCGCCCGCCAACGTCGCCCGCGCACCGCTGCCGAAGCACGGGAAGCCGCCGTGGAGGCCAGGCTGATCGCTGAGCCCTTGCTGCCGGACCACGAAGCGGATCCGGGCCACGAGGCTACCCACCAAGGCTGCCACGAACTGCTGCGCATCAGCGCGCATCTGGAATCCGTCATCACGCTGCTGAACCTGCACGCGGGCGATAGCCGCCTGCGTGCCTTGCTGATGCCACTGAAGCAGCAGCTGGACCAGGCAGTGAACCGGTGCCGGCGCTGTACCCGGGCCTGCGGGGTTCGTTCGCGATCCGCGCCTGTGTCGCGACCCGCCTCTACCCCGACGTAGGCAGGGTCTTCGGCCATACGGTGTAGCCACGTAAATCATGCCGTTGGCCCACTTGGCCAACATCGCTACCACTGAATCAAGAACGGGATCCCTGCAGCAGTCCCTCACAAGAGGGGACCTGCAGGACATGACCGGGGTAACCGCAGTACCCAGCCCCCGCCAGTACCTTGGCGGGGAGCTGGGTTGTTGAGCATCTGGGGCGCGAGGCAATCGCTGCCCCCTCGCCCGGCCGGCCTAATCCAGCAAGCCGACACGGGCGCGACGACCAATCAACACACCCTGTCATTCGCCAAAGAGGTGATCCCATGGCCGCACGCATGAAAACACTCGCTCCCACCGCCGATGCATCCACGCTCAGCATGATTGCCCAAGCGCTCTTGCCGGAGGAAACGACCCCCCCGCCGGATGACCCCAAGCGCGAAGCCATCATGCAGAGCTTCGACGAACTCCTGCGCGTCAGCGCGGGCCTGGGCGCCATCCTGACGCTGCTCGATCTGCAAGCCGACGCGGCAATCGATTGCATTGGCCTGCATAGCCTGCTGGCGCCGTTGCGGCAGCAGCTTGACGCCAGCGTGAATCGTATCGACGAGTTGTTCTGAGAGCCGATGGCTGGGCGGCATCCGCTCAGCCGTCAACGTTGCGCAGGTTGCATGGCGGCGTAGTCGGGAAGCCGAGCTAACACTGCCGTCGCTTTGCGCAGCGTCCAGATGAGAACCCGCCTCTCAAATTCTCGACTCGCTCCCGTACTAAGTGACATTTCTTCACGTCACTACGGACCTTTCTCAACGCCGATCAGGCGATCCGCAGGCACATTGGCAAGGCGTTCGAGCACGCCGAGTGTCGGCGACCTGACAAGCGGAGGAAGGCATGCACGATGCGCTCGATCCGTTTGCCCGCGCCGTTTACTCCTTTCAAGACTCGGCGCAATGTCGCGGCAGATGCGCTCACCACGAGACCACGAAACGCACCGCTATAAGCATCAAACGATGCTATATCGAGTGCTCACACTTACGGACACTCCCATGCGTACGACGATTTCGCTTGATGACGACTTGATCGCCAAAGCTCAGGCTTATACGGGTGTGGAAGAAAAAACGGCACTCGTGCGCGAAGCGTTAAAGGCCTTGATCCAGCGTGAAGCCGCGAAACGACTCGCGAATCTTGGCGGTAGCCAACCGGGCATCAAGGGGGCGCCGCGTCGTCGGTTGGACGTCGAATGATCCTTGTCGACACGTCGGTCTGGATTGACCATATCAACGCTTCTGATCCGATGCTGATTAGCCTGCTTGCCGAGGGGCGTGTGCTGGCTCATCCCTATGTGATAGACGAGATCTCACTCGGTAGTTTGCGTGACCGTGACGTCGTGCTCGGCGCGTTGCTCGATCTGCCGCGCGCGCCAGTAGCCACACCGGAGGAGACGTTTTATCTGATCGAGCGCGAAGGATTGTTCAATCGTGGAATCGGATTTGTAGACACGTCGCTGTTGGCGTCTGCACGCCTACAACCCGGTGTCACCATCTGGACGCGCGACAAGCGATTGAAGAAAGTTGCCGATGAACTCAATCTCAGCGCAGTGCTTGCGCACTAGAAAACGGAAAAGGCGGGCGGGGAGGATCGGGCAGTCGGCAAGCTGAGCCAACACTGCCATCGCCCTGCGCGGCGTCCGGATGAGAACCCGCCTCCCAGCTTCATGTCGCATTCCTGCTCACTCAGGGAATGTTCTTCGCGTTCTTGCAGAAATTTCCCAAAGCCGATCAGGCGATCCGCGGGCACATTGGCAAGGTGTCCGACCACGTTGCGTGTCGGCGACCTGACAACGGAGGATGGCATGGACGATATGCGAGAGGCCCTGAAACATGGCGACAAGACTGGCACCGGCGGGGTACTGATTTCCACGGTGATTGATTTTGCGCATCACGGTGTCGCCGTCGCGGCGGAGGGCGACCACGCTACCTGTCCAGCTTGCAAGGTGGGTGGCCCGGTGATGAACGACGCCTATCCGCACTTCACGCTCATGGACGGGCGCCAGATTCTGGTGCGGGGCGCCAGGGTGATGTGCCAATGCGCGGACAAGCCACTGGTCATCCCGTCACAGGCGGATTTCATCATTCAGGTGAACCGGGGAGGCCGCCTCCAGCCTTCGGCTGCGCCAAGCACTTACGCACCAAGCTCCGCCGAGAAGCTGTCTGACGGGCCAAGCCACCTCGTGGACGATTCGGAGCGGATCTGTGCGAACATGAGCAATGCGGAGTTTCGCAGCCTCGTTCTCAGGCTTCGCGACACGGCGGTTCTGTGCTGCGGCAAGAGGTTGGTGGAGCTTCGACGGTGGGGCCACGCGGATCGGGCGCGAGTCGAGACGTGGTTTGGCGTATCCGATGAAAGGGTCCGCCAACGCCTGCTTGAGGGAATTCCCCGTATTGAGTCGATCCTCAGGAGCCTGACTGCCGACAACTTTGTTCGATACTCCGACGAGACGATGGAATACATTGGTTGTACGCCTAAGACTCGCAATAATCCGGACATCGCGGCTGCCGTTTGCGCTCCCGATACGAAGACGCACACCATCGCCATTGCACTGAAATTCTGCGACTTATCGCCCTACTCCGACTCCGTGGACTCGCAGTTACTAACGCTTGTCCATGAGGTTTCCCACTTCCAGGATGCCATGGCGACCGAGGATCCCTTCTATCAGCTATTTAGAGCAAAGCGGGAAGCCGCGGCAAAGAACCCAAGGTGTATTGAGAATGCAGATAACGTGGCCGCCTATGTCATTGTCTAAGTACTTCCGCAGCGTTGCTGCAGCGGCTGCAATCCTTGTGCAGCCTGCAATGGCTTGCAGCTTCGACATTTCCTTCAACAGCAATTTCGAGCCAGGCGCGGTTCGCCTGCCGGCATCGGAAGTTCGCAAATTGGCGGAATGGATGGTCGACTCTCCCGGGAGATATGAGAACAAGGAGGAGTTTCACATTCTCGTCTACGAGGCCCCCACCGTTGGTGTCAGTCATGCCCTCGCACGCAAGCGCGCATCTCACCTGGAGCATTGGCTGACGACTTTTGGTGTGCCGGTGAGCATGATTTCCATGGAAATCCCACGCTACAAACCTGGCAAGTCGGCGGAACCGCCGAATTTTGCGCATATCAATTTCATGCCGGGGTGTCCGCACCCTTGCTGTCCAGGTCCGGAACCAACCTCGCAGATTCGCTAGGCGTGCGCTAGATGACTTCTCCCTGCCCGGCAGCCTCTTTGTCAAACGGCATCGAACTGGAGGCGCTGCGCGCCGCAATTGCGGCGGGCATGGCAAGTGGTACCGCTAAGCCTGCTGAAGATGTACTTGCGAGGCTGGAGAGCAAGTACCGCGCTGCGGACAAGAGCAAGCACCGCTGACGCGGCACACGATCGCGCCACTCGCCGGGCAGGATTTGACGTCCACATTCTTCATCTGCCCCCCTTCCTGCACCTCTCGATGTGAATCTTTCTCAGTTTCGCCGGCGATATCTGCGGCATGTCGTACGCAATGTTTGTCGCCTCGGTGGCGGTGGAGAGAAAGAGCGGGTCGCCCCCGCCAACCTGATTCACTTTCGTCAGTACATCTTGCCTGGGCACCCCCGTATCGCGCTGTTGAGCGGCCATGAAGAGGAGGTCGGCTACGCACTGGCAGACCGACATCCTTTGCGCCTTGCTGACGTCGCCTTGGCTCGCTTGCGTCTGCGCATAGGCTGCGGCCCCGACAAACAGGGCAACGGCCGCAATCATTGCGGCTCGTTTAGCTTGGTGATGCATGTTGTTTTGCCCCCTCTTCTGTTGAGGTGGTCTGGTCCTGCCACGCTGGCTCCGCGCTTGTGAACATTATTCTCTTGTGCAGGAGGCGATCTGTGTGGCGCCGAACCTTCGGCGCAGCCTTCTACGCTCAAGCCCCATGCAAGGCTGGATTACTCGATTCCGCCAGGCAGGACTTAGCTTTGCAGCGCACGTTGCGACGGCGCGTGCTATGTGGTCACGGGCGAGAAAACCTGGATCTCCAGCGGTGCCCTCGATAATGTCGATCACCGTCAGCTCGACGCAAACTGCCGCCGCCTGGTCGCCGAGCTAGGCAAGGCCGGCCTGCAGCGCGCACGCGTGCCGGCAGCTGGCTATCCATGCCGAAAAATGCCGAAACGCCAGGAGTTCGATGGGGAAACGAACACCTTTGAGCATGTTCATCTTGAAGCACCAGGCGCCCTGCGCGCCGATGTCGGCCTGAGGGGTAATTGCACTTAAGGTGCTGTATATGACACGTATAGCTATTTTTCATGGTTAGCTGTACAGCAAAACAATAAAAAATAGCTAAACTAAGCATGAGTCCCACAATTTTGCTGATCAGCAAATTCACATGAATTCCGATTTCACCGAGTCGTTGATAGCACGGTTTGTCGAAGCGTTCGAAGGCTCCACCGAAAAACAGCTCTCTGGGCAACGGCACACAGAAGTACCGTTTCAGGCGCATGGACGCCCTGGTCGGCTGGACCTGCTCGTGAGTGTGGAGGGCGTTGACCTTCGCCTCGCTGCCGAGATCCTGCGGGTAGGCTACCCGCGCGACATTCGGAACGCCGTGTGGCGGCTGGAAGAGTATCGACTGTCCCTGGAAGACGCGAGCAACACCGCCCTTTTCGTGATTGCCGAGCAACTTAGCGCGGGGGCGCGGGAGATCTTGCGCGAGCGCAACATAGGCTACTTCGACGCCAGTGGAAGTTTGTACCTTAAGCACAAGGACTGGCTGATCAACATCGATCGCCTGGCGAAACCAGGTTCGCCCCGGCGCGCAGAATCGCTCTTCACTGGCGCGAGGGAGCAGGTCATACATGCCCTGCTCCATTCCCATCAGAAATGGCTGACCGGGCTTGAGATTGCCAGCCTCGCCGAAACCTCCGCCTACACGGTGTCGCTCACCTTGCAAGAATTGGAACGCCGGGAGTTGCTGGAGTCCAAAGGCAGTGGGCGAACGCTACGCCGGCGACTTGCACAGCCAGGTGTGCTGCTTGACTTGTGGGCCGACGCCTGGCGTGTTCGCAAGGAACATAAAACACGCTGGTTTGCATACACCCACAACCCGAAGGCGATGCTTCTGGCTATCGCCGACAAGCTGGAACGCGAGGCGCTGAGGGGCTGGGCATTCACCAGCACCGCTGCGGCGAATGCTGTGTCACCGCTGCTTACGCACGTGGAGAGCGCAGAAATCATTGTTCCGCCTGGCAGCGCGCCCGACTACGCAAAGGCGCTGGGGTTGCAGGAGGTGGAGAAAGGCTCGAATGTCACCCTCATCGAGCGCAGTGGTGCGAGTTCCTTATTCACAGGAGAACACTCGGATCCTCCCTCGCACCTAGCCAGCGCGTTCATCATGTACCTGGACTTGCTGGACGGCCGCGGCCGCAACAAGGAACTTGCTTCGCAACTTCGCTCGGACATCCTGAAAATCTGACCTCATGGCCCTCTCCAAACCGGCAACCGCCGATGGTTACAACGCAGAACACACGCTCGCTTGCGAACGGGCATTGATCACCCTGCTCCGTGGGTTTGGCACCCTCAAGCCGACCTTACGTCTGGTTGGCGGTCTTGTTCCGCGCTACCTCACGCCAGAGCAGCCGCCGGATGTGCCGGCTCACGCAGGCACCTCTGATGTAGACATTGTTCTGAACTTGCAAGTGCTTGCCGCCGGCGATGCATACAGAGATTTGGCCAAGCAGTTGAAGGATTGGGGGTTTGCGAGGTATGTGAACGCCAATGGCAAGCCCAGTAGCTGGCGCTGGCAGCGGCAGGTATCCGCGCACGAGTATGTGATGATCGAATTCCTGCGGGATACAAGCGAAGAATTGCCTGGCGGGAAGGTGGGTACTGTCGACGGTGAGGGCATCTCGGCGCTTGCGATCAATCATATCGGGATCGTCCATGACTGGTTTGCTCAACGAGAGATCACTGCTGAATTGCTTGACGGCGGTGGGGTTGCGACGGAGACGGTACGCTACGCTGATGTGACGGCTTTCCTCGTCCTGAAAGCGCTGGCGTTTGATGATCGCGCAGAGAACAAGGATGCTGCGGATCTTGTGCACGTCATGCGCTACGCGGGACACCTCGAATGGGTCGCGGAGCAATTCAGGTCGCGACGCGGCGAGGGCAAGCACGCAAAAGCTGTGGATAGCGCTCTCGACGCATTGCGCCTGCGCTTCTGTGGCGCAGACGGCGTCGAGGGGCATTTGCGGGACGGCCCGGTAGCATGCGCGCGATTCATGTACGGCTCGGATGAAGATCTTTCCGAGACGCGCATTCTGGAGCAACGCCAGATATCAGGCATGGTCACGGAATTCCTGCGGCTTGTTGAGGGCGGGCGCGATAGCGCTTCGCAAGCGTAGAGATCGGCAGCAAAGATCTCCGCCAGCAAAGACGAATCGCCCGAAGTTTCTACGGCTACCTGCCTGCTATAGCAGCAGATCTGGCAAGAGCGACGCGGCCACTGCTTCTTCGGCAATGGACAATCCGTGCTTTCGCATCGCGCCGGTCAAAGCCGGATCCCACGTTGCCGTTACGCCCGCTCCGGTCAGATCGCGTTCTGTGTGCGGTGCCTCAAGCGCTGCCGCCTCATAGTCGGTTGCTTGGAGACGCCAGGGCCGCGCTCCCCAGGCACGCATGACATGGTTGGCAATTCCGATGCCGGGCCAGTCGAAGTCGCCGTGGTAGTGGAGGTGTGCTCCAGCGCGGTGCAGTTGGTCAAGCAGCGTACGCTGCGCTGCCGCGGGCATGCCGTCGGTGCAGACGAGCGGTGCGCTGTGTTCGCCGAGAAGGTCCGCGGCGATGGCAACAAGGTTGGGATTCTCGCAGACATACACAGTGCGCTCGCTCACGGCCCATGCTGGCGGCGCGCGTAAGAGCCGGCGTAGCGAGAGGTAGCCGGGCTCGCCCGCGGGGTTGACGCTCGCTGCCTCTGCCAGCACGGGAAGATTCAAGAACAGCACCGGTCTTGCCAGTTCGTTGACCAGAATGCCGGCCCGGGCCCAGGTCTCGCGTGTGGATTCGTCGCGCTGTTCGGGGCTGGCAGCGTCGTCGGCCTGCGCTTGCGTATCGGTGCGTGTTCAGGGCATCACTGTCCTGTCGCGCTGCCGCAATACGGCAAGGACTAGGGTCGCTGTAGCCTGGCCGTTGTCGAGCGCATGCGCATTGCCGAGCGTCTCGGCCGCAAGTTGTGCGCGTGGTACTCCGCTGGCCGGTATCCGCGACAAGACGGCCTGAGCTCGTTCGAGGAGTTGGCTCGCGGCTAGCGGGTCTTGCCGCGCAAGTCGTTTGAGTAAACCGAACGCCTGCGGCTTTTGCAGATAGTTCGCGAGTGCTGGATCATGGCAAGCCTTGCTTACGGCTGACCATTGCGCGTGTTGCTCTGCGCGTGCCGAGGCCGTGTTTTCAATCGGGCCGTCGAGCCGTTCGAGTGCATCCCGCAAGGAGTCGGCAATGCCAGCCTCACGCAATCTGGCATCGATGGCGGCGAGGTCGAGTTGCAGCGATTGCGCTTGGCTCGGGCGGCGCCCTGTCAGTACCGCAAGCGCTTCGTATTCAACCGGACTCAGGCCGCCAATGCGCAAGGCCGGCGGCGGTGCGTCGCTCAGTAGCCTCGCGAAGCGTTTGCGCAGCCGCAGCCGCAGTCCAGCCAACGCGGGGCCGCCGAGCAGCGATTGCAGACGGGGGTCAACCGCCAGGCGCGCCATCGGATCGTTGCTCCTCATGACGTAGCAAAGCGTCGGTCCGGATCCGCTTCACGCCGTCGGGCGCGACCGTCCCACATCCAGCGGGAGACGAACACGGCGTCGATGCCCTCGCGCCGCTGCAGTTGACAGATCGCTACCCCAGGTAATTCGGCATAACAGGCCCATTCGCGCTCGCTGGTGATGACGAAATCGAGATCGAACTCGTGGATAAGTCCCATGCAGTGGGCGCGGGCGGCATCGTCGATGCCGGCGAACGCTTCATCGAGCAACATCAGCCGCGGCGCCTGCGGGTTGCAGCCTTGGCTGTAGAAGCTGGAGATGGCGGCGAACAGTGGCACGGTCAGACCGAGTGCGCGTTCGCCGCTGGATGCCGGTCCGGACAGCTTGCGCCACTGTCCGTCCTGGAGCCGCTCCACGCGAAAATGGTGCCAGCGGCGGTAGTCCAGGGCGCGCGCAAGTTGGTCGATCAGGCTGCCGCCGCCATCTCCTGCAGTGCCACCGGGTTCGGCGTCGGCACGCTCGCGTTCGGCCGTGATGCGCATCTGCAGCATGGTCCCGACGACGCGCCGGTCCTCGGCCGACCAGAGGTCGGCGCTCGTGTTTAGCAGCCGCTCGCGCGCGGCATCGAGTCCGACGGGCGCGCCCTCATCTGTGCCGAGCGGCTGCCACCGCAGCCGGTAGCGTACGCCTGTGGAGGTCGGCCGCTTATGCAGTTCGCTGTTGATGGCATTGACCTGATGCTCCGCCGCACGCAATAGCCGCTGCACTTCAGAGGCGATCTCCGCCTGAAGGTGGTTCTCGAGGATGGCGCGTTCGTTGGCTGACAGCAGTTCGCTGCGCTGCGCAATGTCATCGGCAAGCCGGGCCGCGAGCAAGTCGGGCCGCTCAGGGCGGTTGTGATAAATGATGTGCACTACAAAGCCCCAGTCGTTGGCCTCCGCCGTCGCGTGGTGGCCAAGCGCGGTAAGCGCGCGCTGCAGGTCTTGCAGATCCTCGCTGATCAGCCGCTGGACTCGGTTCCAACTGGCTTCGTCATCGGAGATATGGGCCAGTGCCTGCTCGGCTCGGCGTGCCAGCGTCAGCGCAGGATCGATAGTCCAGGCGCTGCCCAGATCGGGCAATTCCAGGGTGGGCAAGGCCGACGACAGCAAGCTGCTAGCGGCGAAGTGCTGCAGGCGCGCGACGGCGACGGTTCGCGCCTCGCCGCGCTGGGCGAGCGCTTGCTCGGCAGTCCCGGCCTGGGCGCCCGCCCGAGCGCGCTCCTCACCCGCGATGCGGCGGCTATCGGAGGCCTCACGCTCCGCCTCTACCGCCTTCCCTACAGCTTCGCGCGCTTCACGCAATTGCTTGAGCAGGTTGTCCACGTCGGCACCGACCGTGTCGCGCAATACTTCAAAGCGGGCCTGGGCTTCCTCAGCTTCTATGCGATAGGCCGCAAGCTGACCTTGAATCTGATTCAGATGGGCCTGTGCTTCGGCTTCGCGCGCTCGCTGCCGGGCAAGTTCGGGCTGCGCGCGCCGCCATTCCTGCGCCGTCTGCAGGACCCGGTAGAGACCGTCGAGGCAACGTTGTATGGCTGCATTGATTGCGGGGAGTGCTTCGGCATCAAGCGGCAGGCCCATGTCGGTGGCGTCGTGCCGCAAGGCGTCGCGTGCGGATTGCACTTCGCTTTCGGCGGCGCGGCACAGTGCTTCGGCCCGATCTAGCCGGCCGCGTGCCGCCTGATAATCGCGGGCGGCCGAAGCGGCGGCACGCAGCGCCTGATGCAGTGCCTGCTCAGACGGTGCCCCCGCCCATTCTTGCCCGGCCTGGCGCCTATCATCGGCCAGCCGGTCGTCATCGAGTTGCACCTGCGCCAGCTCGTCGGCAAGGCCGGCGAGTAGCACCGTGATGGCGGCAACGCGTTGCTGGCGCGCCAAGGCACGGGCACGCTGGCCGATGTATATCGCCTGCGGCTTGGTCCATGCGCCGGCGAGCGTTCCCAGACGGAAGCGCCCGTCGGGGGCGACCCAGGCTTCGGCGTCATTGTCTGCTCCGCAAGCTACGCTAGCCAGTAGCCGTTCGATCAGTGCGGCTGGTACCGGCCCTTCCGCGGTGACATCGGCACACAGCCACTCGGCCAGCGTTGCACCGAGCGTACCCGGCCGCAGTGTCCATTGGCTATCCAGCCAAGGCTCGCCCTTCTCGTCTGCGAGCAACGTGCCACTGGGCGTTACCCAGGCGTCAAGCAGGCCGGACGCCTCCAGCGCAGCTTCGAGTCCTGCCCGTTGCGCTGCGTCCACGTGTTCGCGGAATTCAACTAGCTGCCACAGTGGCGCGCCAGCCTGCGCCCCACGGGTGTCGGAGCCGCGTGTATGAGGCGTCGGTGGCATAGCGTCGCGGCCCGCGAGCAGTCCGGCGCGTTCGGCATCGAGTTCGGCGCATTCCAGTTGCAGCGCACTGCGGCGGCGATCAATTTCCGCCTGGCGGGCGGCGTGCTGCACTTGCGCGTTTTGCTGCGCTTGCTGCAAGGCCAGGCGACAGGGATTGTCGCCTTCGGGGCGTACTACCCACTCGCCCAAATCTTGCAGCGGGGTTTCCGCGTCGATGCGCAGTTGTACCAGGGTGGCAGCGTACTCTGCCCAGTCAGTAACCAGTGTCTGTCCGGCCTGTTCCGCCGCCATGTCTGCTTCTGTGCGCTGCACCGTGGCCTCTTCCAGTTCCTCCTGGCATTCGCCTTGTGCCTGCTGACGTTGCGTGAGCGCTTGCAACGCTTGCTGCACCGCGCTGTGGCGCCGCTCCAGTACAGCCAACTGTTCGCGGCGGTTGTCAATCGCGGTGCGCAACGCGCGTGGGGCAGCCTCAAAATCGTGCGAGGCCAAGTCGGCAAGCGCTGCGGGCTCTATTGTGAGCAAAGGGCTTTCGGCGAACTTGGAACCAATGCCAGCGCTCGCGGCGTCGACGGCGTATTCCTCACGCACGTCGAGCAAGGCCTGCTCCGCCTCGGCGGCACGCTGAGCGCACAGTTCGCTGGATTGAGTCTCGCGCTGCAGCCGGCCATCGGCCTGGGAGCAATGGGCCTTCTGGTCTTCCACGGCCTTCCATCTGTTGATGGCGTCCTTATTTGCACTATCGAGCCGGTTCGCGTCCTGCATGGTGGGGTCGGACTGCAAGGTCTCCAGGCGGCTGCGTTTCGCCGCCAGAGCACTTTCCGCCTGTTTGAGCTCATTCACCGCCGCCGTCTCGGCAGTCTGCGCCGCGCCCAGACCCGCTTGCGCCTGGAGGCGAGCGTGGCTGGCGTTGTCGAACTCCGTCTGCGCTTGCCGTAGCTCGCGCGCCTGGCGTCGGCTGAGCATGCTGGCATAGATGCGGTAACGCTGGTCGAAGCGCTTAACCGCACCCTCCAGAGCCCTCACGTCATCCAGTTGCCGGCGATCCTCTTCGAGTTGGTTGAGGGCCACGGCGACGTCGGTAAGCAACTCCTGTGGCAGCGGCGGCAGCGCTTCGGTGAGTGCGTGCGAAAGCCCGGCTTCATCTGGCTTACGTGAAAGCTGTGGCTGGCGTAATTGGATCAGCGTATCCATCAGCGCGTCGTAACGGCGTTGACCGATCTGGAAAAGCCGCTCGTCGACTGCGCGGCGGTAGCTGTTGGCCGTGTCGAACAGTTGCCCGCAGCCCTCAATGGCTTCGCGCAGGCGTTCGCGGGTGAGTACTACGCCTTGTGCGTTGGTCAGCCAGAGGTCGCGCCCGATGCGCGCGCCGCCATCATCACCATCTGCAAGTATGAAGAACCAGCTTTCAACCTGCGAGCGCCCCGCTACCGCCGAGAGGCCCGCACCTAGCGTCACATAGTGCGTGCTGCCATCCGCCGCACGTCGGCCAAATTCGATCCAGGTGTAGCCGATGCGGCGCGGGTAACTGTTCAACAGCAGGTTCCAGGCCATTTTCTTGCCGTTGTCGCCGTCCGGCTCGATGCGTCCCGATCGCAGGTTGGCGTCAAACAGGAAAGGTAGCGTCAGCGACAGGACCTTTGACTTTCCGGTGCCGTTATTGCCACGCAGCAGCAAGTGACCGTCGCGAAACCAAAACTCTTCGCTGTCATAGTGAAACAGCTCGACCAGACCGAGGCGAAGCGGTTGCCAGCGTTCCCGCTGGGGTTCGGGCAACGCTGGGCGAACTGCGACTGAGGCAGTGGCTGTCGCTGTTGCGAAAATATCGTCTTCGCTCATGTCTAGAACAGGGTGGCGTTGCGGGGATCGGTGTGGGGTGTGTTCGCTTGCGTGTGCACTTGTGCTTCACCGAGCGCAAAACGGGCGATCGCTGGCAGCGCACGGATGTCGTCGCCGTCGCGCGAGATCAGTTGGAGATTATTTAACCGGTCGAGCGCAATCTGCGCCAGTTCGCGCTCGGCGCCTGGCTCGCGCGCGGACTTACGCCAATAGCGGCCATAGCGATCGGTCGCCGCACGCAGGAAAGCGGCGATGGCCCCGGCCGTTGTCGTCGCACCTGCGCCATGTTCCCGGACTTGGGCTGCCAGATGCTCGGCGACGAGCAATGTGACGTGTGCCTCGGTGCCTTCGGCAGGCATCGCGATATCGGTTAGCGCGCCGTCGTCGGTCAGTGCAAGGCCTTCCGCACGCTGTTCGGCAACCAAACCGGTGACTTCGCAGATGCGCGCCGCCATTACCCCGCGCTGGTTGATGAAATATGCCTGGGATTCTGCGTCGAGCGAGTTGGTGTAGATAACAGGGTCATCGAGGAGGCGCCTTGAAAGTGCGTGACGCAGCGCGAGGCGTCGTCCCTCTTCGCTGTCGGCGACATGTTCGGAGACCAGCGAGTGCAACCGCGCCGAGAAATCCGGCGGGGCCTCTCCCGGCGCCCACGTTGAAGGCCCGCGCACGGCAGCCAGCATGCCTGCCAGGGCGCGGCGCTGCACATCGTAGAGCGCGTCGCCGTGTGGGCCTTCTTGTGCGTGGACGAAGCCTTCCTCGTCGCCAGCGACCCGCTGCAGCACGCCGAGTTCCAGTAGACTGCGACAGACGGTGACCAGTTCGCGCCGCTCGGCTGCGCTGCTCAGCGTGAAGACGAAGCCGCTGAGCCGCAGCGCGGGATCGGCTGCAAGTTCCATCACACGGTCGCCGAGCAATTGCAACGTGATTTGCGGGTCGGCACGTTCCAGGACCGCGCAGGCCAGGCTCAGCAGTGCGTAGCGACGACGGTCATAGCCAGGCATGCCACGCGTCGCATCCTGCAGGTCGGCCGGGCGCTTATACAGGCGCGCCCCGTCGCGCTCGACGTGCAGCACCCAGCCGGCTTCGCGAGCGAACCACTCGCGGAGCTTGTCGGCTTGGCGCCGTACGGCCGGGAAGTCGGCATGCGCGGGGTTGAGCAACGGCTGCATCAGCAAGGCGCGCAGCGCGCTGCGAAATTCGTCCTGTTGCTGGCGCGTCTGCAGCTCGCCGATGTGCTGGCTGCTTGGACTACCCGCACCACGCGGGCTCCGGCGGCGCGCGGTCATTCTAACTCCTGGGTGGAGCTGATTGTCAGCCGGTGATCGCGCCCTGAGAACACGCCCGAGGGCGTAGTGATGAGTGCAAGGCTGTCGGCCTCGAGGGGTTCAAGGCAGATTCGCAGTAGCCCGTCGCCGGTTTGCCGTTCGACCGGCTTGTCGGGGCGGGCCTGTTCGCTCAGCGCTTCGCCAAGTAGGTTCAGGAACAGTCCGAACGTCGGCAGATCGAGTTCGCCGAGCTCCGAAAGTAGCGTTGCGCGGCCAGTTGCCAGGTGCTGCCTCGCGGCTTCGACCTGGCGGGACTCTTCTGCAAACTGGACTGCCATCAGAGCGCGTTCTGCGCTGCGGTCCCGCACCTTTGGCAAAGGGCCGCGCGGTGCGGCTTCGCCATATTCGCGCAGTCGTGGGTTGATCTCTAATGGTGGTGCGTCGGCCCAGGGCGTGCTGGCTGGTAAGTCAGCATCATTCAGTGGGTTGAGGGAAAAATGTCGCGCGGGATTGAGCGCGAACGCGGCCCGTGCGAGACGGTGGGCGTCGTCGTCGTTGTCGCAGGAGGCAAACCACCCGGCAAGCGTACGGAAGTCGGCCGAGCGGTCGCTACGACCGCTGCGGCGCTCGTTGAGCGCGGCGATTGCTCCAAGTAATTGCGGAATCGCAGCACGCGCCCGGGCCCGCAGCAGTTCGGCCTGTGGCGGCTCCTGACCAGTGGAAAGGAACCAGCCACGCAGGCCTTTCCAGCGTTCGAGCCAGGCTCGCCAGCGGCGTGCACGCTCTTCGGCGAGTTCGAGTTCGTCGCCTGGCGCAGCGTCGCGTGCTTCACGCTCCGCCACCTGCTGCAGCGCCAGGTTAATGCGTGGTCCCAGGGCTAGCAGCAGCCGCGCGATTGTGTCCGAACGCCGCACCAAGTCGCCCATGAAGCGTTCAAGATAGTCGATCAGACGCCGCTTGTAGGAGGCCACGGCAGTCGCTTCGGCGCGTTGCAGTTCGATGCTGCGAGCGATCCCGGCCATGAACGCCTGGGCATTGTCGGCCAGGTTCTCGAAGACGAGAACGAGATCGCGCAGGATTTCGTGGACCTTGGCGACATCGGCGTCGCTGGTGTCGCCGTTGCCATCGAGCAGTGCTTGCAGCGCGGCGAGCCGGCTGGCGATATCCTCAAGCGCCACAGTTTGCAATTCGGCGCGGCGCTGCAAGCTATGGGCGAATACCACGAGGGCAGCTTCGACCGCCTCCCCGCCGAGTGAGAGCCGGTACAAAAAGCGCGCGCGGTAGAAATCGTTGAGGCTGGCCACCCGAGCGGTATCCGGCTGCGATTGCAAATTGCCCCAGGCGGTGAGTTGCGCCAGCGCGAGGTTGACGTCTTCAATGCGGGGTGTACCGTCCGGCCATTCGGCCTCCGCCAGTACTTCATCAGGGCGCAATTGCAAGCGGTACTGCCGCTTTGCGGCGGCGAAGACGCTCATGATGGCGCGATAGAGCAAAGCCTTCTCGGCGCTTACGTGCCGGAACAAATCGGCAGAATCGCTTGAGGTTGACACTTGGCCGCCTCCTACGGTGGATGCTGCGTTGGGAGCAAGACGGTGGTCCAGATTTGCAATGGTATGCCAATTTGTGGCGAATGGGGCGCAAATAAGTCGGCTTGCATCCGCTTTTCATGTGGCAGAGTGGCCGCAGCACAGATCGGTAATGTTGCATCTCCGGTAAGGCGTGTGCTGAATTTGGAGGGGAGGTCGGACTTATCCTACGCATCAAGAGCCCAGGGAGGCCTCTTGTTGGCGCGTCTAAATGGCAGAGCTAGAACAGTCTGCAGCCATGGAAAATGCCTAAGCCTCCGCCAACTGATCTCCAGGCAGCCTTTGCTTAGCGTTTGGCGAGGCGCAAGGCCTCGCCCCAACTATTTCACTTGCCCGAAGTCGGCTCGATCTCGCGGAAAAGCCTTTCTGCTGCAAGCCGAGCGGCAGCGTCCTGCTCCGGGCTGATCGGATCCAACTTCACCCCGTCCTGTCCCCCAACGTACGCTGGCCCGCCAACATCGTCGTCGTATGGGGAGCCATGCTCGTCGATGGCGTAATAGTCGTCTTTGGTCAGGTCGGTTCCGAATAATTCCGCGAGGTATATCCAGGTCCAGCAGCGCTGCAAATCGCCGTGGTCATACTCCTCGATCAATTGCCGCATCGCCTCAGTGTCACCGGATTCGGCCGCTTTGGTGAGCCACTTCCTTGCGTCGTCCTGTCTACCGAGGCGCTCGGCGATTTCGGCGACGAAGGCGGGGTCCGCATTGACCTCTGCGCTTTCTTGCTCGAAGAAGGCCGGATCATCAAACTGCTCGGCCAACTCGAGCATGGCGTCCCGCTGCCCCAGCCGTGCCGCCTCGCGAAGGTGGCGAGCGTATTTTCCTTCTTTGGCGAGGCGCGAGGCTTCCGCATCCGCCCACTCCTTTTCCACGCCAGTCAAGATCAGTCCCTTTTGGGCTTGGGAGTACCAGTAGCCGCGGCCAACCTCCCGATCCTCATCCTCGTCGTCGGGAGCGTGGAGCAGTGCCAGTGCATAGTGGGCCAGAGCACGTCCTTTCGCTGCATGCGTTTCCAGTCCGTCGAGCAGGATGGGAAATGCCAAATCGTCAGGCTCCGCCCAGCGATCAGCGCGATCGTAGTTACGCTCATCCAATCCGTCGTCTTCTGGATCGTCTTGAACCGCAGGATAGCCGTCATGCCTTGCCAGCTCGCCGCGCAGTACATTCACCAATGCCGCGATGCGAATGGCTCCGATGTGGTGCAAGGCCAAGAAGGCCGGCAGGGCGAGGCTGACAGCGTTCGCAACTTCTGGCTGGTATCCGAGCTGCGCGCAGCGATGTCGGATGTCGGCGTCATCGATACGCGTCGTTCGCGTGGATAGGTGGCGCTCAGTGAAAACGGCCGCGGCATTGAATGCGGCATAGGAGCGAAAACCAAACGTGGCCGCCAGCAACTCGTAGATGTGCGTTCTCTTGACCTGGGTGCCTGTGCTGGCAAGGAGATGCTGCTGCGCGGAGTGCGCGAGTTCATTGATTGTCATGACAAAACTTTCCTCAACGCCACGCCGAATACGGGTCAGGCGCACACGTTTAAGTCCCCGACGACGAGGCTTAAAGAGAAGTTCTTCAGTGACAGTGGAGCAACGCCTTTTTTTACTCGTGTGCAAGTAAGGTGGGCACCTGTGGCGGCATTGTAACCTCGGCAATCGGCTCGGTCCAATCTTGAGCCACTCTACCGCTCAAGATACCCCGAAGCCTCACAAATTCACCTCGGATGCGACGCCGTCTTCGACGGCCACTTCACGCTGTTAAAGTAGTTAGGCCGGCCATCCATCCACACCAAACAACGCTGCAAACGCCCGATCTCGAGCGGTCTGGCTGGTGTGGCCAGCCAGCGGCAGCGAGCGGCGAACTATGCTTGAGGCGCCCATCGCCGCACAGCGATGTCTCACGGCCCGGCAGTACAGCGGCCTTCCGTGTTACCGCGCGCCGTCGCGATCGCCACGCTCAGGCGGCTTATTCCCCTTCACCAGTTCCGCACCCACGCCAAGCATGACGCCGCCGGTCCCAACCGTCGTGGAGATTGCCGTCTCGGTGATGGTCTTCGAGACGGCTCGCGTGTAGGCGTCAACCTGCACGCCAGCGCGGACGTGTGCCTGGACGGTCTGAGGCATCTGGATGGCCCGGGACGTTGAGGTGAGCGATTGCCTGAACAGATTTTGCAGTCCCGACCGGATCGACGCGATCAGCAGCGCCAGCAGTGGGACGGAGAGCAGCATGATGGATAGCTTGAACAGTCCAAGCTTCATGGGGTCTCGAGCGGCCTTTGCGGCGTAGAGGATGCTGAATGCCGCGTATGCGATCAGCACCGGCAGTCCGAGGAATCCTTGCAGCCCTACCGCGCGCAGAACTGGCGCGGGGAATAGCAGTACGTACAACAGCACACTGGCGATGGCTAGCGGCAGTAGCTGGACGATGGACGCAAGCGTCTTGGCGATGTTGAAGAGCACCCAGAGCACAACCAGGATGCCCAGCGGCGGAAACAGGGCGGCGGCAACGGTGAGCGCGAGCGAGATCACGATGCTGCCGGCAATCTCCGCCCAGTGTCCTTCGGACACGATGTAATACAGCATGCAGAGTATCGCGGCTGCGGCAACCGTCAGGAGAAAGAGCACCGGCTCGTCATAACTGTGTGGGACGAGCGCGTTGCGTAGCATGAGCAGCCCCGCGAATATCGACAGGTACACGAAGAATCTCAGGATTTGGCTGGCTGCCGACATGGACTTGGTTTCCTCTACTTTTTTATCTGGCAATGCGGCGCCGCTATCGCGTGACGCGCTTGTTTTTTTGGTTCTTGCGACTTCTGCATCAACGCTGGTTTGCTCCCCTCTCCCATGAAATGGGAGAGGGGAGCTACGGCAGTGCTGGATTTAGCCCAGCGATGCATCGACCCACACAAACGTCGGATGAACCGTTTTCTGCAACCGGGGTACGCGCCGCCCGATCCGGTACCCCACCCTCAGTGACTTACCTGGCGCCGAAGTGCAGCGCCAACTGCAGCGCAATAGATAGTACGCTCAGGCTCAGCGCGGCCGCGATGGCATAGCGGGTGCGCTTTGTGCCCTGCAGCTGCTCCGCACGGAGCTTGGCGAGTTGTGTCTGCGCGGCCTGGGCGAGTTGGCCTTCCATGCCTTGGAGCAGTGCCTGGTTCGCCGATTCCATCTTGGCTTCGGCGGCTTCCACGCGTTGCACGCAGCCGATGAGCTTGAGGGCTTGTTCCTGGGACACGCCCTTGGCTTGCAGCAGGCCTTCGTTTGCGGCGTTGATCGCGGTTTGCTGCTGCGCGAGTTCGTCCTGCTGGGCGCGGATCTGCTTGTTCTGCTCGGCAAGCGCGGTGGCTTGCTGGCGCAGTTGTGATTGCTGCTCTAGCAGCACCTGCTGCTGGTCGCTGAGCACCTTGGAGATGGCAGTATTGACGGCCAGCAGTTCCGCGGATCGCTGGGTCAGGCTGCCAATGGATTGGCTAAGGTCAAGGCTGGCATCCTGGATCTTGTCGTCGAGGTCGTTCCACCAGTTGCTGACAAAATTGCTGCTGGACTTCTCGCGGCGCAGGCGGGCGAGGCGATTGCCGTCGCCTTCGGTGGCGTTCTTGGCGTCTGCCATGCGGGAGACCAGTTCTTGGATCTTGCCGGAACTAAAAATATGCTCTGGCAGCTCCACCGAGGAGAATGCGTGAACGATCTGTAGATCCTGCTTGCCTGCGTAACTCATGCTGCTGTCCGTGTTAGAGATGGTTCAGGAATGCGTCGATTTGCTGTTGACGGTGTTCGATGCTGGCAACGCCTTCGTGGCTGCGGCGAACCTGCTCGCGCGTCTGGGCATTGGTGTGCTCCAGGCTGGCGAGGGTGAGCGCGCTTGTCTGTCCTGCCTGGCCATAGGCCGCGCCGATATCGGCGTAGCCCTGCATGGCTTGGGCGTACTGTTCGACATTGCGTAGGGAGGCGTCACACAGGGCGCGCAGTTCTTCCGCGAACCCGGCGCGGCGTTGTGCGTCGGCCATCAGTTCGTCCAGCAGTTTCTCGTCGCGTGCCTGCCGGTCAAACGCGCTGTCGATCTGATAGGCGAGGTAGGCGGACAGCAGGCCACTGACAATGCCCACCAGCACGGGGGACACCACATCGGCAAATGGCTTGAGGAAGGGAATGGTGAGCATGAAGGCTGCCACGCTCTCTTCAAGCAGCACGCCCACGGTGGTGGCGACGACGGTGGCAAGGATCTTCAGCGCGGCCTGCATGGCCTCGCGCGGCGTCATGTGTGCGGGCCGCATGGCGATGAGCTTGAACGCGCGATAGAGGCCGAGCAGTACCTCGCGCAAGGCGGTGACGATGCGTTTGGCCGTGGTGATAAACGAGTTGATCAGGAACGTGAGCAGATTGCTCATGAAGCCGCTGACGCCGCCGCCAAGCAGTTGCCCCATGGCATCTGGCAGCTTTGCCGCCACGGCCTGGATGACGCGGCCAAGGCGCTCGCGAATGTCCTGGAAGAGCGTTTTTCCTGCCTCCACGCCCCGTTTGATCAGGACCTTGAACTCATTGAACAGGCCGTTGACCAGTTCGGTGAGCAGCAGCCCTAGCGCCTGGCGCACGGCCATGCGCGCGGCTTGGTCCAGGCCTGTGGTCAGGAGCTCGCCCGTTTGCTTCTTGAGCAGGCTGGTGTCGATGGTGGCGTTGATCTTGTCGGAGGCCGTGCGGTAGGCCTCGTCCATGCGCTTGGGATCCACCTCGTAGTGCTCGGCGTTGGTTTTATCGTCCTGGCCGGCTTTATTGGCACGGGCCCATTCCTGGGCATCCTTGTCGCTCTTCGATCGGTTCAGGCTGGCGTCGGTGCCGACAAGGTTGGCGTCGTCGTTCAGCAGCGTCTTGATCTTGTCGACGCTGGCAGTGCCGTCCTTGACTTCGCCAAGCGCAAGGTGCGCGCGGGGATCGGTGGCAACGGCCTTGAGCGGAACGACATGGTCCAGGTCGAAGTCTTCACTGAGCGGCTTGCCGGTGTAGCCATCGATGCCGCTTTGCGCTGCGCTGTCGCGCTTGCGTTGCCAGTCGGTGGTGCTTGCCGCGTAGCTGGCGCGGTCGAACTCGTCGGCGCTTTGCCGGAAGCGCGCGTATCGCGCCTGGTCGTCGTCCGTTGCGGTGGTGCCTTGGGCGAAGTTGTGGGCGGTGGTGACGTTGCCGCCGGTCTTGTCCTGGAACATCGCCGTGGACAAGCCAAAGGGGCCGATGATCTGGGCAAGCACATGCTGCTGGCAATCGTCGAATAGGGTTTGAAGCCGTTGCTCACGCAGCTGCGTTGCGGATTCTCTCATTGCTTGCTCTTGCTTCTCTTGGTTGGGCTTGGTTGGATTTGGCTGTTGTTCGCTTGTTTAGCGCTGGCGCTCGGTGAATTGCGAGAACCATTGCCCGAAGCTGTCCGCAATGCGCTCTCTCTTGGGGGCGTCGTGCCACAGGGCGATGACCTGGCCGTACTGGCCGCCGGTATCCGGGTCCAGGTCCAGGCAGAGGTGATCGCCGGCGCCGTTGTAGGTGAAGGGGATCCATTTTGGCGACCACCACAGTGGCTTCACCCCGGGATCCGGCCTTGCGGTCATTTGCGCGAACTCGCCGCTGGCCCAGAGTGCGTGCCACACCTTCCATTCACGCAGCACGCGCGCGGTGGATAGGAATTCGGTACCGTCGAAGAGCCATTCGGCGTGGCGATCCTGGCCGTCGTGCACCAGCAGGCATTGCACGTAGTCATCGGGCAGGGACACGCCGAGCTCGCGCTCAAGGTCTGCCACCCGTTCGGCCGACGCGGGTGGGTTGAGTCCTGCCAGACGGTCCGGGTGGTGTGCTGTCAGCCGGGCTATCAGGCGTTGCCATTGCGTGTTCATCTTGGATTCCAGTGATGCGCGTTGCCGTGTGATGCGTTCGCCAATTCCAGATCGGCCATTCCTCGGATAACTTTAGGGAAATCCTGGATCTTTTTTCTTGGGCAGCCGATTGAGGTTGCATGGCATTCAACCGCATGACAGGGGTGAATATTGGACGCGATACCGGACAGCGAATTGTCCGGTGCGGGCAGCAGACTTGCGGCTACCGATACACAGGAGCCTGCAAATGCATCAGAACGACCCCCTCGACATGACCATCGTGACCATCGGCCACGACGTGCTGACCCCGATCAAGCCGCTGCGGGTTGCGATTCAGCGGTGGGGTTTCTCGGCGGAGGAGGTGCAGGGCGTGATCATGGATTGCCCGACGTTTGCGGGTGCCCTGGAATGGATGCAGGCCGGGCATGCCGGCGCGCGCGCCGACGTGGTTGTCCACCTGGTTGACGCTGCGCGCCTGACCGGCGCTAACGGGGGCGCGATGTGGAATGCCATGGGGCCGGTGCAGGCGATGAGGAAGGCGCGCAACACGGGCAGCCTCGAGATTGCGCTTGTGCTCGGTGCTGCCAGCCAGCTGCCGGCCGTACGTGCGGGCAGCTGGATCCTCGCTGGCTCGCGCAGCCTGGCGAGTGCGCTGGGCATTCTCTTGCGCTCGACGCTGGATCCGGCCGCGCTGCTGGCGGCGGGCAGCGAGCCGCTCAGGTGGCTGCGGGAGCTGGCATCGCTGGATACCACCTGCTTGCTGCTGCAGCAAACCGACCCCGCGCCCGAGCGCCTGGCCGGCAAGATCGAAGAGGATCTGGTCGCCCTGATCGGCGGAGGATATGCGGCGCCCTCCTGGGTCTCCATTGCGGGCCCGAGCGCGGCCATTGCCGCGCTGCGCCAGCGCACCGGGGTCATCGCCCGGCGCTTGATGTACTCCGCGCGCCCTTTCGAAAAGGCGAGCGCGGATCTGGTGGTTGCGTTTCCCTGGCCGGATCTGATGCGCTAGGGCTTCCCTTACGTGACCGACCCCAAGGACGATGGCTGCGTGGACGCTGGCCCGGCGGTGTTGTCATCGTCATCGCTATCGCTATCGCCATCGTTGCAGCCGTCGTCGGCGTACAGGGAAGCCGCTTCCTTGAGGAGCTTGCCGATCTCGCGCCGGACACTTGCCGGGGCAATGACCTCCACAAACGGCGAGCGCTCCAGCAGCAGGTTGTTCAGCGCGATCGACGGCGCAACGGTGGCGGTCAGGACAAAGCCGCCCTCCTCCTCGGTGATGCACTGATCGTCGGAGAGCCGCACGGATCGGAACTGGCTTGGGACGGACCCACGCTCGCGTACGCGCAGAACGAGTGGCTCGGGCGTGCTGGCGAACCACTCCAGCGCCTTCTCCTCCTTGATGAAGGCCTGCAGGTCGAACCCGTGCTCGCGCTTGAGCACGAAGCCGCGGTTCTCCACCGCAAGCATGCGGTCGAGCCGCATCAACCATGGCGAGCCCTGCTTGCCGCTGGAGCGCCGGTGCTTGACCACCAGGTACCAGAATGAGCCTTTCTCGACGATGCCATAGGGCAGCACCTCGTATTCCTTGGGCTGCGTGATCTCCCTGGCCGCCACCTGGTAGCGCACGAATAGCGTCTGGTCCAGGTACAGCGCCGCCCAGATGGTCTCGAAGATCTGTTCGTCGACTGTTGGCGGGATCAAGGGGTAGCCGGCGTCCAGGCGCGCGGTCTTGCCCATCCACGCCAGCGCGCTTTCCGAGCGGCTGTCGATGGGGTTCGCGCGGAGCACGCGCGCAGCACCTTCAAAGTATCCTTCGAGGTCGCCGATGACACTGTTGGGAAGGTGGTGTCGCGCAAGCTGACGCAGCTTGAGCAGCGCCAGCGAAAGATCGATTGATGGCCGGACGGCAGCTGCCGGCCCGTTTGCCAGCAGTCTCCACTGTCTTGCGGAACCATTGCCTTCACCCGCCAGGTAGTTCTGTTCTTCCAGTGCGGCGAAGGCACGGCGAACGTCCTTTTCCTGGTCCCCTGACATCCCCAGCTTTGCCATGACTGCGTGCTTGAGTTCGGGAGACTTCCATGCATCGCGACGCTGCGAAGCCATGATGTCCAGGACGGCGCGTTGTACTTCGGCGGGAGTCGGCATTTGGGTGAGGCATGAGTTTTGTTATCGCCGGTATCGTATTCGGACCGGACAAGCGTTGTCCAGCCGTACGTCCGCACGCTGATCGAGCCCAGCCTATGCCGGCTACGGCATAAACCTGTAAACTCGGCGCGGATCGATCCCAAAGCCTATTACCAAGCAGCACAGTATTCAGATGACATCGGAATCCAACTACACGCCACGGATCCACCCGGGCAATCCCGGCACGACCTCTGTGTTCTCCATTGCCTCTACCCGCAACGACGAAAGCCGGGCGGAGAACATCGACCTGACGAGCTTGCTCCAGGACGTGCTGATGGCCGAGAGCCAGCCGGTGTCCCGTCATGGAGCCTGGCTGCAGACCGCCGAGGGCCTGTGGCTGCTTCCGCGGTTGGTGAGATGGCATCTGCACGAGAACGGCATGGGGCAGTCATCGACTACCATCCAGGTCTGCCATGAACGGCTCGTACCCGATGGGTGCTTCGAGTTCCAGCATGCGGCCAGCGATAACGACGCGGCAACTGCCATGCGCAATGGCTTTACGCAATGGGCCAGGACCGACGCCGTGGCGCTGCGCGAGGGCACCCGCGCCGAAGTCACCGAGTGCATGTCGATGACGATGGAGTTCCCTGGCGAGGCGGGCCACCGGGCGTTGCGTCGCCGCGTGGTGTTTGGCCCAGCCTCGCATTACATGGCGAAGCCGCATGCGCAGCCGTCATGCCCGGCCGCCGCCCGCGAGGCGAGCGAGCAGGATAGCGAGAGCGAGAGCGAGAGCGAGAGTGAGAGTGAGAGCAATGCGCACGACTTCTGCCCATGCTGCCTGCTGACGAACTCGATTGACGCCTTTCGTCCCTTGCTTGAGGCATCCGAGTTCGCCGCCATCCGCCTGTACGCCGCGCGCGATGCCGAGGGCGAGATCCAGGCCGACTGCCGTCTCAACGGCGAAGACTATCCGGCCGGCCAGCTGGCTTTGATGGACTACGTGAAGACTTGGCCGGAGATGGGATTCGAATTCCGCAAGCAGCTTGTGGTGGTGCGCAGCCTGGACTGAAAGAGCGATAGGGCGATAGGGTGGCCGCTGCCCACCGCTACTGCGCCCGCGCCTTTGCCAGCGCTGTGGCCGGTCCCAGCGCAGCTGGCTTGGTTAGGAACGGCGGACACAAACACGCTGACCTTGAAAACACTGGATGGCGTGCGTAACGCCGACAAAGGAAATGCAATGCCACGATCTACGTCCGACCCGGTCACCACGGGCCGTGCTCTGCTTGGCGTCGGATCGCTGCTGATCTTGATGGTAGGTGTGCTGCTCCTGGTGTTGCGGATCGCACAGCAGAACTACATCATGGCCCTTGGCGTGGTCTGGGTGGCCAACGGCCTGACCATGATCCTGCATGCGCTGTACTGGTGGCGCTATGGCTTGTCCAGGCGCTGGAAGGTGGCGGTGGTCCTCCAGGGCTTGCTGACGATCGCGCCGCTGCTCCTCGGGGAGTACGGGCTGATCTTGATCTTCTTCATGCTGGGCGGGGCGCTCCGCTTCTGGTAGCGCCAGCATTTACCGAGACGTCAGAATGGGTATTGAATACAAGATCGTCGCTGACCTGCCGTCAGAAGGCATCGCCGAGAAAATTCTCGGCCGCGCGGGCGGCGGGGCAGGCCAGAAGGGTTCCTCCGGTTTTGATTTCCGGTCGCCGGGGAATTCGGGCCAAATGCCCGATGCCATCGCCAGTGTGGAGCCCTATGGATTCTACTTTTGCAGCTTCACGGGAATCAATGGCCTGAGCGCTGAAGTGCTTGGCTTCATTGTTGCCGCCGCCGCCGCATACGGAAAGGTGTTTGTGGAGGATCTTGAGTAACGCGGTTGCTGGAAGCAATACGCTGTTTTGCTCCCCTCTCCCATGAAATGGGAGAGGGGCCGGGGGAGAGGGCGGGCGCACGCTCAACGTGATGCGCCTCGCTTTTGCGCAGGCCCGCCCTCTCCCCCAACCCCTCTCCCGCCATGCGGGAGAGGGGAGCCACGGCGGTGCTGGATTTAGCCCCGCGATGCATCGGCCCACACGAAAAGGTGTATTGATCCGTTAGAAAGTTTGGAGCTTCGGACTTTGTGTGAGTACGGCATGCGGGTGCGAGTGGCCAGCAGCAATACGCTGGTTTGCTCCCCTCTCCCATGAAATGGGAGGGGGGCGTTACGGTAGCGCCGGATTTGCCCTATTTTGCGTCCACCGCCGAGCCAAGCTCGCCTAGCCGGCGTACAAATTCCACAGGCTCCACGGGCCGGCAGAATAGAAAGCCCTGTTGTCTCTCGCAGCCGAGGGAGCGCAGATAGGCCGCCTGTTCCGGGGTTTCCACGCCCTCAGCCGTGACGCTCATGCCGAGCGAGTGCGCCATCGCGACGACAGCGTGGGTAATCGCGGTGGAGTCGCGATTGTCTGGCAGCCCGGCGACGAATGATCGATCGATCTTGAGGTTATGAAGCGGGAAGCGCTTCAGATAGGATAGCGACGAGTATCCCGTGCCGAAGTCGTCGACGGAAATCCTCACGCCGGTACGGGTCAGCGATGTCAGCGCCGGCATCACCGTTTCGCTATCCATCATCAAGAGCCCCTCGGTGATTTCCAACTCCAGCGCACTGGGATCGAGCCCCGCGCGCGTGAGGCAGCCCTGGACCATCTGCGCCAACCCTGCGTTGATCTGGCGCGGGGACAGGTTCACCGCCATTGAAAGATCCGGTGCGATGGTGCGTCGCCATTCTGCTGCTTGCGCGCATGCCCGCTCCAGCACCCACTGGCCGATGGCTACAATCATGCCTGTCTCTTCCGCGACCGGAATGAACTCCTCCGGCGAGACGTGACCGAGTTCGGCGCTGTGCCATCGCAGGAGGGCTTCCGCGCCAACCGCGCTTGCGCTCTGGCTTTCCACGATGGGCTGGTAGACGACACTGAGCTCGCCCGCGGTCAGCGCGCGCCGCAAGGATTGCTCCACGGCAAAGCGGCGCTGCATGCGTAAGTTAAGCGACGCCGTAAAGAACTGGAAGCTGTTGCGCCCCAGTTGCTTGGCGTAGTACATGGCGGAATCCGCATTGCGCAGCAGCGTTGCGGCGTCACGGCCGTCTTCTGGAAACAGGCTGATGCCAACCGAAGCGCCAATAAAATAGGCGTTCTCGCCGACCGTGAACGGCAGTGCAATGGACTCGAGAAGCTGCGCGGACAGCGCGGCGATCTCTTCGGTGCTGCGATAGCCGCGTATCACGATCACAAATTCATCGCCGCCCACGCGTGCGAGCGTGTCGTCCTCTCGTACACATCCGCTCAGCCGCTGGGCGACGCTGCGCAACAGGGCGTCGCCGGTTTCATGCCCGGCCGAGTCGTTGACCAGCTTGAAGCCGTCCAGGTCGACGTAGACGATGGCAACGCGCAGCGGGTCTTGTCCGTCGTTGTCGCCGGGCGCGAGTATTTCGGTCATCCGGTCGGCAAGATAACTGCGATTGAATAGTCCCGTCAGGGAGTCTCGCGTCGCGAGATACTTCAAGCGCTGGGTGGCGTCGCGTACCGGCCCGATATCCACAAAGGAGACCAGCAGGGAACCCGGTGCCGTCTCGCCGGGCTTGATGATCGGGACCACATTCTCGCTGATCCAGATGATCTCGCCATTGGTCAGTTCGTGCCCGATCACCTCGCCAAGAACCGGTTTCCCCGTCGCTATCGCGCGGGACGTTGGCCGATCCGAGAACGCGATCGGCGATCCGTCGTCATGAAACGACCGCGCCACGTTGCCGTAGATATTGCTGCCAACCAGCGACGTCGCCGAGCGTAGCATGCGCTGCGCACTTGGGTTGCATGCCAACACGATACCGCTTGGCGTTAGCACGAGGATGCCTTCGCTCAGGAGATCGACAACGAAGCGATGATGTTCTTCGCTCTGCGCAAGCCGTTGCGCAATCGCATCCTGATGCACGGCGAGGCCCACGCTCTGCCCGATGTTGCGCAGGATCGTCTCTTCCTTGGCGGTCGGCCGCCGCGGGACGCGATAGTAGACCGCAAACGCCCCGAGCACTTTCCCCGCATCGTCCAGGAACGGAATCGACCAGCAGGCGCGCAGCCCGATCGGCAACGCAAGCTGCCGATAATCGTCCCACAAGGGATCTGTCGCGATATCCTCCACCACCACCATGCGCCGCTCGAACATGGCCGTGCCACATGAGCCGGCACCGGGGCCGATCTGGAGCCCGTCAATCGCCGCGCTGAACGCGTCGGGCAACGAGGGCGCCGCGCCGAATTTCGCGTGCGTGCCATCGCCATCGAGCAGGAGGATGGAACATGACGGCCCTTCGCCAAGCATCGCCTCGGCGCGGCGGCATACCTCGGCGAGCAGCGCCGGAAGCGGCATGTTGCGCGTGATCAGCCGCAGTACCGTTTGCTCGAATGCCAGCATCTCGTCGGCCAGGTCGGAAGGAGGGCGACTGGTTGGGAGCGATGCGGCATCGCCGGAATCGGCTGGCACCGGGCTTTCTTTCATGGCTGCGCTCCCTGTTTGAGCCTAGCGGGTGGCAACATTCTACGAACATTGGCGCGTTCTTGCGACCAAAACTGCTGCCTCGGTGAAGTCGTTGTCATCGGCTGCCGCTAGCCTCAATACGCGAGCTGTCTTCCTTTGCCCGCATCCCTCTCGTCATCGGCCCCCCCCCAGCGCTCCGCCCTCCCTACGTAGGGTGATGCCTCGCGGTCGGGGCGCCGTTATAAACAACTGCCCTTCTTCCTTTTGCCTCTTCAGGAGCGATCACTGCCCCTGCGGAAAGCGCGGTTGAGACCATGAGTTCAGTTTCACTAACACCTGATTAAAGCATGGCCGTTGTTGCGGACACAATTGTTGAATTTTTGTTAAATCCTTTGACTGATGCGTTCGCCGAGCCATCGGAAGCGAATAAACGCCGGAAGATTGGGAAATTTCCCAAATTTTTTACGATGGCACTCTGCTAATGTCGCGTCAAAATTCAGCGCGACAGAATCGGCAGCATCGTGGCGGCGTTTCCTTGTTGAGCATGGGAATCGCCTTACGCATCGTCTTATCCAATTTCGTTCGCGCGCACTTTGAGAATGGGAGAGGTCCTGTGCGGCGTGGCGAGACTGGGATGGAGCAGCAAAAGACGACGGTCACCGCAATGGCGGCGCACGGCCTGCGGCTTTCCGCTCTGGCCTGGGGGGCGCTCCTGCTCACCGGCACTTGCCTTGCCGCAGGCGTGGTGCCCGATGGCGGCAACAGCGCGCCCACGGTCACGGTGGGGGCCAATGGCCGCATCACCGTTGACATCACCAATGCGGTTGGCGGCGTTTCCACCAACACCTACCGGGACTTCAACGTCCCGCGCGCCGGCGTCGATCTCGATAACCGCGCGGTGCTCGCCCGCACCATCCTGAATCAGGTCACGAGTACCAATCCGTCGCTGCTCGAAGGGCCGTTGAATGTGCTGGGAGACCGCGCCAATGTCATTGTGGCCAATCCCAACGGGATCACCGTAAATGGCATGACGGTGCACAACATCGGCAAGCTGGCGTTGACCACCGGGCAGGTCGACCTGACGACGCTCAACAATGTGGCCGCACAAAGCAACATCACCATCAAGACCAGTCGGGGCTTGCTTGAGATCGGCCCGGAAGGGCTGTCCGGTGAACTGCTCCAGCTTGAGTTGATTGCCAAGCAGATTCGCATAGGCGGCAGGATCGAGAACCGTTACAGCAACCCCACCGCCAATCTGCGGTTGATCGCGGGAACCAGCGAGGCGGAGGTCAATACAGGGCCTTCGGCCACTGATAACCGGACTGACTGGATCAAGTACACGGCGCCCGAGGACATCCGCGGCAAGGGCATTGCAGTGGACATCACCGGCGCGGGCAGCCTCGTCTCCGGCCGTATTGAGCTGCTCGTTACCGATCAGGGCGCGGGCGTACGGCACGCCGGCAGCGCCTACGCCATCGCCGGCGATTTCGCGGTCTCCGGCACCGGTGATCTGCAACTCGCCTCCGGCAAGATCCAAGCGCTGCAGGATGTGGTGATTGGCACTGGCGGCATGCTTGGCACAGGCAACCTGGATGCCGGCCGGCATCTGCAAGTCACCTCCGACCGCATTGACCTGCATGCCACCACGCTGGCAGCCGGCACCCACGCAACGGGGGATCTGGTGATGGGCGCGGCAGGCCAGGCACACAGCGAACCCATCAGGCTGACCGGCTCGGTGCTGAGCGCCAGCGGCGGTATCGGGCTTCTGGACGCTGGCGCGGGCATTGCGCTTGCCGGCACGCAGGCCTCGGCCGCGGGCAACCTCGTCATTGCGACATCGCGGCTCCAGACCACGCAGGCTGACACGCGCACGGCACTGACTTCGCGCAATGGCTCGCTGAGCATCCAGGCAGATACGGCGGCGCTGTCCGGTACCGATGTCGACGGCGTCGCCGGCACTGGTATCCAGGTGCGCGATCTTGCGTTGCAGGGCACCGCCATACGCGCCTCCGGCGCCGCCGTGGCCATCGATGCCACCGGCAGCTATGTCCAGCGTGACAGCAGCGTGCTGGCCGCGACCGATGTGCGGCTGCATGCGGGGTCGGTGCTGCTTGACTCGGCCGCCGCGCAATCGACGCTGGTGGCCACGCAGGGTGGCGTGCTGCTGCAGTCCGACCGCGAGCTGACCAGCCAGGGCGCGCTGATCCAGGGGCAATCGCGCATCGTGGGGCAAGCGCAGTCCGCCGGCGCCGTGACCGTGCTGACGGGCGGCACCGTGCTCAATACCTCCACCCCGGACTATCTTGGGATCTTCTTCGGTGCGGGCGACGATGTCACGGTCCGGGCCGGGGGCGATGTCATCAACCGCTATGGCCGCATGCTGTCGAACGGCTACCTTGCCGTGACGGCCGGCGGCGACCTGCGCAACGAGATCACCAAGCAGGCCGGTGCCAATGGCGAGCAGCCAAGCTACCAGACCGGCAGCGGCCAGCGCTGGCTGGTGCTGACCAAGACCAGCGCGCGCTTTGACGTGGACTATGGCCAGGTTGACCGGCCGGCGCAGATTGCCTATCTGCTCTCGGACAAGGGCACCACGCTCACCGGGCGCAACGTCATCAACACCGGCGGGGAAATCTATGCCAACAACGGCGACATCAAGGTGCGCGCGGCTGACACGTTCCGCACCGAAGGGATCACCAGCGGCGCCGCGCATTATTCCCGCAGCTGCATGATCATCTGCCGCACCTCGGCGTCATCGACCACCACCGTGACGGGTGGCCTGTTGTCCGCCGGTGGCCATATCGACATTCAGGCGGGCAAGCTGGCCGCGAACGTAGGTGGGCGCGTGCTGGCGCTGGGTGACTTGACGGTCAATGCGCCGCTGACCTACGCCGCTGGTGTGACCGGCTACTCGGCGATCGCGCGCGACCGGGGCTTCAAGGCCTTCTTTGGCGACACCTGGGCCAGGCTCTACGCCACGGACATCGGCGGCAGCTGGATGGCGGCGGGCCGCACGCGCATCAGCGGCGACACCGTAGCGGATGGGGGCAGTTTCGAGGGTGACGTGGCCATTGCGGGCACCACCATGGTGAAGCGGCCGCGCCAGCGCGTTCCCGTCACCGTCGAGAACCATCTCGGTTTCACTTCCTGGGTGTGGCAATGATGCGGCGCGCTACCCCACTCCGATTCCGGCTCCGGCTCCGGCTGTCCTTGTTGGCCCTGGCGATCCTGTCTGCCGGTTCCGTGCAGGCTCAGGTACCGCCAATGCCGTTGCCATCGGCGGCGCCATTGCCCCAACTCACACCGGAAGATCCGGCACAGCGCCTGTTGCGCGAGCAGCGCCAGCGCGACCTGGAGCGTGAGGCCACCCAGCCACCGGCCCGGATCGAGAGCCAGCAGGTTCTGCCACCCGACACACCCATCGAGGCGGTGCCCGAGACATCGGCCACGTTCGAGATCCAACGTATCCAGGTGATCGGCAATACCGTGCTGTCGGATGCCGAGATCAGCGCCATCACGGCCCCCTTCGTTGGCAAGTCGTTGGGGACCAATCGCATCAACCTGTTGCTGCGGCGCTTTACCGAAGCCTTTGTGGCGCGGGGGTTTATCACCACGCGTGCTTATCTGGGCGAGCAGAATCTTGCCTCCGGCGTGCTGATGGTCACGGTTGTGCCGGGCACGGTCGAATCGATCCGCCTCAACGGGCGCGCCATCCGCCTGCGCGGCGGCGATGGTAGCGTCGATGGCAAAGATAGCGGATGGCTCGATACCGTAGGCGGCGGGCTGCTGACAGACGCTGGCACGGGCTGGCAATTCCCCGCGCCGGGCGACACCTTGCGCCTGCAGGATCTGGAGCAAGGGGTTGACCAGGTCAACCGCCTGCGCCGCAACCGGGCCGAGCTGCAGATACTGCCGGGGCAGACGCCGGGCAGCTCGGTGGTGGCGCTGGCTAACCAGCCCGGTGACCGTTTTCGCTTCAATGCCGGCGTCGACAACTATGGCAGCCGGACCACGGGCATCTCGCGCACGCGGTTGGGCATCGATGCCGACAACGCACTGGGCTTGCAGGAGGCGGTCTCCGCCAGCTATGTGGGCACGCGCGATACCAATGCGGCCGTGCTCTCGGCGGCGGCGCCGTTCGGCTACAACACCTTCAGCTATACCGGCTCGATATCCGAGTACCAGACCGCCATTGGCGATACCGCGCTGCTGTACGGCCGCACCTTTGGCCACACGCTGGGCTGGAACCGGGTCCTTACCCGCGACCGGAGCGGGCGGCAGGCTTTCGACCTGACCCTCACCTATCGCAAGAGCGAGCGCGAGATCAACAACCTGGAGCTGGATCCCCAGCGGCTCACCGTGCTGCGCGCGGCCTGGAGCGGATTGCGGCGCTTTGCCGCCAACGACCAGCAGGGCTATGCCACGGCCGAGGCGGGCGTCTCGCGCGGGTTGCGGCTGATCAATGCCACCCGCGACCCCGCCGACATCCGCTCTGACGAAGCGCATGCGCAGTTCACCAAGCTCGATGCCAATGCGAGCCTGCAACTGCCGTTGCCGCGGGCATTCGACGCCCTGCTGGCCTGGCGTGCGCAGCTCGTCGCGCAGTGGGCCAACGTGGCGCTGTTCGGCTCCGAGCAGATCTACGCGGGCGGCGTCAGCACCGTGCGCGGCTTCCGCGAAGGCGCCATCGCTGGTGACCGTGGCGCGTATCTGCGCAACGAGATGGTGTGGGCCAACGCGCCGGCGCTGGCCGGCATCCGCATGGAGCCGTACCTGTTCCTGGACGGCGGCCAGACCCAATCGGTCGCAACCCGTGACTGGCAATCGGTGGCTGGCACCGGCGCCGGCATCCGTCTCTCGGCCCAGTGGGCCAAGCAAACATTCACCAGTGAGCTGCTGGTTGGCGTGCCGCTCGCGCAGCCCAGCTACCTGGGCACAAAGGCGCCGCTTTTTTTGGCCACGCTCAACTGGACCTATTGAGCTGTGCCGATGTGCTGGGCTTGAAGCGGCCCGTCAGAACGCAGAACGCAGAACGCAGAACACAGAACGCAGAACGCAGAACTCCGATACCCGATACCTGATACCCGATGTCAAAGGAAACCAACATGCAATCCCAGATCTTTCGCCTTATCGCCACCACCGCATTGGCCTTCAGCCTGCAACCTGTCCTTGCCGCTTCGGTCAACGGCGTGGCCATCCCCGATGACCAGATCACCCGTGCCATGCAGCAGGCACAACTCCCCGACAACGACGCAACGCGCAACGCCATCAAGCAGCAGCTGATCGCGCGCGAGCTGTTCCGCCAGGAGGCGGCCAAGGCCAAGGGGCTGGAAGCGCGGCCCGATGTGCAGCAGGCCCTGCGCGAGGCGAAGGACGCCATCCTGACCCAGGCCTGGCTCAAGGACCATATCAAGCCCGCGCCGGTCACCGAGGAGCAGGTGCGCTCGCGCTACAACGCCATCGTGGCAAGCCTGGGCGACAAGGAATACAAGGGCCGCCTGATCGAGCTCGCCGATGATGCCGCGGCCGCCGCCGCGCTCGCGCGCATCCAGGCCGGCGAGGACTTCGCCAAGGTGGCGCAGCAGGTGAGCCTCGCGCCGTCCAAGGCCAGTGGTGGCGCGATGGACTGGCTCAGCTTCAAGGTGCCGGCGCAGGAAGGCCAGACCCAGAACCTGCCCTTGCCGCTTGCGCAGGCGCTGTCCACCCTGCCCGCTGGCGCGGTGAGCGCCACCCCCGTGGCCTGGAACAACCGCCGCTTCCTGGTCAAGGTCGACGAAGTGCGCGCAACCCGTGTCCCGGCCTATGACACCGTCAAGCCCGGCATCCAGCAAGCGTTGCAGGCGCAGGAACTTGAGCGGGCCACGACCACGCTGGTCACGCAGTTGCTGGGCAAGGCAAAGATCACGCAGTAAGGCGGCACGCAAAGGCCGCCCGCCCTCCTACGCGACCCGCCCCAAGACATCCAGTTCGACGCACTGCCAGGAAGCACCATGTACCGCGTGAAGCAAGCCGCTCTGCCTCAGGACAACGCACAACCCGATCCATCGCCCGGCCTCTCCATGGCCGAGCGTGGCCGTCGCCGCTGGTGGGTGCGGGCGCTGGCTGGCGTGGTGGCCATCACGACCTGGATTGCGCCGCTGCAGATGTCCTTGCAGCAAGCCCGGCAGGCGGCAGGGGCGTTGGCGGCGGGCGCCTCGGATCCGGCCAGTCTTGCGATACAGTCCGGCGCCGCGCGGCAAAGCCTGATGCGCTGGGCGGTCACGCACCTGCCGGTGACGGTCAGCTTTGGTCCTGCGGCGGCCCATGCCGCGCCGGTCACCGACCCGAACGCGCCGGTGCGTTTCACCCCGTCGATTGGCACCACCAGCGGACCGGGTGCGCCGGCAGGCGGCGTGCCCGTGGTGGGCATCACCACGCCCAACGCGGCGGGTATCTCGCTCAACCAGTACCGCGCATTCATAGTCGATCCGATCGGCCTGATCCTCAATAACAGCACCACCGGCGGCGGCACGTTCCTCGGCGGCCAGGTTGGCGCCAACGGCAACCTGGCCACCTCTGGGCCGGCTGGCCTGATCATCAACCAGGTCACCAGCCAGACGCCCGCCCAGGTCAACGGCACCATCGAAGTGTTCGGCGCCCCGGCCGGGGTTGTGATCGCCGCGCCCGGCGGGGTCTATACCCGTGGTGCGAGCTTTACCAACACCACCCAGGTGACGCTCACCACCGGCGTGCCGCAGTTCCTGTCGGGCACCGGGGCAGCCACCAGCTTCGATGCCGCCACGGCCGCCGGCTTCCTCGTGCAGGGCGGGCGCGTACAGATCGCCAACCCGTCGCCGGGGAACCCCAACGGCGTGGGCATCGAGGGCACGGTTGGCAATATCAACCTGATCGCCGAGTCGATCGGTGTCGATGCGGCGCTCTACGCCGGCAACCAGATCAACCTGGTGGCCGGGCGCCAGTTGGTCACGCCCGCCGCTGCGTCCACCGCTACGCCCACCGCTGCACCATCCGGCGGCGCCTTTGCCACCACGGCCACGGGCGCGAACAACGCGGCCAGCAACACCAGTGCCGCCAGCGGCCTGGCGATCGACGCCACCGCGTTCGGTGCCATGACCGCCGGGCAGATCCATATCGTGAGCACCGCCGCGGGCCTGGGCGTGCGCGCCGATGGCAATCTCGCGGCGTCGGCCAGCAACCTGACGCTGGACTCCGCCGGCAACCTGAAGGTTGGCAGCACCTACGCCAAGCAGGCGGTCGCGCTCAATGCCGCCGGCGCCGTGGTGGCGTCGGGCAATGGCCACAGCGAGGCCGGATACACCCTCAACGCCGGGCAGGACGCCACACTGGGTGGCACGCTGAACGCGGGCAAGGCCGTGGCTGTGTCGGCGGGTGGCTCGATCAACGGTGCCGGTGGCATCCAGGCGCAGAACGCCGTGACCCTGGCCGCCGGCGGCAGCGTGGATGTGGGCGGCGCGGTCCGTGGATCGCAGATCGCCATCTCGGCGGCGGGCAACGATGGCCGGGGCGATATCCATTTGCGCGGCGATGTCAGCGCGCCGGGCACGATCCAGCTCAACGCGGCGCGCGACACCACCATCGACGGCAGCGCGGTCTCCGCTTCCGATCTGGACCTGTCCACCCAACGCCATCTCACCATCAACGGCATGGCGGGCAGCACCGGCGGCAATGTGTCGCTCACCGGCGTCACCGGCAACGTCACCACCGCCGGCAACGTCGTGTCGCCCGGCACGCTTGCCGTCACCGCGGGCACCGATGCCAATCTTGGCGGCCAGGTGCTCGCCACCGGCCCGGTTGGCGTCACCGCCCGCAGCGGGAGCATCACCACCAGCGGGCAGATCGGCAGCAATGCCAGCCTCTCCCTCAGCGCCGCGCAGAACGTCACGGTGGGCGGCCAGGCCCAGAGCGCGGGCAAGGCCACCATTACCGCCACCGCCGGCAGCGCCGCGATCAACGGCGCGCTGACCAGCGATGGCGACGCCGCTATCGCGGCGGGGCAGAACGCCAACGTGGCCGGCAGCGTGGCCAGCGGCGGCAACGCCACGATCCAGGCTGCGGCGGGATCGGCCACGGTGAGCGGCACACTCTCCAGTGTGGGCAGCGCCACCGTGAATGCGGGACAGAACCTCACCCTGGGCGGCAGCGTGCTGACCGGCCGCGATCTGGCGGCCACGGCCGGGCAGACGCTCAAGGCGGGTCAGCTCACCTGGGTGGGCGGCAACGCGACGTTGCGCGGCACCGATATCCAGGTCGGCTCGGCGGCGGGTTCCGGCACAACCGGGGGCAATGCCGTCACCGGCACGCTCGACGCATCGGCCACGCGCAGCCTCGGCCTGACCGGCGACACCACGGCCGCCAACATGACGCTGGGCGGCCAGTCCATCGCCAACAGTGGGGCGACGATCGCCACGCAGCAGCTCACGGTCAACGGCGGTGCGGTGAGCAACGCCGGGACGCTCGCCGGCAATCAGGTCAGCCTGACGGCCTCCACCCTGATCAACCGCGGCACCGTTGGCGGCCAGACCGTCAACGTCACGGTGGCGAACGCCCTGGACAACGCCCAGGGCCTGATCGCGGGCGCCAAGCATCTCGCCGTCACCAGCGGCGCGCTCGCCAGCAACCAGGGCGGCACCCTCTTCGCCGGCGACCTCACCGGACACGCGCCCACGACAGGCGACCTGACGCTGAGCATCACGGGCGGCAGCGGGAGCTTCAACAATGCGGCGGGCCAGATCCTGGCGGGCAACAACCTGACCGTGAATACGCCGAACCAGGTGTTCGACCCCTCGGCGGCCACCGCCGGCACGCTGAACGCCAACGCCACCCTGACCCTCGCCGCGCTGGCCATCAACAACACCGGCACGTGGAACGTGCCGGGCGGCAACGTGGTGCTCAATGCCAGCCAGGGCATCACCAACACCGGCACGATCCAGAAATCCGGCGACCTGACCCTGGCCACCGGCGGCACGCTCACCAATGCCGGGCAGATCGTCAGCGGCAGCCATCTCTCGCTGTCCGCTGGCGCCTTGACGAACACCGGCACCCTGCACGCCAACGGCAATCTGGCGCTGGGCGGCAACGTGGCCAACCAGGGCACCGCCGAGGCCCTGGGCAACCTGACCGTCACCGGCGGCAACTACGACAACCGTGGCGGCACCACCCAGGCCGGCGGCGACATCAAGGTCGATATCTCCGGCACGCTCAACAACATCGGCAGCGTGATCGGCGCCAACGGCAACTTGCATATCGCCGCGGGCGCGGTCATCAATGACCGCACCGCGCCGGTGGATGCGGGCAGCTCCTTCACCAAGGTGGTCAACGACAGTCTGCTCAACGCGACCATCCTCGGCAGCTATTCGCCGTGGTTGCCAGGGGGATCCTGCGACAGCTGCCCTGCCTATGCACCAGGCGCAATATCCAACATCACGCTGGCCGACGTCAGGCGCAATCCCGATGGTTCCGTACTGCTGGTTCGCGGTGCGGAGATCATTCCCTCGAACGGGGACCAGCAGTACGGACAAGACCTGTGGCACCTGATCCCGGCCGCCCCGGGTGCGGCTAGGGTGCCGCCCTTCCTGCTGACGCCCGAAAGCACCCTCAATATTGGCGTACCCACCGTCGACCATACGGTGGTGCGCCAGGCCGACGGGACCGCCGGCCAGATCATCAGCGGCGGGAACCTCGACATCGGCACGGCCTCGCTCTCGAACAAGGGCGGCATTATTTCGGCGGGCAGGAACGTAACGCTCAACGTTGGCAGCCTGGACAACAGCCGTTCTGCAACGCTGGTCAACAGTACCGGGGATGCGGTGAACCAGGGCGAGCTCTCGGCCTTCATGGCGCAGCTCGCGGCACTCACAACGGGCAATACCGACGTCCACGGACCGGGGCCGCTGGTCTACGGCGTGCCGCCGAGCATGAGTGCCTGCGACAGCTGCTTCGCGCCGCCGCCATGGTCGCCGGTCGCGCAAGGCAAGACTGCCACTGGCGCGGCTGCGGCCGCGCCCAGCCAGGTCACTACCAGCTACCAGCTCGGCAAAGCCGGCCAGATCACCGCCGGCGGCAACCTGAATCTCACCGGCACCGGCGACCTGACCAATGCCGGCGACCTGGCCGCGGCGGGCAAGGTCGCCATCAAGACGCCGGGCACGTTCACCAACAAGGGCGTCTACGACAGCAAGATCACCACAACGCCCGGCTGCGTGGCGGGCGCGCCGGACTGCCCTGACGACAGCAATCCCCGCGTGGATTCCCTTGCCTGGCAGCAGACGCCCAGCACGGCGGCCGCTGGCCAGACGCTGACGATCAGCGCGGCCAACATCCAGAACCTGAACGCAACGCTGGCCGCACAGGGCGATATCACCCTGAACGCCACCAGTAGCGTGACCAACCGGTCCGGCGCCATTCAGTCACTGACCGGCGATGTATCGATCACCGCGCCGACGCTGGTCAACACCACCATGGATACCGCGCGGCTGTACAAGAGCTACGGCGGCCAGAACCCGCCTTACGCCGGCGGCTGCAATCCCGGTGGCACCTACGGCAACAGCCAGTGCGCGGCGAATGAGGACGCCGCCGCCGGCCCGGCCGGCGTCATCTCCGCCGCGCGCGACGTCCAGCTGTCGGGCACGAACCTGACCAACAAGGGCGCGCTCATCACCGGCGGGCGCAACGTCACGGTCGGCATGGCCGGCAGCATCGACAACAACAGCATCCCGCTCAACGCCGACTGGGTCGGGCGCTGGCAGGAAGACCACAGCGGCGGCGACCGCTGGCACGACACCGGCGGGCGCGCCACGCTCGGCAGCTTGGATTCCGGCATCCAGGCCAGCAACGCGCTGTCGGTGACGGCCGGCGGCCAGGTGCTCAACACCGGCAACCTGATGGGCAGCCAGGTCGACGTCACCGGCGCCGCGCTGGTAAACGGCTACACCAGCCCCACGCAACCCACGCCGCCCGCAACCGGCGCGCAGCAAGTCATCCCGCTGGGCCCCGTGGCGGCACCCGGCGGCGCGGTACCGGCCGCCACGCCGGTGAACAACCCGACCACCCCCTGGCAGTTCAACCCGGTCATCGTGGCCACGCCGGCAGCGCCCACCACCGGCAGCAGCCCGACCATCGACTGGCACTTCAACGCCAACCTCGCCGGCAACCCGGTCACCGCACCCAGCGGCACCACAGACCGCGCGCAGTACCTGAACAACAGCCCGGCCACCGCCGTGCTGGCCGGCGTCACGCCCGACAGCCTGCTGGCGCAGCTGCCCGCCGAACTGCGCCCGGGCAAGGTCAGCTTCTACTACGACCCCTACACCGAAGGACAACGGCTCCAGCAAGCCGCGCTGCAACAGACCGGCCAAGCCAGCTTCGTGAGTGGCCTGGCCTGGGACAGCCAGAACCAGCTCTCGGTCACCGACCAGGAAAAGCTCAGCCTCTACAAGAACGCGGCGGACTACGCCAAGGCGCACAACATCGCGCTGGGCACGGCGCTGACGCAGACGCAGGTCAACGAGCTCGACAAGCCCCTGCTCTGGTACGTGCAGCAAGCCGTACCCGACCCGAACTGCAACACGGTCGCCAGCACCGCGTGCCCCACGGTGAACGCGCTGGTGCCGCAGGTGTACCTGCCCGAGGGCTACGCACAGGCGCTGACCAAGCCCACCGGCGGCACCATCGCCGGCGACAAGGTAAGCCTGGACATCGCCGGCCAACTGCGCAACAGCGGCGCCATCACGGCAGCCGACACGCTCAACGTGAAAGCCGGCAGCATCGACGCCGGCCCCAACGTGGTGGACATCGGCACCTCGGCCTACAAGGCCCAGGGCGGCTGGAACGTGATCACCGGCACGGTGGTGCAGCCCGGCGGGTTCATGAGCGCCATGCGCATGAACATCGAGGCCGACAGCATCCACGCGGTCAACAACGCGTTCCTGATCCGCAACGCCGACGGCACGGTCGACGAGGCCGCAACCGTGGCGCTGGTGAGTCAGCTGAAGGCCAACCTGGGGTTGAACTACACCGAGGGCACGGTCGCTGACGATATTCATACGCGGTTCATCAAGGAGAAGAAGGGGTTCGGACCGCTTGGCCAGATTGTGATGATGGTGGCGGCGGTTGCCATCTCGATCGTGACTGCGGGCGCTGCTGCGGCGGTCATGGGCGTGGCCTTGGCACAGATGACGCTGGCGCAGGCGATGATCGTGGCCGCCCTCTCCAGCATGGCCAGTAGCGCTTTCACCCAACTCGTTTCCGGCCAAGGGTTGAACTTCGGGAAGCTGGCGACGGCCGGTGCGATTGGCGCGATCACGGCGGGCTTGACCAAGGGCATCACCTTTGACGGCAGCAGCTTCGGGGTGAGTGAATGGGGGAAGCCCCTGGAGGGAACGAATACCCTGGCAAACCTGGCGGGCACGAACAACGTCGGTGGCGTGGTGCAGGCGGCCCAGAACGGCGCGACCGGCACGCTGGCACAGCAGGCCGTGGGCTTCGTTGGCACGGGCTTGATCAATGCCGGGGTCAGCACTGTGTTCAACGGGGGCAGCTTTGGGAATGCGCTCAAGGGCAGTCTGGTGGCGCAGGGAGCAGCACTGGGTGCCAACAGCATTGGCGCCAACACCGATCCAGGTTCCTTTGAGAACATCGCCAGCCATGCGGCGCTTGGATGCGTCGCGGGCGTGGCCGGAAGCGGCGATTGCGCGGCCGGCGCCATTGGTGGGGCTACCGGTGCGGTCATGTCGCCGCTGGTTGGCGGGGCGCTGGGAATCGAGACGAACGCTGACCGGTCCAATATGTTGAATCAGGTTGTCGTGATCGGTGCTTCGATGTTGGCCGGCGGTGCCCTTGCCAACGCGCTTGGGCAGAATGGCATATCGGCGGCAGGTGCTGCCCAGAACGAGGCCGCAAACAACTACCTGTCGCCAAAGCAAGCCGGCGCGCTAGAGCGAGCCAAGGCGCAATGCGCCGCAGGTGACGCGTCCCAGTGTGCTCTGCGGGATCAGCTATTGTCGCTGGACGCGACTTCACGCAAGCAATTGAATGCGTTGGCAGACGCTTGCGCGAACGGAAGCGCAGTTGCATGCCAAACCGCACAATCGGCGGTGTCGCTTTTGAACAAGATCGCGAAGGGAGACGTGAAAGATTGTGGTGGTGGGGTGGTTGATTGTCTGGCAGCCTATCAGCCAAGTGCGCAGGAGCTTTCGGGGGTCGCGGCCAAGCTGCCTGGAGCGGGTAGCGGAGCTGTGGTGCCGACGGCAGATCCCATTTCGGCGGCGGCGTTGATTCGATTGGGCCTTGTCAATCCGGGTGCCGGACTTACTGCTGGTGTAAGCGCGGGTCTTGGGGAATATGTTAATCAGGTTCTGTTTGGGGACGGCTCGGTAAACTATGAGCGAATTGCGAATACCGCAGTGCTTGGCGGAGCGACTGCCCCATTTGGCGGCATTTTCTCTGGCTACGCGGGCACCGCGTTGATCGGAGGTAGTTCGAACGCCGCTGCGACCGCCTACAACAATAGTCAGACAGGTGCCCACGACTCAGCATTGGCCGCCATGGTGGTGGGAATGACCTTTGGGGCGGGATCCAAGGGCCTAGCTGACGGCGGCGGCTTGTTCCTGAGCCGTGCAATGAACTTCACGCGGCAGTATGATCCGGCGCTCGGAGTCCTCCTTCAAGCTCCTGGAGGCCGTCTCGTAGCAACTCCAATTCAGAGCATCGTACCGAGTACGTTTCGTGATTTTGGCACAGGCCTACTCCCGGCAACTGGCGGTGTGGTGCGTTTGCCGGAGGCGCCAAGAAACGATGGGAAATAGCAATGCAACACGAGAAGATGGTCAGGATACTGTGTGCCATATACCGGCACGATGGGGGGGACGCTACACCCTACGTGCGACGCTTTCTTGGGATGTCGGTTTTTTACCCGATCTGTTGGCTTGCTGCGTCGTTATTTCGTACTTTTCGAGGTGACGGGTGGCATTCGTTTTACCTAAACTATCTGGTGAGTGGAGAGCTGTTTCTGTTGGCAGGTTTCCTCTTGCTTCATCTATACCTCATATCGCGATATGGATGGCGCAAGTTCTTCCGCTTGGTGTATGACACACCATAGCGCGGTACGAGTACTAGTCCCGGAAAAGGTGCTGCCATCGGTCAAACTGGTCACCTTCGCTCAGGATGGATGATCCAGGCTGACGGCTCTTTGAAGTTGCATATACCTTTCTCGGGTTTCGCGAAGGGATGTTAATGAAAATTCCGCTTCACAACCGCGTCCGCTATCTTGGTCGAGAGGGCTCATACGAGGGTCTCAGATGTGGGGACATCGGATACGTTATCGAAGACTATTGCAATGGCAACTACGAAGTCGAGTTCTCCAATCCCGATGGGACGACGAGGGTTCAGGCGGTCCTCGCGGGCAGCGATCTGGAACTGGCTGAGCATTAGATGAAGATGACGCTCATTGAACCTTACAGAGAGTTCTGTGAAGAACTTGCATAGCGAGCTATCGGAGCATTCATACGGCAGCCCCTACCCGTCACGGCACCAGTATGTCACATGGGCGTGGCCGGTAGCGCTTTCACCCAGCTCGCTTCGGGACAGGGGCTGAACTTCGGGAAGCTGGCGACCGCCATGCAATTGGTGCAATCACCGCCGGGCTGACCAACCGCATCACCTTCGATGGCAGCAGCTTCGGAGTGCGTGCGTGGGGGCTCAGTACTTCGGACCGGGTGGGGCATCGAGCAAGTTCTCGCTCAAAGGGCAGTAACCGATGTTTGGCGACACTATTGACGAGGGACGTATGAGTCTGGGCGAAGGGGATGCTGTTTATCGGCAGCAGGCGTTTGATAACGTCGTGAAGGCACTGGATTTCGATAGGATGCTACCCGACCGTGTTCATTTTGGACCCTGGAGCGATTTTCTATTCTTCCAGTCCGACCACGTTTTCGCGTCAGACTTCCCGGAAATTGTGCGTGAACTCCTGAGTGTCGAACGGGCTAATATCGCGTGCCTACTCAACCTTGACAAGACCGAGAGGTTCGAGTTTGACTACATTGCGGCGATCTTCTTGGACGAGATGATCAGTGGAGTCGCGTACGACGACAAGTTACGCGACGGCGGTCCTGCGAGTGGTTGGCTTTACAGGGTTGATAGGTATGCTTGTGCATCTGATGTTGGCGAGTGGTGCATCTATTGCGAGAAAAGCAACGATGTAGCGATTATTGGGTTGCGTGGAATTGACGGTATCGGGAGATTCGAGAAACCTCTGAAGCGACTGTGGGCTAAGCCGATAGACGAGTTAATTGATGGCGGGTGTTCTCCGGTCTTTCCTTTCGATCAACTGGTGCCAGCGTGGCGTCAGGGGTTAGTGAAAAACTACGGGCGATAACGCGATATGGCAGGATAGGAAAATCGCGGTCAGGGTTGAACTGGATGCTGCATACCAGAACAGAGCGGTCACAGGTAAAAGATGGACAGCCGTAACGCCTAGCCATCTAGGTTCGTGTGGCGAGCATGAGTATTGAGCGACGGCTGACCGATCGGCCTCTGGAGGATAAGAATGCCGAAATTTGCTTGCACATGTGGAGCGGTGTTGAATCTATCAGGCGTTTGGCCGGAATGTGAATGGCGGCTGGTACCGATGGCACGCGTGGGTGAGATAGCAGACAGGATCGATAACGGGGCAGGGCCAAGTGGGGAGGTGTTTTACGACATGATTGATGACGTAAGTATCACCGTCTACCGATGTCCTGTATGTGACAGGCTGTATTTGGAGACGGGCAAAAACGTGTTTGACACGTACCCGAGGGAGTCGAGGGCGGGTTCGTAGTTTCTGAAGTGACGAAGTCGTGAGTGGCGTTGGCGGAAACTTCCAACGTTGGTCTCCCGGGAATCCACACACTCAAGAGTGGCATCCTTTCGGTGGAGGAGAAGGTAAAAAAAGAGATCCGTTCAATTCTTTGCTCAAAGATGTTGAGCATGCCTTTTGAGGGAAATTGATGCATCACATCCTGGCAACCTTCGTGATCTCGGAGGATGTGGAATGGCCAAAGACGGCGGGCGTGCGCAACGGGTACGCTCCACATCACAAGTTCGCGGCCGTTGACTACCTGGCAAGTGGAATACATTCCTATGAAGACAATGATTTCCACTTTCCGGGTGAAAAACTCAAGACAAAAATCACCTTTGCAAGCTGGCAGTTCTTCTCAGAAAAAATAAACGTCGGAGACGAATTCGAGGTTCGCGAGAATGCCAGATTGATCGGCCATGGAAGAGTGGACGAGATAATTTAGAATGCGCGGCTTTCCGAATCGAGGCTTGGCTTTCAGAAACTAAATCCAAACATACGCTCCTATGAACACCTTAGCTCTGACTCGTCTGCGCCGCCTCTGGGTGCTATTTGCCTGCGGCGTGGCCTTGTCCGGTTGCGCCCCGATGATCGCAACAACACCGTCATCCGTCGAACTTGCACAGGATGGGACTGCCGCGCGATCCATCACGATCCAGGCACCAGCAGTGATCCAGCTCGATACGGGGTACTCACGAACATTGGCCGCCAAATCCGTATGGAAGCTGGTGGGACGCGTGCCGCAAGGGGCCGTCTACCGGCCGGTCGGAACGATCTTCACGATCGAGGGCCGTCAAGTCCACGAAGCCTACCTTGTCCTCAAAGACAAAAAGCTGGTGGGCTTCTATTTGCCGGGGGAGCAGAACTACTCCCCGCTTTCAACCGCAGTACCTCTGACCTTTGGAGAAACCGAATGAAACGAGTTGTACGTATGGCAATGGGTGGGATGGCGATGTCGTTGCTGATGGCGGGTTGCGCATCGGGTGTGAAGCATTCCGATATGGCGGCCTCGATCCCGACGATCAAGCCGGGCGAGGGGCGTATCTACTTCCTGCGCTCGGCCTCCATGTTCGGCGCCGCGATCCAACCGGACCTTCGCCTAAACGGCCAGGTTGTGGGGGAATCCAAGCCGGGCGGCTTCTTCTTCGTGGACCGGCCTGCTGGCAAATATGTGGCCTCGGCGGCGACGGAAACGGAGAAGACGCTCAGCTTCGCCCTGGATGGTGGGGAAACGAAGTACGTGCGCAGTTCGCCGTCAATGGGCCTGATGGTTGGCCGCGTGGTGCTGGAGCTGGAAACGCCCGACAAGGCCAAAGAGGAACTGTCGTCCTTGAGCTATACCGGGGACGTGGTGAAGGCGTCGGCAAAGTGAGTAAGCGGGCCAGACTGAGTGGCGTCACGCCATCGCGACTCGGGTAGCTAAGACGGGTGCCCGGCAGCTATTCCCCGGCCTTGGCCACGGCTGCCGTTTGGCAAGTGGCCTTCAACCGGAGCGGTGCGTCGCGTCATTTGCACACGTGTAACGCGGGTTATTTTTCTTGGCGCCATCTGGTCGAAGCACTGCTTTTTGCGCCGCTAGTGGCTGTGGGTTCAACCGGTTGAACCCACACCGATCTGCGGGCACTCTCGCGCGGTGGAGAGAAATACGTTCCACCGGGACCCACCTGGGTGGGTCCCTTGCATTGATCCTTATAAAGAAACCCATCATTCATACCGATATGACGCCGTGGTCGGCATGGCAGTCATGCCCCAACCAGATCGGTTCGGGAATCGGGTCGGCAAATTCCCAATTGTTCAAAGTTCTCCCATGACGTCTTTCTTGCCCCACCGGTCATTGCTGGGTGCGCTGATAGCGCTACCGCTTTTGCTCACCGGATGTGCCGTAATGCCCGAATACGCGCCAAAAGGCGCCCCTGACACGCAGGCACGCCTGCGCATCAAAGCGATGGATATGTACGCGTATCCCGCCATCATTCTTGGGACCGTCGAGCAGGACAACGAACCCAAGCGGCAGTTGCTTGCCGTCTTTTCGAAGGGATGGGCAGGGATCGGCAAGACCCCGAAAGAAAGCGAGCGCATCGGCATGCCGGCCTCGACAGATCAGGATACCAACATGCCCGTGCTCGAGCGCTACGTGAGCGCGGGACAGCCGCTCTCGCTAATGTTTACGGCCACGCTTGACGGCAGTCTTGTGTGTCGCGCGGCGGCAGTGATGACACCTGAAGCAGGGCACGATTACGAGCTCGTCGTTCTGCTGCAAGGGACGTCGATTGGCGGCAATGGACGATGCGGACTGCTCGCTTATGAGCTCAAGCCTGGCGCAGGCCCGGAAAACCGCGTGCCGTTCATGCTGCGGCCCCGGGCGGTGGCCGAGCGCTAACTTCGCGAAATGAGCAACATTGATATGAGTGAAAGCCAACCTCCATGCCAGGAATCATGAGAACCTTGATTTTGAGCGCTTGCGCACTCGTCCTGACCGCCTGCGTAACGAGATATCCGGAGCCCACGTCGGGCGACCGTGCCAGGATACGGATGGTGAAGACGGGGCCGTCGGCAAGCACAAGCTTCCACACTTTTTCCAACATGCCGGCGGGAGACTGTATCAAGCAGGGCGTGGAGCTTGGCGAGCAGCGTATCGCTCTGTTTGACAACCCATTGGCTCATTACAACGCCAGCCTTGGGATTCCCGGCAATGACGCCCAGGCTAGCCAGCGTTTCTCGGAAGCCTACATTCATGCAGGCAGGCCTTTCCTGCTCGATGCATTTGTCATAGGCGCCGACGTTCAAAATTCATATCAATGTCGTGTCGCCGCATTGTGGAGCCCGGAGTCCGGGGCAGACTATGAGGCGGTGCTTCACTGGACGGGCAGCGCGTGCCAATTGACCGTTTCCAAGGTAGAGGCAGGCGGGCCTGATGGCGTTGCTCTTAAGCGTCCGGTAGACGCCAGGTTTCTGAAGACTTGTGAAGCGCCGGGCAAGTGAACACCACGACGTGACCGGACGGGCAATCCTGTGTGTGAGAGGGAGCGATTTTCCCTGGATCTAGGGCCGCACGGCTCGGCGTGGAGCCGCCGTGGCGGCGGGGGATGGCTGTAAGGTGCGCAATGAATATTCAGATAAATGGCGAGGTGGTGAGAAGCGAGGTGGATTTTCATCGAGAACTAGCTTCCATCCTTGGGGTTGAGTCATCCTACGGCTTCAATACGGACGCGTTATGGGACCTGCTTAGTTCAGGTGTGGGGAGACCCATTTTTTTAAGATGGGTGAATGCAGGTGTCTCAAAAAAAATCATGGGTAAATCGTATTTTGATATTTTAAACATCCTGGAGAGAGTGAAAATGCAGGATGAGGGATTCGGTTGGGTTGAAAAATTTACTTATAAGATCGATTTTTAGGGCGAGAAAATACTGATCATCTCAATTTTGTTACATGTACTTCTTACGCTCGGCCTCCATGTTCGGCGCGGCGATCCAACCGGACCTTCGCCTAAACGGCCAGGGGCCTGGCAGCTATTCCGGCCCTCCGGCATTTGGCTCGCCAATCGGCCGGCATATCAAATTGCGACTGGAGATTGTGCATTTATGTACTGGACGGATCATTTCCTGCCTTCGACGACGGGGCAATTCAAGCGCCTTGCCAATCTGTTGGTGGTAGCCGCAATGTTGGGTGGCACGCAAGGAATCCCGCGTGCCAATGCGGCATCCGGCCAGCCTGACGGCGCGATGGCGGTCGTGCGGAGCTGGACTATCCTGCAAAAGATCCAAAGCGAATGTCCGGGGGGGGCCGATGAGCGTTGGCGACTCGATCGCATCGATCAGGCGGTTGCCCCGTCCCATAGATTCTCCGCCCGACGATATGCGGAGGAGCTGACTAAGAGTTCCGCGTGGCAATCTATCCTCGGCAAAGACATTCAGACGCTGCTGAACATGACGAATGGCTGTGGGACGCCTGCGATGCTGGAGTGGCAAGCGGGTATGCGCCGACAAATCGATGCATTAACGCAAGCGCTTGCTGGCGATGTTGTGAGCCACTGGCCATCTGAAGCGCTGCAGACGCCAGTCAAAATCTCTGTCGGTGCGCTGGAGGCCGTTGATGATGACGATCCCGGCTATCTCCGTGTGTCCATATCCAACCCTGGCACCGATGTATTAGAGATTGCACTATCAGGCAAGGACCTGCACACCGGGCTTTGCAGAGATCTCAGCTCTGCAGATCTGCCGATTACCGCTGGCACGGATCTCCCGACGCAGCTACTTACGCTGCGCCCGGGTGCGGCCATCGCAGCGCGCCTCGTGCTCGATGCGGCCTGCATGCCTGCGGATTCCGTCGCATTGATTGGTGCGTTGATCGTTGTGCGCGACGGGGTGATGGAATATCGCTCCTTCGGACAGGTCGACATTCCGCGAAAGGCAGTGTCCAGGCAATAGCTGTGGTCCGGCGGCGCCATCGCCGGCGACGCCTGTGGCGACAATGCAGCTTTAGTGTTCCGATTGGTCTACGTGTGGTGGGTCGTGATGCAACGGCCAGGCTTGGCCGCCCCTTCGCGCGGCACCGACATCCCCGCGTTCACCAACTTTCCATACTTCTGGTGCGGCAGCGCACCAGAACCGTGCCGTGCGCACATACTTGCCGCCTGCCATGGGCGTTTTCAGCCACCATTGCGGCGCTTTCCATCCCTGGGTACCCCCAAATTCACTGGCACGGTTGTTGCGTTGCAGAATTCAAGTAACTTGAATTTAAAGAAAGTCACATGTAGTTTTGCTCGAGTTACTTGAATACCAACCGTTTGTCCACGTGTCGAAGGGGATGAGAGTGCGCAAGAAGAACACCGTAGTTGCCGCTGCCTTGTTGCTGGCCTCGGCCGGGTTGGCCGGGATGTCCGCGCCCGCTGCCGCCAAGGATGTCGTCAAGATTGCCTTCGTGGGCCCGCTGACTGGCGGCGTGTCGTCCATCGGCCTGGGCGGGCGCAACTCCGCCGACCTGGCGGTTCGCTTGCGCAATGCCGACCCGAAGTCGAAGTACACCTATGAGCTGGTCACGCAGGATGATGAGTGCCGCCCTAACGTGGGCGTGCAGGTGGCGACCAAGATCGCTGCCGACAAGAGCATCGTGGCGGGGGTGACGCATTTCTGTTCGGCTGTGGCGATGGGTACGGTTGGCGTGTACAACCGCTTTGGCATGCCGGCCGTGGTGTGGGGCGCGGTGTTGCCGGATGTCACTTACGGTAATAACTTCAAGGAGATCCATCGCGTCAACGGCACGATGATCAACCAGAGCGAGGTTGCGGCGAAGTTCATGACGGGCCTGGGCTACAAGAAGTGGGCGATCATCCATGACACCACCGATTACGGCAAAGGCCATAACAAGTACTTCAGCGAGTTCCTGAAAAAGGACGGTGGCACGGTGCTGGGTACGTTCGGTGTGACGGCCGACCAGCAGGATTTCACGACGGAGCTGACCAAGATCCGCGAGCTGAAGCCGGACGTTGTCTACTTTGGCGGCCTCACGCCGCTGGGCGTGCGTATCCGCACGCAGATGGAGAAGCTGGGCATCAAGGCGCAGTTCGAGGGGACGTCGGGCATCAAGTCCGATGCGTATATCCAGGGTACGGGCAAGGAGCAGGCCGAGGGCTCGCTGGCCTTTATCGAGGGCGCGCCGTGGGAGAAGCTGCCCGGCGGCTTGTTCTTCGCGGGCAAGTATTCGCAGCAGAAGTACAGCGATCCGCCTGAGGCGTACGGTCCGTTTGCGTTTGCCGCGGCCAACCTGATCATGGATGCGGTGGAGAAGGTGGGGCCGGATCGCAAGAAGGTGCGCGACACGCTCAATGCGACCAAGGATGCCGACACCATCATCGGCAAGGTGACGTTCGACGACCATCGCCAGAACATCGTGCCGCTGGTGACCAAGTATGTGGTCGAGGATGGCAAGTGGGTGATCTGGGAGGACAGCACCTACGGCAAGGGCAAGAAGAAGCTCGCCGGCTTGTAAATCACTGAAGCGTTAAACCAGAAAAGCGCGATTCCACGATCCCACGAATCCACGGGCCCGCGACCGCAAGGCGCGGCGGCCCGTGGCCGAGTGCGCGTGGCGTCTGGCTTCTTGTCTGGATGGGGGGGGAACTCGATGAGTGTGATTGGCCAATACGTATTCAACGGTTTGATGCTCGGCATGATCTATGCCATGGTCGCCGTGGGATTTACGCTGTTTTTCGGCGTGCTGGATGTGATCAAGTTCTCGCATGGCGATACGCTGATGGTCGGCGCGTTTGCTGGCCTTGCGGCGTCCACCGGCGTGCTGATGCTCGACATCCAGTCGCCCTGGATCCGCTTGCTGGCGGTGGTGCTGTGCGCGATCTGCGTGACCGGCCTGCTGGGCGCGGCGATTGCTAAATTCCTGATCCTGCCGCTGCGCAAGGCGGCACCGCTCAATACATTGCTGGCCACGCTGATGCTGGGCACGGTGATGCGCGAATCCGTGCGGCTGTTCTATCCCGATGGCTCCAACCCCAAGCCGTTCCCGGCGCTGCTGCCAACGGCTTCCATCGAGCTGGGCAGCTTGTCGCTGCGTGCGGATAACCTGATCCTGCTGGCTACCGGCATCGCCATCATCGTCGGCGTGCATCTGCTGATTACGCGTACCCGTTTCGGCATGGCGATCCGCGCGGTGGCGCAGGATGGCGAAACGGCGCGGCTGATGGGCATCAACTTCGAGGCGGTGGTGCTGCTGACGTTCGCGCTGGGCTCGGGCATGGCCGCGCTGGCGGGCGTGATGAACGGGCTGTACTACAACGAGATCAACTTCAATGTGGGGCTGTTGCTTGGCGTGATCGGCTTTGCGGCGGCCATTCTCGGCGGGCTGGGGAACATCTACGGCGCCATCCTCGGCGGCTTCCTGTTTGCCGCGCTGCAGGTGCTTGGCAGCGCCACATTGCCTGCGCTGATTCCGGATATCCCGAGCGCGTACAAGGACGTTTTCGCTTTTGCCGTTGTCATCGTGCTGATGGCCTGGAAGCCGACCGGCCTGATCGCAGAAAAATCCAGTGAGCGGGTCTGACACCATGAACACCTTGAGCACCATCAACACCCCGAAGCGTCACACATCAGGCACGCGCAATCCCGCTGTGGTGCTGGCGCTGGCCGGCATCGCGCTGACCGTCTACATGTGGTTGTTCCTGCATGCGGAGTCGCAGCTCAGCGTGGCCATCTTGCTGGCCGTTGCCATCGTGGCGGTCATTGCCGGCCGGAAGCTGGGCGCCAACCGCGCGCTCGAGGAGGCCGGCGTCAGCCGCCCGGGCCTGGCCCGCTTGTGGGCGGTGGGCGGCACGTTGGCGCTGATCGCCGCGTTCTACGATGCGCACTTCGCGCTGCTGATGATCTGCTCCGTGCTGCTTTACACCACGGCATGCCTCGGCCTGACGCTGCAGTTTGGCTTCTCTGGCGTGGCCAACTTCGCGGGCGCGGCGTTCTTTGGCATCGGTAGCTATGCCACTGCCGTGATGGCCATGCACACCGGCATTCCGCACTTGCTGATCATCGTCATCTCGGGCGTGATCGCGGCGCTGGTCGGCTCGATGCTGATCACGCCGGTGTTGCGCACGCGTGGGCACTATGCGGCCTTGGTGACCATCGCCTTCGGCATCCTGTTCAAGACGTTCATCGAGGTCAACGATGTGCTGGGCGGGCCGCAAGGCCTGCAGGTGCCGGGCATGACCGTCTTTGGCTACGCGCTGAACGATGGCTTTACGGTGGCGGGTGTCGACGTGTCGTTCTACGTGAGCTATGCCTTGATCAGCCTCGGCATCTGCGCCGGTGTCTTTGCGACGGTAAAGGCGCTGGAGCGCTCGTGGGTGGGATTGAGCATGGACGTGGTGCGCACGGACGAGACGGCCGCCGCCACCTTCGGCTTGCATATCGCGCGCTGGAAGGTTGTGGCCTTCATGCTGGGCAATTTCTTCGCAGGCATCGCGGGCAGCATGTACGGGATGATCACCGGCTTCGTGGCGCCCAACAACTTCACGTTCTCGGATTCGCTGCTGATGCTGTCGATCGTGATCCTGGGCGGGCTGGGCAATGCGGTTGGCCTGATTCCGGCGGCCATCATCGTGCTGGTGCTGCCTGAGAAGCTGCAGTTCATCCAGGAGTACCGTTTCCTCTTCTATGCGGCGCTGGTGATCGCCATCCTGCTGTTCCGCCCCGATGGGCTGCTGCCGCGCAAGACGCGCTTGTTCTTTGGCCGGGAGACTTCGCGATGAGTGACAAGACCATGATTGAAGTCAAGGGGCTGACCATGCGCTTCGGCGGCTTGACCGCCCTGGATAGCCTGGACATGACAATCCGCGAGGGCGAGATCCTCGGGCTGCTGGGGCCCAACGGTTCGGGCAAGACGACCTTCTTCAATGTGCTGACCGGCCTGTACAAGGCGAGCAGCGGCACCATCACCTACAACGGCGAGAACGTCATCGGCAAGACGCCGCAGGACATCTACCGCAGCGGCCTGGCGCGGACGTTCCAGCGCTCGCGCTTGTCCTTGCCGCTCACGGTGTTCGATAACATCGTCATCGGCGACTACCAGCACATGCAGCACGGGCTGGTGTTCAACCTGTTCCGGCGCAAGGCGTTTCGCGCGGAGTACGACGCCTATGTGGAGAAGGTGAAGGGGCTGCTGAATATCTTCAGCCCGCCGTTGGTGGCGCGGTTGTTCGAGCCCGTGGAGACCTTCACCATGATCGATCGCCGCCGCATCGAGGTGTGCCGGGCGCTGATGAGCCAGCCGCGCCTGCTGTTGCTCGATGAGCCTTCCGCCGGCATGACGCACGACGAAACGCATGCGCTGATGAGCGACATCCTGGATGTGCGCGGCAAGCTGCCGAACTTGTCGGTGGTGCTGATCGAGCACGAGATGAACGTGATCGAGCGCATTACCGACCGCTGCGTGGTGCTCAACTATGGCAAGAAGATCGCCGAGGGCACCTACACGGAAATCACCGCCGACGCCAATGTGCAGACCGCCTACCTTGGAGAGGAAGCCGCATGAGCACGCTCGATTCCCCCGGCACGCTCAGCGTGGAAGGGCTCACCACCGGGTATGACAAGGTCAACGTGCTGCATGACGTTTCCATTGACGTAGCCCCTGGCAAGATCACCTGCATCCTCGGCGCCAATGGCGCGGGCAAGAGCACGCTGATTCGCGCCATCCTCGGCCTCACGCCGCCGCGCCAGGGCCAGGTCTTGTGGAATGGCAAGGACCTGGCTGGCGAGAAGACGCACAACATCATCGCCACCGGCATTGCTTGCATCCCGGAGGGGCGCAAGATCTTTCCGCGCATGACGGTGGCGGAGAACCTGGCGCTGGGTGCGTACCTGGAGACCGACGCGGCGCGGGTGCGCGATCGCCTGGCCAAGGTCTACGATATCTTTCCGCGCCTGAAGGAGCGGGCGGCGCAACTGGCGGGGACGATGTCGGGCGGTGAGCAGGCGATGGTGTCGATCGGCCGGGGCTTGATGGCGGAGCCGAAGCTGCTGGTGATCGATGAGCCGTCGCTCGGGCTGTCGCCGCTGTATGTGAAAGAGAACTTCAAGGTCATCAAGCAGATCAACGCACTGGGCATCACCGTGCTGCTGGTCGAGCAGAACGCGCGGCAGACGCTGGCCATTTCGCATTACGGCTACGTGCTGTCGCAAGGGCGCGTGGTGGCCCAGGGCACGGCCGAAGCGCTGGCCAGCAACGACGAAGTGCGCTCGGCGTATTTCGGCTGACGGAGAACAGGCATGAATGATTTCCTGGCACTGCCGGCGCGCGAGCTGGCGGCACGCATGGCGCGGCGCGAGCTCAGCGTGCAGGCCTTGGTACGCGCGTACATCGCGCGCATCGATGCCGCCGAGGCCGGTATTCTGGCCTGGCAGCATTTCGATGGGGCGCAGGCATTGCAGCAGGCACGGTTGCTGGATGCGGGGCCTGCCTTGGGCGCGTTGCACGGCTTGCCCATCGGCGTGAAGGACCTGATGGACACCGCCGACATGCCCACCACCTATGGCTCGCCGATCTACGCCGGCCATCGGCCGGTCATGGATGCCGCCTGCGTGGCAATGGCGCGCGCCGCGGGCGCGGTGGTCATGGGCAAGACCGTGACCACGGAGTTCGCTACTTTCCAGCCGGGGCCCACGCGCAACCCGCGCGCCCCCGCCGATGCCCCGCGCACACCGGGTGGCTCGTCCAGCGGATCGGCGGCGGCGGTGGCTGCCGGCATGGTGCCGATCGCCTTCGGCACGCAGACTGCCGGCTCCATCATCCGTCCTGCTGCCTATTGCGGTGTGGTCGGCTACAAGCCGACCTTTGGCACGCTGCCGTCGGCTGGCATCAAGTCGCTCTCGCCCAGCCTGGATACTGTGGGCGTGCTGGCGCGCTGCGTCGACGATGCTGCCTTCTTCATCGGCGCGATGGCGCGCCTGCCGCTCACGCCGCCGCAGACCGGGCAGGCGATGCCGTTGCGCGTTGGCATTTGCCGCACGCCGCATTGGGAGCGCGCAGGTGATGACAGCCGGCGTACGCTGGACACGGCCGCGCGCTTGCTCGAGGGCCGTGGCGCCGTGTTGAGCGACCTGCTGCTGCCGGTGGAGTTCGACGAACTGACGCAGGCCCAGATCGACATCATGGCGTACGAAGCCGCAGCCGCTTTCGCGCCGGAAATGCGCGCGCGGCCCGATGGTTTCAGCGGTGGCTTTGCCGCGTTGCTGGCGGCGGGCCGCGGCATCGATGGCAGCCGCTTCTTTGCCGCGCGGGCGCTTGCCGGTTCCGCACGCAGGGCCTTCGAGCAGATGTTCGAGTCCGTCAACATCGTCCTCGCACCGAGCGCGCCGGGCGAGGCCCCGGCCGGCCTGGGCGCGACGGGCGATCCGATGTTCAACCGCATGTGGACGCTGCTTGGCAATCCCTGCGTCCATGTGCCTACCGGCACGGGTGCGCACGGCATGCCGGTGGGCGTGACGCTGATCGGCCCGCACCGGGGCGATGCGCGCGTGCTTGCGGCTGCGCAGGCGCTTGAGCGCTGCGTGGCTTGAAGCGCGGTGATATGACCGATCTGAATCCGAGGAGAATCCATTGACTCAACAAGATCCGCTGGCGCAGCACGCGGCAGAACAGGCGCAGGACCATGTCAATAGCGGTCGCTTGCAGGCGGCCATTGCCGCGCTGGCCGCCTTCGGCGGTCGGGACGATGGCGGCGTCTCCCGTGAAACGCTGACCGATATCGACCTTGCCGCGCGGCGCTACCTGATCGAGCAAGCGCGCGCGCTGGGTTGCGAGGTGAGCACGGACGATTGCGCCAACCTGTTTTTCCGCCGTGCTGGCAAGGCGGACCTTACGCCCGTGCTGACCGGCAGCCATGCCGACACGCAGCCGGTCGGGGGCAAGCTGGACGGCGCCTACGGCGTGCTGGCCGGGCTCGAAGTCATCGCGGCCCTCAATGAAGCCGGCATCCAGACGCTGCGCCCGATCGAAGTGGTGGCCTGGACCAACGAGGAAGGCAGCCGCTTCGGGCCCGGGGCCATGGGGTCGAGCGCGTTTGTGGACCCGGCTTGCCTGCCCGCGTATCGCGCGTCGGTGGACGGCGCCAACATCCGCTTCGGCGATGCGCTGGATGCCGCGCTTGCCGCCACGAACGATGTGCCGCGCCGCCCGATGCAGCGGCCGATGTCCGCCTGCGTGGAGTTGCACATCGAGCAGGGCCCGGTGCTGGAGCGCGCGGCCGTGCCGCTGGGCGTGGTCACCGGCATCCAGAGTGTGCGGTGGTACCGCGTGGAATGCACCGGCGTGATGGCGCATGCGGGCACCACGCCCATGGACGAGCGCAGCGATGCCATGGCTACCGCCGTTGGCATTGCCCACCAGTTGTACACCTACGCCGCCGCCGAGGCCGCCAGCCAGTTGCGGCTGACGCTGGGCCGCTGGCAGGTCGGCCCCAATTCCGTCAACACGATTCCGGGCAAGGTAGAATTCACGATTGATGTGCGCTGCGTGGACGAGGCAGTGCTGGCGCGTTTCGAGGCAATGCTGGCTGCTGTGGTGGCGCAGGCTCGGCCGCGCCAGGGCGGCATCACGTACCAATGCTTTTTCCGGCGCCCGCCAACGCACTTTCCCGCCGCCATGCTGAACCTGATCGAGCGGGCCTGTGCGCGGGCCAGCGAGCAGGCATCGCAGGGCAAGCCGCTGCACCTCACATCCGGCGCGTTCCACGATGCCATGTACCTGGCGGAGCATTGCCCCACGGCCATGATTTTTGTGCCCAGCAAAGGTGGGATCAGCCATAACGCGGCAGAGGAAACAGCGCCGCACGAACTCTTCCTTGGGGCGCAAGCGCTGGCCTATACCGTGGCCGCGCTGGCGAACCAATAACCTGGGTTCAGTCTGGGTATTCCTGGGTTCTTCATCTTCAACTTGTCTTGCACGGAACGTGAATTGAAAGCCAAAAGCGCCCTGGCGGTTGACCAGATCGACTCAGAAGATCAAAGCGACCCGAACGACAAGAAGACGCCTGCCTCCAGCCTGGGCGTGCGGTTGCGCCATGCGCGCCTGGTGTCGGGCTACACGCTGCTGCAGCTGGCGCAGAAGGCTGGCTGCTCGGAAAGCCTGATCTCCAAGCTGGAGCGCGGCCTGGCCTCCCCCTCGCTCGCCATGCTGCACCGGCTCGCGGTTGCGCTCGACACCAATATCGCCGCGCTGACGAGCGAGGACAACCCCAGCGAAAGCCCCATCAAGCGCCAGGGCGAGCGTCCGGTCATCAAGGCGGGCGGCATCGCGCTGGAGCGCATTGTGCTTGCCAAGCGTGGCGGTTTGCTGCAGGCCAATATCCACATCGTGGCACCGGGCGAAGCCAGCGATGGGCAGATCGAGCATGTCGGCGAGGAAGTCGGTTATGTGCTTGAAGGCACGCTTGAGCTGACGCTGGGCGACATGAGCTACACAGTTGGCGTGGGCGATGCGTTCACGTTCCCGAGCAGCGTGCCGCACGGTTACCGTAACGCCGGCACCGGCGTGGCGCGGGTTTTGTGGGTCAATTCACCGGCGACCTTCTGATTGCCTGCTCACAGGTATCTCGGCAAGCACGCGCCTCAAGCCGGCTTGAACAGGTGCAAGGCGGACAATATCGGTCCGCTGGAAATAGCAAACACCGTTGATCCGGCTCACGATCATGCGGCTGACCCTGCTTGCCCCACCCTTGACACCCCCCAACCCCCCATGTTCCAATCCGCCCACATTCTGATTTGGGTCGACGCCCAAGCCAACCTGCCTTCCCGGGCAAGGTGGATCGCGAAAGCGGATGTGGCTCCTTGAGGAGCAACCAAACGGGCCATGCGTCGACCCTCCTTGCACGGAGGGTTTTTTGTTTTCTGCTTCGGTCATGGATTGCGAGATCACACGCAGCCGCTTCCAGGGCTGCCTGCTGGGCGGCGCTGTTGGCGATGCACTGGGCGCTCCCGTGGAGTTCCTGTCGCTCGCGGAGATCCGCGAGCGCTTTGGCAAGGACGGCATCACCGGCTACGCCCCGGCCTGCGGTGGCGTCGGTACCATCACCGACGACACGCAGATGACGTTGTTCACGGCGGAGGGCTTGCTGCGGGCGTGGGTGGGCGAGGCGAGCGGGGGCGTCGGCAGTGTGCCTGGCGTGGCCTCGCGCGCTTATCTGCGCTGGTTGCTGACGCAGGGGATCCAGCCGGCGTTTCATCGCGATGTGCTGTCGGACCAGCCGGGATGGCTTTACCAGCAGGCGGCACTGCATAGCCGGCGCGCGCCGGGAAACACTTGTTTGTCGGCGCTGGAGGCGATGCTCAAGCTGGGAGAGCCCGCGCGCAACGATAGCAAGGGCTGCGGGGGCGTGATGCGTGTGGCGCCGGCTGGCCTGTTTGTGTGGCGGCGCGCCGGGCAGCGATCGCCTCAGGATGCCTTTGTCCTGGGAACGGAGCTGGCCGCGCTGACCCATGGACATCCAAGCGGATCGCTGACGGGCGGCGTGCTGGCGGTGTTGATCCGCGAGCTGGCCGACGGTGCTGCGCTGCCTGATGCTTTGTCGAGCGCCAAAGCGTGCTTGTCCACGCGGCCGGATCACGAGCAGACGCTCCTGGCCATCCTGCATGCGCAGGCGCTGGCCGACTCCGGCGTGGCCTTTGATGATGCCATCGCGCGCCTGGGCGAGGGCTGGGTGGCGGAGGAGGCGTTGGCAATCTCCATTTACTGCGCGCTGGTCGCGCGTGATTTTCGTCACGGGGTAGTGCTGGCGGTGAATCACGATGGCGACTCGGATTCCACGGGCGCCATCACGGGAAACCTGCTGGGCACGTTGCTTGGCGTGGAGGCGATTCCGCCGGAGTGGCTGGCGCCTTTGGAGCTGCGCGAAGTGATCACCGAGCTGGCTGATGACCTGAGCGTGTTCCCCGAGTGGGACTTGGGCATCGCCCCGGCAGACGAGGCGCTGGTTCGGCGCATCCGGACGAAGTATCCTGGGCTTTGAATGTTGCGCGCTACGGCAGCAGCGTTTGATTGCCGATAGCCGATAGCCGATAGCGGGACCGGACATTGCCTTGTCCGGAATGCGATTTATGATGGCGCTCCCATCTCCAAGCCCAGCAGCGGGGCCCGGTATCCCATGCATCAGGAAGAAGAACTCAGGGTCGCAAAGCGCAAGGCATTGGCCTTGCTGCTGTTCGCGTTTGCCGTTTTCGTCACCACCGTGCTCCTGCCGCGCGCGCCTTTGACGGATGGCGTGCGGGCGGCGGCGGAGGCGGCGCTGGTTGGCGGGCTGGCGGACTGGTTTGCGGTGGCGGCGTTGTTCCGGCGGATTCCGTTGCCGGGCTTTGCGCGCCACACCAACATCATCATCCGCAAGCGGGACGATATCGCGGACGGCCTGGCGGTGTTCGTGAAGGAGAAGTTCCTGGACGTGCCGTCCGTGGTTGCGCTGATCGAGCGGCACAATCCGGCGCTGGTGGTCACCCGCTGGCTGGAGTCGCCCGCCAACGCGCGGCAGATCGGTGATGTGGTGGTGAAGTTCGCGAGCGGCATGCTGGATGTGATGGATGAGCGCAACATCCAGTCGCTGCTGAAGCGGGCGGTGGATACGATGATCGACAAGGTCGATCTGTCGGAGTCCGCAGCGACCATCCTCGACAGCCTGACCAGGAACGATCGGCACCAGGCGCTGCTCGACGAGACCATCGCGCAGTTGATCGCCTTGCTCAACGAGCCGCCCGCCCGCGCTTTTATCTCGGAGCGGATCGTGGAGTGGCTCAAGAGCGATCACCCCAGGAAGGAGCGGCTGCTTCCCACCGAGTGGATCGGGAGCAATGGCGCTGACATGATTTCCGCGGCGCTGAGCCGCGTGCTGACCCAGATCGAGGGCGATGCCGATCACGAGTTGCGCAAGCGCTTCGATGCGGCCGTGCAGCGTTTGATTCAACGGCTGAAGCACGATGCCACCTTCCACGCCAAGGCCGAGGCGCTGAAGGCGCACCTGAAGCAGGATGGGGCGCTGAACGCCTATGTCGGGGGGCTTTGGGCCGAGTGGCGCAATTGGTTCAAGCGCGACCTGGCGCGCGAGGATTCCGCCACACACCGCAAGGTGGCGGCGGCGGGCCAGTGGATCGGCGCGGAGCTGGCGCGCAACGCGTCCCTGCGCGCATCGCTCAACGATCACCTGCGCGATGCGGCGCGCAATATGGCGCCGGACTTTGCGGAGTTCATCACGCGGCATATCAGCAACACCATCCGCAGCTGGGATGCGCGCGATATGTCCCGGCAGATCGAGCTGAACGTAGGCAAGGACCTGCAGTACATTCGCATGAACGGCACGGTGGTCGGCGGGCTGATCGGCGCGGCGCTGTACCTGATCGCGCAGCTGCCGGCGTGGCTTGGCCGCTAGGCGCCAGCAGGATCGCGCGCCATTGACCAGGTCGTCCGGCTCGGTGTATGCGCGCACATGAAACCAATGTTTCTCTGCATGTTGCGCGCCGCGAGCCGCTTGCATTCGTGGTTCAATAGGCGCGGTGCTTATTTTTGCAGTGAACCATCATGACCCTGATCGACATCAAGACGCTCCAGCAAGCGGCCGCCGCATTTGGCGAGGCCCGCGGCTGGGGCAAGTATCACAGCCCCAAGAACCTGGCCATGGCGCTGAGCGTGGAAGTGGCCGAGCTGGTCGAGATTTTCCAGTGGAAGACGGAGGAGGAGGCGCGCGCCGTCATGTCCACGGACGAGCGTGCGCACGTGGAGCAGGAGCTGGCGGACATCACGATCTACCTGGCGCAGTTGCTGACCGCGCTCGATGTTGACCTGAACGCGGCGGTGAAGGCCAAGATGGAGATGAATGCGGTGAAGTATCCGGCGAAGACGGGCGGCACGGATTGAGGTGAGGGGGCCAGGTGAGGGGGCCAGGTGAGGGGGCCAGGTGAGCGGCGCCAGGGCAGCGGCGCCGCCGGAGAGTCTTCAGCGCGCTGGCGCACCCTTCTGCCCGCCAAGCCGCGGATTGGGATATTCGCAGCCCAGCTCGACCCGGCCCTTGTACTCGCGTGCCACGATCCACGCGCCGCGCGCGCTCTCGCGGGCCAGGCCCCGGCCGGCCACGCCGCGCAGGCCGAGCTGGCTGGCCACGGCGTTGAGGTCGGTGGCGCTGGTGATGCCATAGGCCGTGTAGTTGCCGAGCTGGTAGTCGCCGAAGCGCACGTCGGTGGTGGGCAGGCCGGCAACGCTGACGGGCTTGGGGGTGCGATACACGGCGGAGGCAAAGCCGCTCAGTTCGTCGTTCTTGCTCCACCCGGGCAGCCCGCCGTCTTCCAGGGCATCGACGTAGGCGGCCACGCCGCTGGCTTCGCCCTTGCAGTCGAGCAGGGCGGCTAGCGGTGGCAGGTTGGCCGCGTGGGAGATGGCGGGGCCGCCGATGGCCAGCAGGATAGCGCCCAGGCGCAGCAGTTGCTTCTTCATTGTCATTGTTCCGAGGTTGAGATTGGCGCGATATTGTCCATCATGGCTGCATCATCGTGTCCAGCACGGCCGCACGCCGCGCGATGCAATTCCGGTGCCCCTCTTCCTCACCGTTCCATCCTGGGCCACATGCCGGTAGACTTTGGCCGTTGCATCGAGGTCATGCCAGTCATTGGCCGCCGATGCCGCATCGCTGGTCCCCATCCCCCGTTCCGGCCGGACATTCCCGGCCACTTCCATGCTGGAGCCCCCGCACCGCCATGAAGATCCTGATCGCACGACTGAACCACGAAACCAATACCTTCTCGCCGGTGGCGACGCCGCTGTCGTCCTTTCATCCGCAATACGGCGAGGACGCGTATCGGGCGAGCAAGGGCACGCGCACGGCCATCGGTGCCTTTATCGACCTGGCCGAGGCGGCAGGCGCGGAGCTGGTGGTGCCGGTCACGGCCAGCGCCAACCCGAGCGGACGCGTCGCGGCCGATGCGTATGCGGCCTTGTGCGATGCCATCGTCAAGGCGGCGCCCGGGTGCGATGCCGTGATGCTCGACCTGCACGGCGCCATGGTCGCGCAGAACAGCGACGACGGCGAGGGTGAGTTGCTGGCGCGCCTGCGCGAAGTGCTGCCGCACGCGCCGATTGCCGTTGCGCTGGACCTGCACGGCAACGTGACGCAGGCCATGATCGATCACGCGGATATCGCGGTCAGCTTCAAGACCTATCCGCACGTGGACATGTACGAGACTGGCGAGCACGCCGGCCGCCTGCTGATGCGCATGCTCGAGCAAAAGGCGCGGCCCGCGCTGGCCTGGCGGCGCCTGCCGATGGTCACGCACACACTGCGCAGCAATACCGGCGAAGGCGCGATGCAGCGCGCGGTGGCGGCGGCCAGGCAGGCCGAGGCCGACGGCATGCTGGCGGTGTCGGTGCTGGCCGGCTTCGGGCTGGCGGATATCGCGGCGCCTTGCCTGAGCGTGCTGGTGGTGGCCGACGGCGGCCAGGCTGCGGCGCAGGCAGCGGCCGACAAGCTTGCCGCGCAGATCTGGGCGGAGCGCGCCGGCTTTGTCTATGAGAGCGAGCCGCTGGCGGAATCGATTGCGCGCGCCGCGCAACTGGCCGCGCAAGGTGGCAGCGGGCCGGTGCTGTTGCTGGACCACGGCGACAACTGCATGTCGGGCGGCACCTGCGACGATATGCAGGTCCTGCGCGAGGCCTTGCGGCAAGGCTTGTCCGGCATTGCCGTGGGGCCGGTATGCGACCCGCAGGCCGTAGCCGCGATGATCGAGGCCGGCGTGGATGCCCGCGTGACGTTGCCGGTGGGCAACAAGGTGCCGTTGACCCAGCTTGGCATCTACCCGACGCCGCTGACCCTGACCGGCCGGGTGGCCGCCATCAGCAATGGAGAATACGTGATCAGTGGCCCGACCTACACCGGCGCGCGCATCCGCATGGGCCGCACCGTGCTGCTCGATATCGGCGCGGCGCAGGTGGTGGTGACCGAGACACCGCAGGAGCACTGGGACCTGGGCATCTTTACCCATATCGGTGTGGATCCCCTGGCGCAGCGCTTCCTGTTGCTGAAGTCGCGCATGTACTGCCGGCCGGTGTTCGTGCCGATCGCAAAGGCGGTGGTGGAGTGTGATGGCGGTGGCGTGACGAGCTCGCGCTACACGCAGTTCCCGTTTGCGCGTCTGACGCGGCCGGTGTATCCGCTGGAGGCGGACGTGACCTTGGGCGCGTAGCTAGCGGGTGGCGGCCGGAGTGGGCAAGTCCTGATGCCCTCCTCGTGCCGCTGCTACGCCGCCGCGCCGCTAGCCAACGGCTACCGGTCAGCGGCCCTGGCCCAGCGCCGCATCGATTGCCTCCAGCAGGCGCGGATCGTTCGCGGCGACGTCCGGTGCGAAGCGCGCTACCACCTTGCCTTCCCGGTCGACTAGGAACTTCTCGAAGTTCCACAGCACATCGGTGGTGTTCTCCGGGTTCACGCCGTAGCCCTTCAGGCGTTCACGGAAAGGGCCGTCGCCGATGGCGGCCGGCTGGGCTTGCGTCAGTGCCGCGTACAGCGGATGCTGGTCCGGCCCGAGCACCGAGACCTTCGAGAACATCGGGAAGTGCACGTCGTAGGTCAGCTTGCAGAATTCCTGGATCTGCGCCTCGTCGCCCGGCTCCTGGCCTTTGAAGTTGTTGGCCGGGAATCCCAGCACCTCCAGGCCCTCGGCGCGCTTGGCCTGGTACAGCGCTTCGAGCCCTTCGTACTGGGGCGTCAGGCCGCACTTCGATGCCACGTTCACAACCAGCAGCACACGAGCGCGAAAATCCGCGAGCCGGCTGTCGGTGCCGTCGATGCGTTTCAGGGGAATGTCGTACAAGGTGCTTGCCATCTTTCGTCCTTACGTGAGTGGTATGGATGCCATGGAGCCGACAGTATGCAGGCCTTGGAGGTTTCTTGCCGGTGGGCGTCCCGGCTTCCCGCGCATGCTGCGTTGCAGCGTCAAAGCGCCACGGCTGCGCCACAGCCCTGATTGTTGCCACTGCGCGCAACCGCACACCCATTCCCCCGCAGTATTTCCTAAACTGCAAGACACTCGCCATCACGGCCAGCGGTCCCCGCGCTGGCCCTTCCGCCATGCCGCGCCTTGTCTTTGCCTCTGCGATCCAGCGCCATATCCCGAGCCCGGAGCGGGAAGTGCCCGCGGCTACCGTCTGCGCCGCGCTGGAGATGGCGTTTCGGGAGCAGCCGGAGCTGCGCGGCTATATCCTCGATGACCAGGGCCAGTTGCGCCGGCACCTGGCGGTGTTTGTGGATGGCTCGGCCATTCGCGACCGCCGGCGCATGAGCGATCGCGTGGGCGCCAGCAGCCAGATCTTTGTGGTGCAGGCGCTGTCAGGCGGTTGACGGCTTGCCGCTGAAGGCTCGGCGCTCAAGCGTGGAGGTCAGCATGAACGATCAACTTCTCATTGGCACGCGCAAGGGCTTGTTGATGCTGCGGCGCGACAGCGCGCTCACCTGGCTGCAGGAGTCGGTGCATTTCCTGGGCGAGCCCGTGAGCATGGTGCTGGGCGATCCGCGTGACGGTGCCTTGTATGCGGCACTCAACCTTGGGCATTTTGGCGTGAAGCTATGGCGGCGCAGGGCGCGCGGCGTGGCGTGGGAGGCTTGCGCGGTGCCGGTTTATCCGCCCCAGCCGGAGCCGGATCCGCCCCGGGACGCGGCCGTGCCGGGCGTACCCATCCCTGCGCAAACCGGCGAACCCGCGGTCGCCGCGCCGCCGGTGCCGTGGTCCTTGCAGCAGATCTGGTCGATGGAAACCGGCGGGGCCGATGAGCCCGGCGTGCTGTGGGCCGGCACCTTGCCGGGTGGCTTGTTCCGCTCGGGCGACGGCGGCGCCAGCTGGGCGCTGAACCGGCCGCTGTGGGACCGCCCCGAGCGCAGCGAGTGGTTCGGCGGCGGCTACGATGTGCCGGGCATCCACTCCATCTGCGTGGATCCGCACGATAGCCGCCACGTCACCGTGGCCGTGTCGTGCGGCGGTGTGTGGCAGACGCGGGACGGTGGCAGGAGCTGGGCCTGCACGGCGAGCGGCATGGTGGCCGACTACATGCCACCGGAGCGGCGCGAGGATGGCAATATCCAGGATCCGCACCGGCTGGCGCAATGTGCCGGCCATCCGCATGCAATGTGGGTGCAGCACCATGGCGGGATCTTTCGCTCCGGCGATGCGGGCATGCACTGGCAGCGCTTGCACGCCAAGCCGTCGAGCTTTGGCTTTGCCGTGGCGGCGCATCCGCGCCGGCCCAATACCGCGTGGTTCGTGCCGGCAGTCAAGGATGAATGCCGCGTGCCGGTGGACGGCAAGCTGGTGGTCACCCGCACGCGTGACGGCGGGGTGAGTTTTGAGGCATTCTCCGAGGGGCTGCCCGCGGCGCCGTCGTATGACCTGATCTACCGGCACGGGCTGGCGGTGGACCATACCGGCGAGCGGCTTGCCATGGGCTCCACCACCGGCAGCCTGTGGATATCGGAGAGCGGCGGGGAGCGCTGGAAGCTGTTCTCGGCACATCTGCCGCCGATTTACTGCGTGCGCTTTGTTTGAGTTGTCCGCGCGCGCTCAGGGCCCATCGATTCACCTGGACAGGACGCGAACGCATGGCTGAAGCAAGCGCTAGGAGCACAACCAAATCCCACGAAGCGCCCATCGCCCGCGTCGGCATCGGCGGATGGAACTTCGCCCCCTGGCGCGACAACTTCTATCCCGCCAGACTGACGCAAAGCCGGGAGCTGGAATACGCCAGCCGCCAGCTCACCGCCATCGAGATCAACAGCACTTACCACGGCACCCAGAAGCGCACTTCGTTTGCCAAATGGCGCGACGAGACGCCGGATGGCTTTGTGTTCTCCGTCAAGGCATCGCGTTTTGCCACCAACCGCCGCGTGCTGGCGGAGTCCGGCGAGTCCATCGCGCGCTTTCTCGACAGCGGCATCGCCGAGCTGGGCGACAAGCTCGGCCCCATCGTCTGGCAGTTCGCGCCCACCAAGCCGTTCGACCCGGAAGATTTCGAGGCCTTCCTGGCGCTGCTGCCGGCATCGGTCGAAGGACGCAAGCTGCGTCATGTGCTCGACGTGAGGCACGAGAGCTTCATGACGCCAGCCTATCTCAAGCTCGCGCGCAAGTACAAGGCGGCCACCGTCTTCACGGACTCGGACAAGTTTCCGTCCTTCGCGGATCTCACCGCGGATTTTGTCTATGCGCGGCTGATGCGCAGCGCACAGACGCTGAGGAGTGGCTACGCGCCCAAGGCGCTGGATGCGTGGGGCGAGCGCGTGCAGGCCTGGGCGGCGGGCGGGAGGCCGGAGGATCTGCCGCAAGTGGATGCCAGCGCACCTGCAAAGCGCAAGCGCGAAGTCTTCGTGTTCTTTATCAGCGGCGCCAAGGAGCGCGCGCCGGCAGCGGCGCAGGCGCTGCTGGCGCGGCTGGGATGGCAGGCGCCGCCCTGGGAAGCCGGCGCCAGGGGTAAATAGACGCAGGGAGGCGACGGGAGGCGACGGGAGGCGACAAATTGACGACAGAAGCGCGGTAGCCAGCCCGGTATAATCCGGCATGACCTCAAGCCCTACCCAATCCGCAGCGCCCGCCGCTGCCGGCGCCTCTTTCTCCAAACTGCCCCTTTCGCCCGCCACGCTGGCGACGCTGGAGCAGCTCGGCTACCAGACCATGACACCGATCCAGGCGGCCAGCCTGCCGATCGCGCTGGCCGGCCAGGACCTGATCGCGCAGGCCAAGACCGGCAGTGGCAAGACCGCCGCCTTCGCGCTGGCGCTGCTGAACCGGCTCGATGCGCGCCGCTTCGACGTGCAGGCGCTGGTGCTGTGCCCCACGCGTGAACTGGCCGATCAGGTCACGCAGGAAATCCGCCGCCTGGCGCGCGCGGAAGAAAACATCAAGATCCTGACGCTGTGCGGTGGCTCGCCGATGCGCCCCCAGGCCGACAGCCTGGCGCATGGCGCACATATCGCCGTGGGCACGCCCGGCCGCATCATGGATCACCTGGAGCGCGGCACGCTGAACCTGGATGCGCTCAACACGCTGGTGCTGGACGAAGCCGACCGCATGCTCGACATGGGCTTCTTCGACGACATCGCCTATGTGGCAAGCCACTGCCCCAAGGAGCGCCAGACGCTGCTGTTCTCGGCCACCTATCCCGAAGGCATCGCCAAGCTCAGCCAGCAGTTCCTGCGCAAGCCGCGCGAGGTCAAGCTGGAAGAGCAGCACGATGACAGCAAGATCCGCCAGCGCTTCTACGAGGTGGCCGACAGCGATCGCCTGAACGCCGTGGGCCTGCTGCTCAACCATTTCCGCCCGGTCAGCACGCTGGCCTTCTGCAATACCAAGGCCCGCTGCCGCGACCTGGTCGACCTGCTGCGCGCGCAAGGCTTCGAAGCCCTGGCGCTGCACGGCGAGCTGGACCAGCGCGAGCGCGACCAGGTGCTGGTGCAGTTCGCCAACCGCAGCTGCTCGGTGCTGGTCGCCACCGACGTGGCCGCGCGCGGGCTGGACATTGCCCAGCTCGAAGCGGTGATCAATGTCGACGTCACGCCCGACCCCGAGGTCTACGTCCACCGCATCGGCCGCACCGGCCGCGCGGACCAGGATGGCTGGGCGCTTAGCCTGGCGAGCATGAACGAGATGGGCCGCGTGGGCAATATCGAGCAGGCCATGGGCGCCGAGATGGAGTGGCAGCCCCTGTCCGACCTGACTCCCGCCAGCAATGAGCGCCTGCTGCCCCCCATGGTCACGCTGCAGATCCTTGGCGGGCGCAAGGAAAAGATGCGCCCCGGCGACATCCTCGGCGCGCTCACCGGCGACGCAGGCTACGCCAAGCACCAGATCGGCAAGATCAACGTGATGGACATGTCCACCTACGTGGCGGTCGAGCGTTCGATCGGGCGCGAGGCGATGCGCAAGCTGAATGACGGGACAGTGAAGGGCAAGCGCGTGAAAGTGCGCATGCTGACGGAATAACGGTGGCCGCGACGCTGCTGTCCCCGCGCATGGCGGGCTCGCCGTGCCCACTTGGTGCTGCCCGATGAAAACGCCGAAGCGGCTCCAGCCGCTGGTCGAAGACGGCCTGGTCGACGAGGTGTTGCGCCAGTTGATGAGCGGCAAGGAAGCCACCGTCTATGTCGTGCGCAGCGGTGGCGAGATCCGCTGCGCCAAGGTCTACAAGGATGCCGCGCAACGCAGCTTCCGCCAGGCCTCGACCTACCAGGAGGGGCGCAAGGTCAAGAACAGCCGGCAGGCGCGCGCCATGGAAAAAGGCACGCGCTACGGGCGCAAGGTGGCAGAAGAAGCCTGGCACAACGCGGAGGTGGATGCGCTATACCGCCTTGCCGCCGCCGGCGTGCGCGTGCCCACGCCGCACCTGTGCTTCGAGGGCGTGCTGCTGATGGAGCTGGTGGTGGATGCCGAGGGCAATGCCGCGCCGCGCCTGAATGACGTGGCGCTGAGCCCGGAGCAGGCGGTGGCATTCCACGACGCGCTGATCGAGCAGGTGATCCTGATGCTGTGCGCCGGCGTGGTGCACGGCGACCTGTCCGAATTCAACATCCTGGTGGACGCCGACGGCCCGGTCATCATCGACCTGCCGCAGGCGGTGGATGCCGCCGGCAACAGCGAAGCCAGCGCCATGCTGGAGCGCGATGTGGATAACCTCGCGTTTTACTTCGGCCAGTTTGCGCCGGCGCTCAATGGTACGCAGTACGGCAAGGAAATCTGGGCGCTTTACCAGGCCGGCTTGCTGCATCCTGGCGTGAAGCTGACCGGCCAGGTTGCCGTGGACGACACCCCGGTGGACGTGGACGCCGTGCTGGCGGAAGTGGAAGACGTGATCCTGGAAGAAGAGGCGCGCCAGCGCTACCTGCAAAGCGCGGAGTAAGGCGGCAGCGCGGCCGCGCTGCGCTCAGAACTGCGCCGAGTACTGTACGAGCAGGAAGTTGATGCCGGGGTTGGGCCGCTTGATCCTGCCGTTGGAGTAGTGCTGCAGGCGCAGCGCGACTTCGGAGTGCATGGCATCGTCAAAGTGGTAGCCGATGGCGATGCGGTCGCCGAACTGGAACGCCGTGGAGAACACGGTCGTATCCGAGATGCGGGTGCGCGAGAGCAGGTGGGCGCCGATGGCGAGATCCACGAAGGCTGTCGCGTTGCCCCCACCCTGCAAGCGAAAGACGGGCGTCAGGCCGATGTCGCCCATTGCGCCGCTGCTGCCGCCATGCGGATCCCAGGCGCCCGCGGAAATCTCCAGCCCCAGGCGCAGCCTGACCGATCGCGTGGCACTGTCCCACAGGTCCTGCCTCAGGTCCCAGCGCAACTCGAGGCGGCCAAGGTTGGCTTCGGGCGCGATGCCAAGCGAGACGCCGACGCGAGCGGGCTCGAACCAGCCAGCGTCGGCGATGGGCGGCGGGTTTGCCTGGGCGTAGGTACAGGCGCCGTGCAGTGCGAGTACGCCGGCAAACGAAGAGACGCGCATCGAGAGATCCTCGCAACGGACTGCAGGGCTCTCGTCCAACGCGTGGCTGCCCGGCTCTTCGTTTGATCATACACACTGGCAGTCAGGCTCGCCGGGCTTTCGTCAGCGAGGAGCCCGGCGCGGCCACTCGCGTGCAAGCCCCGTCCGCGCACTGGCAACAACAGGCATGCGGCGCTCAACCGAGCCGCACCACGTACCCCGCCTTCGGCTCGCTTCCACCTGCCACCAGGCTCGCGATTCTCTCCTGCGCGGCGCCGAAGCCCCGCGCTTCGATCAGCGTCAGCCAGCCGTTCGCCGGCTCTTTCACATAATCGATAAACGCGCGCTGCGCTGCGTTGAAGCGCCGGTTCACGCCTTCGGGCCCCCAGTCGGCATTGCGCTTGCGGATCTGCACCGGTGCGAAATAGAACTCGGGCTTGGGCCCGGGCAGGCCGGTATCGCGCAAAAAGCCCGTGTTCTGCGCCGAGCCGGCAAAGCAGTCGTACACCAGCGCGTCGCCAAAGTGATGGTGCACGCGTGCGCGCAGCGCTTCGTCGCCGGAGAAGTCCACGTAGAGCGTGGGCACGTCGGTGCTAAGCGTTTCCAGTCCGTCGTAGCTGACCACTTCCTCGTAGCAGCCAAGGCCTTCGACAAAGGCGCGGTTGCGCTCCGAGGTAATGGCGGCCAGCGAGATGCCGGGGATGTCGCGCAGGCAGAAGGCGGTGCCATAGGCGGTCTTGCTGGAGGCGCTGGACACTACCAGCCGGGTCGTGCCGAAGAAGCGGTTGTCTTCGAGGAAGTCGGCCAGCATGAACGACGTGATGAACAGTGGCCGGTACAGGATCTGGTAGTTCTCCAGCTCGGGTGCGTAGGCGGCGTCGTTGGTCACGCGGGTGTACTGGTTGTACGCGGAGGTCAGGGACCGGCGGTTCTCGATGGCATCGTAGAAGCCGCGCTCGGTCACGCGTTCGGGCTGCATGCGGATATGGCTGGCGATGGGGAAGTAGCCGTAGAAGCGCTCGCCCGCCGCCACGCCGGGCACCTTGGAGTCCACCACATCGGCAAAGCCCCACACCGGCATATGGCCCCATTCTTGTTGCCCGGTGGGAAAGAACTGCCAGTAATTCATGGCGTCGCCGAAGGCGGCGTAGGTGATGTTGTTGGTGGTGAGTGCGAAGCGGTCGATCTTCAGCAGGACTTCGCCGGGGGCGGCGTCGGTGCGTTCCTGGCGCGCTTCCAGCCGGCTTTCATTTAGGGCATGCTTGCGTGTCAGCAGTCGGGTGACCGTGAGCGATTGTTCGGCGCTGTCGTTGTGACTGCCTTGGTGGCTGCCATGGTCGCTGTGCTTCGTCTGATCCATCGTCTGATCCATCGTCTGTCCCATTTTCTGTCCCTTTCTCACCGTCGAGGTCGATGCCACCAATGTATCGCCGCAAGCAGGCCGCCGGGTTCGGAAACGCGGGTGCCGCGGCCGAGCCGGCGCAAGCGCCTGCCAGGCCGCTGAAACGCCCGTCGCAGCAGCGCGCGCGCTTTACCGTGGATGCCATTTACGAGGCGTTTGTTCGGATATGGCGGGCGCGTGGCTGGGACGGCGTGACCACGCGCGCCGTGGCGCTGGAGGCCGGATGCTCCGTAGGCACCCTGTACGAGTACTTCCCTAACAAGGAGGCGCTGCTCTCCGGCTATGTGCGGCACACCATCGAGCTGCTGCTGGCGCGCATCGAGGCCGAAGTGGCGGCCGTACCCGGGCTGGACTGGCGCACGCGCGTCCAGCGCCTGGCACGGCTGACCTGCGGCGCCGACGATGCCTCGCTGGAGGGCTTCGAACACGAGATGCTCATGCTGGAAGCGCGCATCGCCGAGACCAAGCATCACCGCCGTGTGTTCGATGAGTTGTACGCGGCCTGGCAGCGCGCGCTGGCGGCATGCCCGGATTTGCCGGGCGCGCCGGACCCCGCCATGGTGCGAAGCCTGCTGGAGGCGGTCTGGGGCGCGCGCCGCTATCGCCTGCTGCTGCAGGCTGCCGAGTCCTCGCGGGCGGCATGGGTGGCGCAGATGGAGCGGCTTTGCCTGCTGGCGCTGGGGGCCGCGCCGTTGTCTTCGGATCCTATGGATTTTATGGATCCTGCGCGTCGCTCCTGAACCCTACCTTCTTGTGCGTGCCGTCGCAGAACGGCTTGTTGCCCGACTGGCCGCAGCGGCAAAACCAGGCCTCGGTCATGCGGGTGATGGTTCTGCCGGTGCCGCTGATGACTTCAAGATTGCCTTTGACGCGCAGCGGTCCGTTGGGGATGGGATGGATATCGAGGGGCCCATCGCGCTGCGCCAGCGGCTCCGATGCTACGGTGGCGGCCTCGCCGGTGGCGACGAAACCCGCGCTGGCGTGGCTGCCGTCGCACAGGGGCTTGTTGCGCGAAGCGCCGCAGCGGCACAACGTCAGGCGAAAGCCGGCGGGCTGGCCATCGATGGTGATGGCGGCGCGCAGCGCCAGCGGGCCGTTCTCGAGCACGCGCACCACATTGACCAGCGGCGCCGCCTCGCCGGGGGAATCGTCGACGTTCTGGTAGCTGATGGCGCCCGATGGGCAGTTGTGCGCAATCTCCGCGATTTCTTCGGCGCTGGCGTTGTCGGGGTGGATCCACTCGCCCTGCACGCCGGGCACGAACACGTCCGGGCGGTCCAGCACGCAGTGGCGCGAATGGATGCAGCGGCTGTCGTCGAAGAGCACGATGACGCGCTTGCCGGCAACGGACTCGGTGGCCATGGCTGGCCCTCCTGCGCATTGCGCGCCAGGTGGCGCGCTCCCTTTCCTTTATAGCGCTTGCCGGCGGGTTTGCGCAGTGCTTTTCAGCGGCTTGGTTTTTTTGCAAAGATTCGTGTGCGTCACCCTGTAAGGCGTGCGCGCGTGGTGCTAATCTGAAGGCGATAGGCAGCGGCGCGGTGCGCAGGTGCCCTGCCAGGCGCTCCCGCCTTTGCGCGGGTCGTGTTGCAATCCGTTGGGATCGAACAAGGAGTGGGTGATGAAAACTGCACGACAGGTTCTTGAGTCCAAACCGACTCAGGCTATCTACAGCATTCCCCCTGGCGCCACGGTTTATGCTGCGCTGCAACTGATGGCGGAAAAAGGCATTGGCGCGTTATTGGTGATCGAACGCGGCGATATCGTTGGTATTTTGAGCGAGCGGGATTATGCGCGGAAGGTGATCCTGATGCAGCGGACTTCCCGGGAGACCTTTGTTCGCGACATCATGACGTCGGCGGTGATTTATGTGCGCGGGGATCAGAGTACCGATGAGTGCATGGCGTTGATGACGCAGCATCGGTTGAGGCACTTGCCGGTGATGGACGGCGATGCCCTGGTGGGCATGTTGTCGATCGGGGACCTGGTCAAGGATATTATTTCCGAGCAGAAATTTATCATCGATCAACTGGAGCACTACATTAGCGGGACGCCCCATCCCAAGCTCTGATCTCATTGCCCCGGTGATTCCTGGTAAATGGAAGCTGATTTACCGCAGGTTCAAGGGCTTAAGGTCACAAGCTTAAAGTCAAAGGCAGTTTCATGACCCCTGCGGGGCGCCGGCCTGTTTTCCTGTCTCCCAAAAGGGCAGGCTAGGAAGGCGCCCCATACGGTCTTGGCACATCTTCACGTCTCGCTTCGCTGCGTGTGACGGGTGGCTTGTTGGGGCCAGCCCAATCTGGCCCCGCTGTATTGGGTACGCTCCCGTCCCTGCGGCAACAAAAAAACCACAAAATTCCGTATTTTGCTTCGTGTCGGCTTGCTGGCAGATGGCCGCTCGTACTGAACAGAAGTACGCACGTTCAGGCAAAAGGCGCGTTTGCGCCGCATCAGAAACCAACTTAGTGCCGCACTCCATATTTGGTATCCGCATATAATTATGCATTCACTGAATTAGGCCCGCCCGGGCCGTGCAGGCGGCATCTGCCAGCTCGTGGCAGTTCTCGATTCGCGCAGCGCTGGGTACGCGTCCAATCGGTTGATTTCAATTTTGTGGCCATGTTCCCCGATATAGGCTGACAAACGAGGTGGTTTGTTGGCGGTTGGGCGCAACGTTGGTTGCTTATGACTACGCGCCCTGCTGCCTCCGATGTCTTCCTCCACTTCTGCTTCATCTGCTTCTTCTGCGGTTGCTACCCCTGCCCTGAGCCACCAGGCCATCATGCGCGTGATCGGCGGGATCATCCTTTGCATCTTGCTGTCCGCGCTGGACCAGACCGTGGTGATTCCGGCGGTGCCGGCGATTGCCAATGACCTGAACGGGTTTGGCCATTTGTCGTGGATCGTGACGGCCTACCTGATCACTTCCACCGTTTCCACGCCCTTGTACGGCAAGTTGTCGGATACCTATGGCCGGCGCCGGCTGCTGATGCTGGCGATCGCGCTGTTCATCCTGGCCTCGGTGGCGTGCGCGATGGCGGCTACGCTGGAGCAGCTGATCCTGTTCCGTGCGCTGCAAGGCATTGGCGGTGGCGGCTTGATGTCGCTGGCGCAGGCGGCGATTGCGGATGTGGTGGCGCCGCGCCAGCGTGGGCGTTACCAGGGTTACCTGGCGACCGTGTGGGCGGTGGCTTCCATTGCCGGCCCGCTGGTGGGGGGCTGGACTTCAGATCATCTGTCGTGGCGCTGGCTGTTCTGGATCAATGTGCCGCTGGGGTTGCTGGCCATGTTCATGTGCTATCGGGGCTTGAGCCAGTTGCAGGTGCGTGGCGGCTCGGCGCGGGTGGACTGGGGCGGCGCGCTGCTGCTGACGGTTTCCATTGTGGCCTTCCTGCTGGCGATGAGCTGGGGGGGCGATGTCTACGACTGGATCTCGCCGGAGATCGCTGGCCTGGCGCTGCTGGCCTTGGTGGCGGTGACCGCGCTGGTCTGGCAGGAGCGCCGCGCGGGCGACCCGATGCTGCCGCCGCGGCTGTTCCGCAACCGCGCTTATGTGCTGGGCGTGGCGGCGTCCGCGATGGCTGCGCTGAATATCTTCTTGTGCATCTTCGCGCTGCCGCTGCATTTCCAGCTGGTGCGCGGCGCCGATGCGTCGGAGTCCGGTTTGCTGGTGGTGCCGTTCCTGCTCTCCACCGTGGCGGGCAATTTCATCGTGGCCGGGCTGGCGCCGCGCCTGGGGCGGATGCGCGGCATCCTGACCGGCGGATTCATTGCCGCGGCGCTGGGCTTGCTGGCGCTCGTGGCGGTTTCGCCGTCCACGCCGCTGGCGCTGGTCTTGCTGGCCATGATGGTGGCCGGCGTGGGGCTGGGCATGACCATGGTCGGCACCTTGATGACGGTGCAGAACGTGCTGGAGCGCCGCGATACCGGCGCCGGCACCGGCGCGCTGCTGGTGCTGCGCTCGCTTGGCAGCGCCTTTGGCGGCGCGCTGGCCGGCACCTTGCTGACGCTGGAATTCCGCCATGCCCTGCACGCTTCCGGCGTGACGCAGGCGCTGGACCTGGGCGCGCTGCGCCACGGCAGCGAGGCGCTGGCCCATCTCTCTCCCGCAGTGCGGGACGTGCTGACGGGCGGCGTGGAGTCGGGCTTCCGGTTGATTTTTGCCGTGGGCACCGTGGCCGCCCTGCTGGCGCTGGTGATCGTGCGCCGCATGCCGGACGTGGAGTTGCGCAGCAGCGTGACCGAGCACGCGGCCACGCTGGCCATGGAGTAAGCGGGAGGAGGCTTGCGCATCCATTTCACGCCCAACGGCGTAAACTACGGATAGACCATCTCCGGAGTTTCCTACATGCGCAGCCTTCCCGAACAGCGCTCACGCGCCCTGCAACGCATCGCCTTGTCCGGCGCGTTGGTCCTGGCCGCTGCCGCCGCTGTTGTCGCCGCGCCGCGTCTTGCGCAAGCCGCCGATACCCCGGCAGCCACCGCCGCCAAGCCGGCCGGCGCCTGCCCGGCCTCGCTCAACTTCAAGTTCCCCCGCCTGCAGGACGAAGCGCCGCAAAACCTCTGCCAGTACGCCGGCAAGGTCGTAGTGGTGGTCAATACCGCCAGCTATTGCGGCTTTACCCCGCAATACGAAGGGCTGGAGGCGCTGTACGCCAAGTACCGCGAACGCGGGCTGGTGGTGCTGGGCTTCCCGTCCAACGACTTTTCGCAGGAGCCGGGCTCCTCCAAGGAGATCGCCGACTTTTGCTACAACACCTATGGCGTGAAATTCCCGATGCTGGGCAAGTCGCACGTGCGCGGCAGCGATGCCAATCCCATGTACGCGCTGCTGGCCAAGCAGTCCGGCACCACGCCCAAGTGGAATTTCTACAAGTACGTGATCGACCGCAACGGCCAGGTGGTGGGCAGCTATAACAGCATGACCAAGCCCGACGACAAGCAGTTCGTGAGCAAGATCGAGCAACTGCTGGACGGCGCGCGCTAAGCCGCCGGGCTACTAAGCTGCCATCGGCACCGCACGGCTTCGCAGCCGTGAAGCCGTGCGCCACCAGGTTGAGCGCGGTAAAGCCGATCCCGGCCAGGCACACCGCCTGCCAGCCGCCAAGCGCCCAGGTGGCGCCGCGCACACTGCCCTTCAACGTGGCCGCGCCCATGGCATCGGCGCACGATTCGCTGGCTTCTTGACCAGCGTCAAGCCGCCGGGGCGCCGCCATCGCTACTTTCGCCGCTTTGGGGAGAGACAGACGATGGCCATCACGCTATACGATGCCGGCGGGCACACCTGCCTGCTGTTTTCGGACCTGGTCGAGGAGGAGCACGGCGAGGTGGTGCAGACCAACCAGTTCCTGATCGTCGACGCCGGCCACGGCGCGCTGATCGATCCTGGCGGGCACATGACCTACGGCGAGCTGTACCTCGCCATCAGCCGCTACTTTCCGCCCAAGCAGCTCGACTACGTGCTGGCGTCGCACGCCGATCCGGATATCGTGGCCTCGGTCGGGCGCTGGCTGACCGCCTCCGATAGCCGCATCCTGATCTCGCGCGTCTGGGCGCGGTTCTTGCCGCATTTCTGCCAGGCGGGCAAGACGCAAGGGCGCATCGTCACCATCCCCGATGCCGGCATGCCGATCGCGCTGGGCAACTGCACGTTGCTGGCGGTGCCGGCGCATTTCCTGCACTCGGAGGGCAACTTCCAGTTCTACGATCCCATCAGCAAGATCCTGTTCTCCGGCGACCTGGGCGCGGCCATGACCAGCGCGCGGGAAGCCGGCGCGGTGGTGAGCGATTTTGCCGCGCACACCCGCGCCATGCTGCCCTTCCACCAGCGCTACATGAGCGGCAACCGCGCCTGCCGGCTGTGGGCCAACATGGCGCGCGGGCTGGATATCGAGTGGATCGTGCCGCAGCACGGCCCGTCGTTTCGCGGCAAGGTGATGGTGGCGCAGTTCATCGACTGGGTCTCCACGCTGGAGTGCGGGCTGGACCTGCTTAGCCAGGACAACTACAGGCTGCCGCCCGTCACCACAACGGCAGCCTGACGCCCGGCACCGGTTGCACGATCAATCGCGCGCCAGCCCCTCGGCCACCAGCGCCTCGTGCACCTTCGGCCGCGCGGCCACGCGCGACAGGTAGGCCTGCAGCGCGGGGTAAGGGTTGAGCGGCATGTGCAGCATATTGGCCCAGTTGGCGACGGCGAAGCAGTAGGCGTCGGCCACGGTGAACTGCGTGCCGCACAAGTAGTCGCGCGTGGCCAGGTGCCGGTCCAGCTCGGCGAAGCGCAGGGCCACCTTGGCCAGGCAATCCTCGCGTGTGCTCTGCGCGGTTTCCTTGTGCCACAGCCACGGGCTGAAGACCTTGTGCAGCTCGGTGGAGACCAGCGTCAGCCAGCCCACCGCTTCCAGGCGCGCCTGGGTGCCGGCCGCCGGCAGCAGCGCCTTGCCCGGGGCGAGGTCCGCCACGTATTGCAGCAGCGATGCGGCTTCGGTGTGGCGCGAGCCATCGTCCAGTTGCAGCATCGGCACGTAGCCGCGCGGGCTCACCGCGTAGAAGTCGTCGCTGCCGTTTTCCGGCTCGCTCAGCTTGTGCCGGGCCAGGTCGACCTTGGCGAGCGAAAACGGCAGGCCGGCTTCGCGCAGTGCGATATGCACGGCCAGGGAGCAAGCGCCAGGGGAGTAGTAGAGCTTCATCGGGTAGTCCTCGCTGTTTTGGGTTCGGTTTTTCAGGGTTTGCCGCCACGCCTTGTGGTGGCAGTGCAGGCAGTCTAGGATTGCGAAAGCGCAATCACAATGCGCACTGACGCAAGCTATGGCTGCAAATCTGCAATGAACATACCCTACCAACTCTCTTCCCCCGATCTCGACGTGGTGCTGGCATTGGTGCGTTGCGCCACGCTGGCCGAAGCCGGGCGCCGGCTCGGGCTTGATGCCTCCACCGTGTTCCGCGCGCTGCAGCGCATCGAGAAAGGGCTGGGGCGGCGCCTGTTCGAGCGCAGCCGCGCGGGCTACCTGCCGACCGAACTTGCCCAGCAGTTCGCACAGCATGCCGAACGCATCGAGGCCGAGCTGGAGGCGGCGCGCGCGCATGCCTCGGTGTCGGCCGGCACGGTGTCGGGCCTGGTGCGCATCACCACCACCGATACCGTGCTGCATGGCATGGTGCTGCCGGCACTGGCGCCGCTCGGGCGCAAGCATCCCGGGCTGAGCTTCGAGCTGATCGCCACCAATGAGCTGGTCAGCCTGACCCGGCGCGACGCCGACATCGCCGTGCGCGCCACGCGCCATCCACCCGATCACCTGATCGGCAAGTGCCTCGGCCCCTTGCGCGTGGCGGTGTTCGCGGCGCGGGAGTTGGTGGAGGCGGCCGGCATCGCGATCCCCGGGCACGGCGGCGCCGTCGACCTTGCCGCGCTGGCCACACTGCCGTGGATCGCGCCGGACGAGGCCATGCCCGATCACCCGTCGGTGCGCTGGCGCCGCAAGCACCTGCCGCGCGTGGTGCCGCAGTACCGCGTCAACAGCATCGCCGGCGTGCTGGAAGGCGTCGAGGCAGGGCTCGGCGCCGGCATTGTTTCGCTGATGATCGGGCGGCGCAGCGGCAAGCTGGTGGCGCTCACCGGCACGCTGGACGAGTGCGACACCGACCTGTGGCTGCTGACACATCCGGAGTCCCGGCATCTGCGGCGCATCGCCACCGTGGTCAGCCACCTGGCGGAGCATGTCAGGCTGGACGCGTAGGGCGTTGAGAACGTGCGCTCACGGCGCCGCCAGCGCGGCGGGAATGGCGCTGGCCAGAAAATCGTAGACCGCGCGGATACGCGCGCTGCCGCGGATTTCCCGGTGCACGGTGAGCCAGACCGGCAGTGGTGGAATGGACAGCGCGGGCAGCACCGTGCGCACGCGCGCATCGCCGGCGGCGATATAGCGCGCCGCAAAGCCCACGCCCAGGCCGGCGCGGATCGACTGCCACAGCACGATATCGTCATCGCTGCGCACCGCGAACGCCTCGCGCGTGATCTCCACGCCCATGGCGCGAAAGCCGCGCAGGATCGTGTCGTCGCCGTCATAGCCGATCAGGTCGAAGCGCGGCAGGTCCTGCGCCGTGCGCGGCACGCCCTTGCGCCGCAGGTAGTCCTCGTGGGCGCAGGCACATAGCGCCACGGACGCCACCTTGCGCGCGATCAACGATGCCTGCACCGGCCGCACCATGCGGATGGCGATATCGGCCTCGCGCCGCAGCAGGTTGCTGACGGCGTTGGACGACACCACTTCGATGGCGAGTTGCGGCTCGCGCAGGCGCAGGTCTGCCAGCAGCGGCGGCAGCAGGTAGCTGGCCACCGCGCGGCTCGCGGAGATGCGCACCGTCCCCGCAATGCCCGCCTGGTCGCGCGCGAGCGTGCGCGCGACCGCGTCCGCGCCCTGCTGCATCACCCGCGCATGCCCGGCGATGGCGCGCGCAGCCTCTGTCGGCTGCAGGCCGTGGCCGGTGCGCTCGAACAGCGGCACGCCGAGCTGCGCCTCCAGTTGCGCCACGTGGCGCCCCAGCGTGGGCTGGCTGCTGGAAAGCTGGCGCGCCGCGCCCAGCAGGCTGCCGGCCTCCATCACGGCCAGGAAGGAGCGCATCAGCGTCCAGTCGAATGCTTCGGCCATTTTCTCCATCGCTCCTTGCCTGGCGTTATATTCAAAAATGAATTCGCGTGTTGCATATTCATGCAATTGTGGCGTAGCGAAGGATTGCCCACAATGGTCTTCAGGCGATACCGCAAGGAGAACGTGATGCAGGAGAACATGATGCGCGACACCGTATTGATACTTGGCGCCAACGGCCGTCTAGGCCGCACCCTGGTGGATGCCTTCGCGGCGGCCGGCTGGACGGTGCTGGCGCAGGCACGCCGTCCGCTGGCGGGCACGGCAGCGCACAACGTGCGCAGCCTGGCTATCGATGTGGCCGACACCGCGCAACTGCTCGCCGCCGCGCGCGGCGCCAGCGTGGTGGTGAACGCGCTCAACCCGGTCTATACCGAATGGGAGCAGCACGCCGAAGCACTGGCGCGCAGCGGCATGGAGGTGGCGCAAGCGCTGGACGCCTTGCTGCTCTATCCCGGCAACGTCTACAACTTCGGCGAGTCGATGCCGCCGCTGCTGCGCCCCGATACCGCCGAGCGGCCCAGCGCGCGCAAGGGCGAGATCCGCCACGCCGTCGAGGCCGGGCTGCGCGAGCGTGCGCCCGGGCTGCGCAGCGTGATCCTGCGCGCGGGCGATTTCTTCGGCGGCCCGGGGCGCGGCGCATGGATGGACCTGGCGATCGCCAAGTCGCTCGATCAAGGCAAGGTGGTCTATCCCGGCCCGCGCGACCGCGCGCATGCCTGGGCCTACCTGCCCGACCTGGCGCAGGCCTTCGTTGCGGTGGCAGGCCGTCACGCCGATCTGCGCGGCCATGCCGTGCTGCATTTCGCGGGGCATACGCTAACGGGCGATGAACTGGTGAGCGCGCTGGCCGAAGCCAGCGGCATGGCGCACGCACCGCGCGTGGGCGGCATGCCATGGTGGCTGATCCGCGCAGGCGGCGCGGTGGTGCCCATGTGGCGCGAGCTGGCCGAGATGGCTTACTTGTGGAAGATGCCACATGCGCTCGATGGCACGGCGCTGGAAGCCCTGGTGGGCGAGCTGCCGCGCACGCCGCTCAAGCAAGCGCTGCGCGCAAGCCTGGGCGAACTGGGTTTGCGAGTGGCCGCCTGAGTGTGGCGTCAGGCCTGCCCAATGATGTCGGCGCGCGTCACCACGCTGCCGAAATGATGCCGCCACAGCGTCTCTCCCAGCGCACCGGAAGGATCGAGAGACGACCCGACGGTGAGATCGGAGATCAGCGTGGGCTGCAGGCCCGCATCGAACAGCGCGAAGCCCGCTGCCAGCACGCAGGTCTCGGTCTGGATGCCGGCAACAAGCACACGTTCTGGCGCCAGCTCACGCAGATACGCAATTGCCTCGGCGCACGGCAGGTAGCCATGCTTCACGAACACGCGATCCGCCGGTATGAGGGACTGGTCGCCCGTGCCGGGCGCCCAGCCGAGCTGGCGCATGAACGGCGTGCGCGCTTCGTCATGGTGCTCCACGGTTGCTACCGAAGGCATCTGGCCGATCAGTGGCAACAGGCCATCGATCAGCCATTGTGGCGGCGAGAAGGTGGGCTGAACGTCGACGATCAACAGGGCTTGTCGCAAGGTATTCTCTCCGGAGATCGCATCGAAATGCCAAGCCGGGAGATTATAAGAGACGGCCTGCGCCCGGCCGCGCAACTTAGTCCAGCATCGCCGCCAGCGTCGGCGGCAAGCCGCGATTCGGCTTGTGCGGCGGGCGCGCGAAGCTGCCTTGCGCCGCGCCAGTGGGCGCCAGCGCAATCAAGCTCTCGCAATGCCGGATCGCGCTGGACACGCCATCCACCACCGGCACCGGAATCCGGTCCTTGAGCGTACGCGCCAGCCCGGCCAGCGGCGCGCCGGCCACGATGATCACGTCCGCACCATCCTCGCGCACTGCCTTCAGGCTGAGTTCCTCCAGCCGCGCCGCATGATCCTCCTGCACGCTGCCGATATCGCGCAGCGGCTGCTGCAGCGAACGCACGCTGGCCAGCCGCGAGGTCAGCCCGTTAGCCGCCACGCACTCGCGGTACCAGGCCTCGATCCGATGCGAAATCGCAATGATGGAAAAACGCTGCCCAAGCAGGCAGGCGCTGGCCAGCGCCGCCTCTGTCATGCCCACCACCGGCACATTGAACAGCTCCTTCAACCCCGCCAGCCCAGGATCGCCAAACGCAGCCACCACCAGGCCATCGAACTGCCCCTGATGCTCCGCCGCCACGCAAGCCGTAGCGTAGCCCCCCACCAGCGCCTCGAAACGCGTCTCGATATAAGCCACGCCAAACTGCGCCGTCGCCATCGTCAGCGAAGTCCCCGGCGAAGCCGTACGCAAAGCCTCCGCGCGAATCAGCTCGGTAACGCTCTCGGAAATATTAGGATTAACAACAAGAATACGCATGATCACGTCCGGAAAAAATGACACGCTAACCGGCCCCCAGGGGCCGCCCACCAAGCGATGCGAAGCGAGCCGTAAAGGCGTACCAGGCCGTATGGGGCGCCTCGTCGTCAGCCAAAAAGAGCGGAAAAGAGGGGGCCATGTTTGAGCATCGCCTTAAGGCGATGTGAGTTTGGCCCCCGGCCGCTCTTTTTGGCTGACGACGAGGGGGTGTCGCCCCATCCGGCGCGCCTTCTTTGCCTACTTTCTTGGCAAGACAAGAAAGTAGGTCGCCGCCCCGCAGGGGTGGTGAAACTGCCTTTGACTTTGAGCCTTTGAAGCTGACTTTGAAGCTGACTTTGAAGTTAAGCAGTGGAAGTCGAAACCAAAACCACCAAGCCTCAAACCAACGACGGCGCGCCCGCAGGCAAGAACCTCCCCCGCCCCGGAACCGGCTCCAGATACCTCCCATCCTCCACCAGCAACTCCCCCCGCGAGAAGCAATGCACCGGCCACCCGGTAACTTCAATCCCCTCATAAGGCGTGTAATCCACCGCATGATGCAAATCGCTATTAGCAATCCGCACCTTCCGCGATGGATCCCACAACGCAATATCGGCATCCGCGCCAACAGCGATGGTTCCCTTGCGCGGATACAAGCCATAGAGCCGCGCCGGCCGGTACGAAGTCAGCTCGACAAACTGATGCAACGAAAGCCGGCCTTGCGCGATGCCGTTGAACAACAGCGGCAAGCGCGTCTCGATCCCGGGCACGCCATTGGGAATGTGGTCAAACGGCTGGGCCGTGCCGCCCAGCTTCTTGCCTTGCGGATCGTCATAGTTGAACGGCGCATGGTCCGAGGAAAACACGCTGAACACGCCATTGGTCAGCGCACGCCAGACAGCAGCCTGATTCTCCGGATCGCGCGGCGGCGGGCTGCACACGCACTTGGCGCCTTCGTAGCCATCATCGCCAGGCAAGCCCATATCCTCGGCAGTCAGGTACAGGTACTGCGGGCAGGTCTCGGCCAGGATCGGCAGCCCCCTGCCCTGTGCCCAGCGAATCTGCTCGATCGCCTCCTTGCCGGAAACATGCACGATCAGGATCGGCACGTCGACCAGCTCGGCAAAGGTGATAGCGCGATGCGTGGCTTCGCGTTCCACCAGCGCAGGCCGGGCCATGCCGTGGAAGCGCGGCGAGATGCGCCCTTCCCCGACCAGTTTTTCAGTGAGCCACGAGATGCAATCCGCGTTCTCGGCATGCACCATCACCAGCGCATCGTTTTGCTTGGCCACGTCGAGCACGTCCAGCATCTCGCGGTCGGATAGCTTCAGATCGTCGTAGGTCATGTAGACCTTGAACGAGGTGTAGCCCTTGCGAATCAGTTCGGGCAATTCATTCTGCAAGACATCCGGCGTGGGGTCCGCCACGATCAGGTGGAAGCCGTAGTCCGCCACCGCACGGCCTTCGGCGCGGCGATGGTAGTCCGCCACAGCTGCCTTGAGCGAGCCGCCCTTTTCCTGCGCCGCGAACGGGATCACCGTGGTGGTGCCACCGCACACGGCAGCGCGCGTGCCGGTGAAAAAATCATCCGCCATGCGCATGCCGTCGGGCATGGGCTGGTCCAGGTGGACGTGGCCATCCACGCCGCCCGGCAGCGCCAGCAGGCCGGTGGCATCCATCTCGCGCGCGGCGCGCGGCAGGTCATGGCCCAGCATGGCGATGCGGCCGTCGCGCACGCCGATGTCGCAGGTGAAGCGGTCTGAGGCGGTGACCACTTCGGCGTTGCGGATGACAAGATCAAGTTCGGTGTTCATGCGCCCTGCTCCTTCATTCCACTTCGGCAAACAAGCGGCCCCAGCCGCGCAGCGCGCGCGTATCCACGCCAGCCAGCCGCAGCGATTTCCACACCACGGTGGAGATGGTGTCGTAGACGGGGATGCCGGTCTCGGCTTCCAGCGCTTGCACCAGGTGCGCCGCGCGCAAGTTGGTGCAGAACGTGGTGATGGCAGACGGCTTGTGCTGCGCCACTTCGCGCACCATGCGGCGGATGGTGTCTTCTTCCACCTCGGCGAAGCTGTAGTTCACGTGCAGGTCGAGGTGGCGCTCCGCCGTGCAGCTAAAGCCGTTGCGCTTGTAGTTCTGCACGATGCGTTGCTGCACATCGTCGAGATAGGGCGTGACCAGGCCGAAATCGTGCGCGCCGGTCTTTTCCAGGATTTCGTTCAGCGCCAGCACCGAGGTGGTGGCGGGAATGCCGGTTGCCTCGGTGATCTGCCGGCACAGCGCCTGGTCTTTCTCGAAGCCGAGCCAGCCGGAAGAGGTGCCGTTCCATGCGATCACGTCCACGCGCGCGTCGGCCAGCAATTTGGCGGCGCCGATGATCTTGTCGAGATCGAACTGGCCCAGCGCCTGGTCGCGCAGCGAGATCTCGGTAACGGTGAAGCGCGAGAAATGCGCGCTGACATTGGGCAGGCCGCTCACCATCGCGCTGGTGATGGGTTCCAGCGCGGTATTGGACGACGGCGTGAGCATGCCGAGGAGGGTGCGTTTGGTCATGGGGTAATGCTCTTTAGGAGATGCCGCGCCGCTGCCGGCGTGTGCCGGCGCGGCGCGTGCGACTGTATGGCTAGCTGTGGAGGTCGCGCTGCGCTCAGACCGGCAGCTTCTTCTCGTAGTCGATCGCGGTCGAGGAGATCAGCAGGCCCACGCCGGCGGCGGCAAAGAACATCAGCGCCAGGAAGTACGAGCCGGTGAACTGCACGATCATGCCGACGATGATGGGCACGGTGATGCCGCCGATATTGCCGCCCAGGTTCATGATGCCGCCCAGCACGCCCACCTTGTTGCGGGTGCCGAGGATGGACGGGATGCACCAGTACAGGCCGCACCAGCGCAGGAAGAACAGCGTGGAGGAGAGCAGGGCAACCACCACCACCGGATCCTTCACGTACGCCACCGAGAAGATCGACACGGTAGCCACCACGGCGGCGATGCCGAACAGGGTGCGCATCACCAGGTTGGGCGCGCCGCCCGCGGCCTTCCACTTGTCGGCGATCCAGCCGCCGATGAGTTCACCGATAAAGCCCGAGAAGAAGATGATGAAGCTGGCGCCGCCCATCTGCTTGATGTCGAAGCCGTGCACCTTGTTCAGGTAGTTGGGCATCCACGTCAGCAGGCCGTAGAAGACGCTGTTGAAGCACATCCAGCCGGTCGCCATGCACCACACGGAGCGGTACTTGAGGAAGTCGAGCGAGCGGCCCGACAGGTTGGCCGGCTCGGCGCGGTGCTCGCTGGCTTGCGCGGCTTCGATATAGCTCGCTTCCAGCTCATTGACGCCACGGTGCTCGCGCGGCGAGTTGCGCACGTAGTACCACGCCAGCATGCCGGCCAGCACGGTGCCCACGCCAGCGACCACGAAGGCCAGGCGCCAGGAACCCAGCGCGGTGATCAGCCAGGTGATGATGATGGCGCCGAGCGCCGCACCCAGCGGCGCGCCGCCGTCCAGCAGGGTGGCGCCGCGGCCGCGTTCGTTCTGCGTCATCCAGATCGCATTGAGCTTGCCGCCGGCCGGGTAGATCGGCGCCTCGGCCGCGCCCAGCCCGAGCCGGGTCAGCAACAGCGCGCCGGCGCTGGTGCACACGGCTGCCAGAGCCTGGAACGCACCCCAGAAGACAGTGGCGGTGGCGATCACGATGCGCGGCTTGTACTTGTCCGCCAGCATGCCGCCGGGAATCTGCATGACCGCGTAGGTCCAGAAGAAAGAGCTGAGGATCAGCCCCTGCATGGTGGGGCTGAGATCGAACTCCTTGGCGATCAGCGGCATCGCGACCGAGAGCGAGGCCCGGTCGATGTAGTTGATGGCGATGAGGAACAACATCATCAGGAAAATCTTCCAGCGCACGGAGCTCTTCGTCTCCGTTAGCGCTGCAGCCCGGCTTGTCGTTTGCATGACGCTTGTCTCCTTTGGGGGAATGTTAGGCGGTTTGTGTTGTGTGTCGCGCAACTGGGACGGAGTATAGGATACGTAATCTGTAATTACAACTCTCGTAAGTCATTGATTTTATTGTTATGCGAACGAACAATTTTGGGATGTGTTAGCCTTCTTGTGGTGCATGTTCCCCATCTCGGTGATGTCTGTGACTCAAACGCTTCCTAAATCCACCCGCCTGCGCACCCTCGGCATGTCGGCCGAAATCGCCGCGCGGCTGCGCACCATGATCGAGGAGGGCGAGCTGCCCCCCGGCGCGCGCATCGACGAGCGCGCCTTTTGCGAGATGTTCGACGTCTCCAAGACGCCGCTGCGCGAGGCGCTCAAGGTGCTGGTGTCCGAAGGCCTGGTGCTGCATCGGCAGTACATCGGCTACCGCGTGGCCCCGCTCGATCTGGATGAGCTGCGCTCCACCTTCGAGACGCTGCACGGGCTGGAGGCCACCGCCGGCGAACTCGCGGCGGCGCGCCTGTCCGAGGTGGCCATGGCGCGGCTGGAACGCAAGCACCAGGCCATGCTGGAGGCTCACGCCGCCGGGCGTCGCACCGAGTACTTCCGCACCAACCAGGAAATCCACCAGTTGATCATCGACGGCGCGGCCAACCTCGTGCTGGCTGGCATCTACGCCATGCTGATGAGCAAGGTCCACCGCGCGCGCGGCGCCGCCAATGCGGATATGCTGCGCTGGCAGGAGTCGCACGAGGAGCACGAGGCCATCATGGCCGCGCTGCGCGAACCGGGCCGGCCGCGGCTGGCGCAGGTGCTGCGCCAGCATTCCGAGAACACTGCAAAAGAAGTCCTGACCGTGGTCGCGCGGACCCTTTCCGAGCCCGCCGGCCACATCGCCACCGAAGCCAAGGGGAAACGATGAAACTAGTACGTGTGGGTAAGCCGGGCGCGGAACGCCCGGGTCTGATCGATGCCGAAGGCCGCGTGCGCGACCTGTCCGGCGTGCTGGACGGCCTCGGGCCGCAGGCGTTGTCGGCCGAAGCGCTGGCGCGCCTGGCCAAGCTGGACCCGGCCACGCTGCCGGTGGTGCAGGCCGAGCGCTTCGGCGTGCCCTGGACCGGCATCGGCAAGATCGTGGCGATCGGCCTGAACTACGCCGACCACGCCGCCGAGGCGGGCATGGCGTTGCCGGCCGAGCCCATCGTCTTCCTGAAAGCCAACAGCTCGCTCAACGGGCCCAACGACGCGGTGATGCTGCCGCGCGGCTCCGAGAAGACCGACTGGGAAGTGGAGCTTGGCGTGGTGATCGGCAAAGTGGCACGCAACGTCGCGCTCGCCGATGCGCTCTCGCACGTGGCCGGCTATTGCGTGGTGAACGACGTCTCCGAGCGCGAATTCCAGATCGAGCGCGGCGGCACCTGGGACAAGGGCAAGGGCTGCGACACCTTCTGCCCGGTCGGCCCGTGGCTGGTCACGCGCGACGAAGTGGCCGACCCGCAGGCGCTGGGCTTGTGGCTGGACGTTAACGGCCAGCGCGTGCAGAAGGGCAGCACCGCCACCATGGTGTTCGATGTGGCCACGCTGGTGAGCTACGTCAGCCGCTTCATGACGCTGCACCCCGGCGACCTGATCTGCACCGGCACGCCGCCGGGCGTGGGCATGGGCTTCAAGCCGCCGCGCTTCCTCAAGGCGGGCGACACCATGCGCCTGGGCATCGACGGCCTGGGCGAGCAGGGCCAGACGGTGGTGGCCTACGCGTAGGGGCGGGCAAAACCGCGCGCCATGACGACGGCTGTCGCTCCCTCTCCCCTCATGGGGAGAGGGCTGGGGAGAGGGGTGGCTTAGCTAGGAGCCACGCAAAGCGAAGCCCGTGGTGTTTTCCAGCACGCCGGCGTATCGAGCGCCCGCTCTCTCCCCCAACCCCTCTCGCGCGCGGGAGAGGGGAGCACGACAACGCAGATCCAGCGTCGTGCCTGCCGCCTGTACCGCTATCGACACCTGCCTCCACGGCCGCAAATCTCCCCATGATCCCAACGAACGCGAGAACGTTCCCCGTTCGCAACAGTTGTTACCCTGATTTCGCTACAAAGGGTTAAACCGTTTGCGCTCTGCGCCCAGCGTGAAATACTGTTTTCTATACGCCCTACGCCTCGCAAAGGGGCATCGAGAAAAAGAGTACTGCCATGTCAGAACACGCCCCCGAACTGATCGAGTCACTTCTTGCCGACTCGCACGCGACCCGACCCGCCGCCGCCGCTACCTCCACTTCCCGTGCCTCCCGATTCTGTGAACTGGCCGACACCGTCGACAGCCGCGCCGAGCTGGAAGCCATCCGCCACAGCATCCACCAGCATCCCGAGCTCGCCTTCGACGAAGTGTGCACCGCCGAGCTGGTCGCCACCCAGCTTGAAGGCTGGGGCTACGCGGTGACGCGCAGCGTTGGCGGCACCGGCGTGGTCGGCACGCTGCGCCAGGGCGACGGTCCGCGCAGCATCGGCGTGCGCGCCGACATGGACGCGCTGCCCATTCATGAGCGCACCGGCCTGGCGTACGCCAGCATCCACGCCGGCAAGATGCACGCCTGCGGCCACGACGGCCACACCACCGTGCTGCTCGGCGCGGCGCGCCAGCTGGCCCGCACACGCAACTTCAACGGCACCGTCAACCTGATCTTCCAGCCCGCCGAGGAAATCGGCGCCGGCGGCGGCGCCGAGCGCATGCTCGCCGACGGCCTGTTCGAGCGCTTTCCCTGCGACGCGATCTTCGGGTTGCACAACCATCCCGGCGTGGAAGCCGGCACCTTCATGTTCCGCGCCGGCCCCTTCATGGCGGCCTGCGATACGGTCGCCATCACCATCCGCGGCAAGGGCGGCCACGCGGCCCGCCCGCACCAGTCGATCGACCCGATCCTGGTTGCCGGCAGCCTGGTGATGGCGCTGCAGAGCATCGTGTCGCGCAATATCGACCCGAACGAAACCGCCGTGGTCACCATCGGCACGTTGCATGCCGGGCATGCGCCCAATGTGATCCCCGAGAGCGCCAAGCTGGAGTTGAGCGTGCGCTCGTTCAGCCCCGATGTGCGGCGCACGCTGGAGGATCGTATCCGGCGGCTGGTGACCTCGCATGTGGAGGGTTATGGCGCGACCGTGGAGATTGATTACATCCGGGGCTACCCGGTGCTGATCAACAGTGAGCGCGAGACCGAGTTCGCCCGCCAGGTGGCTGAGGAACTGGTGGGATCCGACAAGGTGGTGGCGAATTTCCCGCTGATCGCCGGGAGCGAGGATTTTGCTTACTTCCTGCAGCAGCGGCCGGGGTGTTTTGTGCGGATGGGGAATGGGGCGGGGCAGCCTTTGCTGCATAACGCTGGGTATGATTTTAATGATGAGAATTTGACGGTTGGGGCGGCTTATTGGGCTAGGTTGGTGGAGAGGTATTTGGAGATTTGAAAGGGGGGGGTGACCAGTTGGCTTTTGCTGTGTTGGCTGGTGTTTATATGAACGGTGACGGTTTTTGTACCCAAGAGCCATACGACATCCCCCTGCGGGGGCTGCCGGTCACTCTTCTTTGCGTCGGCAAAGAAGACTAACGAGAAGAAAGCCGACCCTGCCGGGGGCAGAGCAATCGCGGGTGCTAGGGGTGCTGGTTTCGTCGTATGGCCAGCGGTTCTGCGGGCTTCTGCCGGTACCGGCTTGACTGGCCACGATCCTGCCAGCTTCCGGGATGCGTGGTGAGGCCCCCGGTAGCAGGCACCACTTGCTTCAAGCCGTCTGTCGCTCGCGGCGTGGCCGGCCACGAAGTTGCAGGCGCACCGGTTCCGTCGTGGGCGCGGTGGCACCGGCTTGATATACCCAAGGCCCTGACCACCGCGCCCGCCCCACCACGAAACCATTGGCAGGCGATGTGTCGTGATGGTCCGCGCCGGTATCGGCAGATGGTCGAACGCGCACCGGGCAAAGCGATCAGGGGCACCACCACGTGACCATTGGATCATGCATTTGCGATGCCCTCAAAGCCGGTATGGCAAAGGCCAGCCAACACTCCGGGCCGTACGACACAACCACCGAGGCTGAACAGCCTTATTGCTCTGCTCCCGGCAGGGTCGGCTTTCTTCTCGTTAGTCTTCTTTGCCGACGCAAAGAAGAGTGACCGGCAGCCCCCGCAGGGGGATGTCGTATGGCTTTTGGGTTCAACGGCCAACGCCGCACAGGGAAAACCCAACCACGGCACCAAGAGCCAACGGTTCCCCCCTCGAGCCCCCAAAAAATCACCGAAAAAACCCACTAGGCGGCACCCCAAACTGCCTCCTGAACATAGTAGAAAACGCACTAGGACTCTCATACCCCAGATCCAACGCCACATCCACCACCTTAGCCCCGGCGGCCAGCCCCTCCAACGCCGACAGCAATCGTGCCTGCTGCCGCCACTGCCCGAACGTCATCCCGGTCTCCCGAGCAAAGCGCCGCTGAATGGTCTTGGGATCCACTCCCAGCCGCTCCCCCCATTGCGCCAAAGTCAGCGCTGTATCGGGCGCCCCGACAATCGCGTCGCAAATCTCCCGCAATCCCGCATCGGCAGGACGCGGCAAGTGCAACGGCAACGTCGGCACCAGCATGACTTCATCCAGCAACAACCGCATCAGCCGCCCGTCCCGGGACGCTTCCGCGTAGGGCGAAGGGATATCGATCGCGGCGAGGATGAGTTCGCGCAGCAGTGGCGTGATGCCCAGCACGGTGCAGCGGGTGGGCAGGTTGTCAGCGGCGTCCGGCCGGATGTAGGCGGTGCGCATGCGTACGTGCCCAACCATGCGGATCCAGTGCACCATGCCCCCGGGCATCCACATGCCGCGCGTGGGGGGCACGATCCATTGCCCTTCGGCGGTGGCGACCACCATCACGCCATGCACCGCGTGCACCAGTTGTGCATTGGGATGCTGGTGCGGCTTGGTAACGTGGCCGGGCACGTAGTCGGCGGCCATGGCGGTGACCGGCATGGCGCTGCGGTCGTACTGCAGGTAGGCGGGCGACTTGGAGTAGGTGTCGGCGCGGGGGGAGGCGGGCAGGGAGGAGGGCACTGTGGGTGCGGCGCTTTCGGCGTTTTCGGCGCTTCGCTGTGCGATCGGGCGGGGGAGGCGGGGCATGTCCTTTTCTCCAAGGTTCTGGCCCTATTCTCGCAGGACAGGCGGGATCGTGCCATTTAGGATGAGCGCCAGGATTCCCCTATTGCCTTTTCAGCCCCCCGTTTCCATCATGAGCAGCCGCATCGAAACCGCGCCCGGCGGCGCGAACGCCTCGCCGCAAGGCCTGGCCCAGACTTCCACTACCGCGCAGGCCGCCGAGCGGACCGGCTTCCGGGTGCTGGGGGCGATCAGTTTTTCGCACTTCCTCAACGACATGATCCAGTCGCTGATCCTGGCCATTTATCCGATGCTCAAGGGCGGCTTCAACCTCAGCTTTACCCAGATCGGGCTGCTGACCCTGACGTACCAGATCACCGCCTCGCTGCTGCAGCCGGTGGTGGGCCTGTACACCGACAAGCATCCCAAGCCGCAGTCGCTGTCGATCGGCATGGGGTTCACGTTGTGCGGCTTGCTGCTGCTGTCGGTGGCGCCTACCTATGGCGTGCTGCTGGTGGCCGCGGCGCTGGTGGGCACCGGGTCGTCGATCTTCCATCCGGAGTCGTCGCGCGTGGCGCGCATGGCGTCGGGCGGGCAGCACGGGCTGGCACAGTCGATCTTCCAGGTTGGCGGCAACGCGGGCAGCGCGACCGGGCCGCTGCTGGCGGCGTGGATCGTGCATCAGCAGAGCAGCGTGGCGTGGTTCTCGCTGGCGGCGTTGCTGGCGATTGCCGTGCTGTGGCGGATCGGCGGCTGGTATGGCCGTGAACTGGCGCACACCACACGCAAGCGCAAGGCTGTCGCCGCCGCCGCGCCGCTGCCGCGCAGCACCGTGGTGCGGGCCATGGTGGTGCTGATGGCGCTGGTGTTCTCCAAGTATTTCTACATGGCGAGCTTGAACACGTATTACACCTTCTACCTGATGGAGCGTTTTGGCCTGACGCGGCAGAGCTCGCAGCTCTACCTGTTCGTGTTCCTGTTCGCGGTGGCGGCCGGCACCATCCTGGGCGGCCCGATCGGCGACCGCATCGGCCGCAAGCGCGTGATCTGGGCGTCGATCCTGGGCGTGGCGCCGTTCACGCTGATGCTGCCGCATGCCAACCTGTTCTGGACTGGCGTGCTGTCGTTCATCATCGGCTTTATCCTGGCCTCGGCGTTCTCGGCCATCCTGGTGTTTGCGCAGGAGCTGATTCCGGGCAAGGTGGGCATGGTGTCGGGCTTGTTTTTCGGCTTTGCCTTCGGCATGGGCGGCATCGGCGCCGCGGTGCTGGGCAAGCTGGCCGATGCGCACGGCATCCAATCGGTCTACCAACTGTGCGCCTTCCTGCCGTTGCTGGGGCTGCTGGCCATTTTCCTGCCAGACCTGGGCGGGCGAAAAAAGCTGGCCTGAGCCTGCACCTGCACCTGCACCTGCACCTGCACCTGCGCGCAGCGGCCAGTGGCGATATCGGTGTTCGATTTCATGCACCGCAGTAGTGCCCATGCGCCACATTGCAGCAACCCAACGTGGTGCCAGGCGCACCCGTGGGGCTGCCATGTCAGCGCATCAAGCGTGTCCTGCCGCATGCCTGCCGCCGGCCGGCTGCTGGACGATCACGCCATACCAGCCCAGCCCCGGATAGGTCTCGTAACCCGGCGTGCGGGCAAACGCCACCAGCGCGCCGTCTGGCGCCTCGTACCAGCCGGTGGGGTGGTTGTCGTCCTTCAGCGGGAAGGTCTCGGCCAGCAAGCCCATGCCATCCGACGCGGCGATGACGCGGTGCTTCGCGTCCACCAGCAGGCAGCGCGTGCGCTGCCAGTCTTCCGGGGACAGGCGTACGCCCTTGACCACCGCCTGCGCCTGCGGCGCCCAGTTGAAGAAGATGGCGAGCACGCCGGCGGGTTCGCCGGTGGCGCGGCCGCCTTCGCGGATGGCGGTGGCGTAGGTGGCCACGCTGGCGTTGTCGAGAAAGCGCGATACCGCGACATCGTGCGCGACATAGTCGTCGCCAGAGCCCGTAGCCATCGCGCGCTGGAACCACTCCACACCCGAGACATTGCGCCCTGCCACGCCGGGGTAGGCGTGCGGGCGGCCATTGGCAACGACGCGTCCTTGCGCGTCGATCACCCACAGGTCGAGGTAGACGGTGTAGCTGTTGAGGATGACGCCGAGGCGCTCGCTCGCATGGCTGGCGCTGGCACGGCCGGGGTGGCTCACCGCGTCCACGATGGCGGCATCGGTGGCCCACCAGCGCACGTCGCAGGAGCGCTCGTACAGGTTGCGGTCGACCACGTCGATCATGTTCAGCGCCATGTCGGCCAGGCGCTGGCCCTGGTGGCCGCGCATCTGCCGGATCATGGCGTCACCGAGCTGGGTGAGCTCGGCGATGGAGCCGCCCAGCTCCGTGGTGAGCTCGCCGGTGATGCCGGAGATGCGCTCGGAGACCTGCTTGACCTGGTTCGCCACGACGCTGAAGCCGCGGCCCGCATCGCCGGCGCGTGCCGCCTCGATCAAGGCGTTCAGGGCGAGGAACTTCGTTTCCCGGTTGATCTCCGCAATGCTGGAGATCTTGTTGTCCGCGATCAACCCAACGTGGTGAGACAGCTCGACGATGCGGTCTGCACTTGCCATACGGTATCTCCCATTCAGATCCAGTGACCCGTCAGGAGCGCGGCGTGTGCTGTCGATTGCTGAAAACGGTCCGCACCATGTTTGTTCTGCGTCGCTCCTGTCGTGCTCCATAGGCGAGAAGCGTGCCAGCCCGGCATCAGGCCGGCACGCGCGACAGGCTGGGCGTGCCGATCAGCGGCCGGTCTTGTCCTGCGACACGTCCATGATCATGCGCGTAAGCAGGTACAGGCGCGGTGTGACCGAGTTGAGGTCGACGTATTCCGCATCGTTGGAGTGCGCGCCAAAGCCGCGCAGGCCGAAGCGCTCGATCACGGGCGCCTTGGTGGCTGCCGCGGCAAAGGCCGCATCGGTGCCGCCGCCTTCGGCGGTGTCGTACACGGCGAGCTTCTCGCCGATCTCCGCATACACGCCTTGCGCGTGCGCGGCCAGCTTGCGCGCGGCGTCGGTGACTTCCAGCGGCGGCCGGCGACGTTCGAATTTGACCTCGACCTTGGTATCGGGAATCAGCTGCTTCTTCACGCGTTCCTGCAGCGTGCGCTCCAGGTTGTCGTAGTCGGCGGTGCGCAGCACGCGCACGTCGGCCTGGGCCGTGGCGGTGGCCGGGATCACGTTGCGGTTGGTGCCGGCCGAGGAGATCGTCCAGTTCACCTTGAGCCCGGTCTCGTGGTTGGACAGGTCGCGCATCTGCAGGATCTGGTGCGATAGTTCATACAGCGCGTTGCGGCCGTTCTCGGGCGAGCTGCCGGCGTGCGAGGCCTTGCCGTGCACGGTCAGCGAGATGGCGCCGATGCCGCTGGTGGCCAGCGACAGGCGGTCGCCGGTCACACGCGTGGCTTCGCAGGAGAACACCGCGTCTTGCTGGCTGCCCATCTTGGTCAGCATGGCGCGCGCGCCCGGCGAGCTGATTTCCTCGTCGCCGTTGATCAGCACGGTCAGCGTGCCGTAGTCCTTGAAGCCCATTTTCTGCAGGATGGCCACCGTATGCAGGATCACGGCCACGCCGTTCTTGTCGTCGGCGATGCCCAGGCCGTAGGCGCGCTCGCCGTCGATGCGAAACGGCTGCTGCGCCAGCATGCCGCGCAGGTAGACCGTATCCATATGGCCGATCAGCATGATGTTGCGCTTGCCCGTGCCCTTGAACTGCGCCATCACCATCTTGCCCACTTGCTTGGGCGTGTCTTCCATGCGGTAGACCTCGGTGGGCTCGATCAGCTGCGCGTCGCCGCCCATCGCGGCCAGGCGGTCGCGGATCAGCGTGGCGATGCGGTCCAGCCCTTCGATGTCCTTGCTGCCGGACTCGATCGAGACCAGGTCCTTGAGGGTGGCGATCAGCGCTGGCTTTTCTTGCTGGGACAGCTGGTAGGCGGGCTCCACCGGCGCCGCTTGCGCGGCAGCGGCGCAGAGCAGGGCGGCGAGCGCGGCCGCCGCTTTCAAGGACGCATGGCGGCGGTGGGCAAGCGCGCTGGCGCGCGGGCTAAGGTTCAAGCGCATGTGGGGGCTCCGTGATGCAGTGAGGAAAAACGCAGTGGGGGGAAACAGAGAAAAGGCAGGACGGATTGCAGGGTTCGTGCCAGGCGAGGCGCATGCGTTGCTGCGACGCGCCTCGCCTGCCGCGTCATTCGCCGGCTGCCTCGAAGCCCTGCAGCCAGCGCCGCAACAGGCTTGCCAGCTGCTGGCGCTCCGCGGCCGAGAGCCGCTCCAGCAAACGATGCTCATTGGCCACGTGCACTTCCAGCGCGTGGTCGATGCGCACCCGGCCCGGCTGGGTCAGCTCGATCAGCAGCCCGCGCCGGTCATCCGGGTTGGGGCTGCGGCGCACCAGCCCGGCGCGTTCCAGATGGTCGATCCGGTTGGTCATGGTGCCCGAGGTGATCATCAGCGAATCGATCAGCGCGCCCGGCGACAGCGCATAAGGCGGGCCGGAGCGGCGCAGCGTGGCCAGCACGTCGAACTCCCAGGTATTCAGGCCGGTCGGTGCCAGCGCGGACTCCACCGCGCGGTCGGTGTGGCGCGCCAGGCGCCAGACCCGGCCAATGATGCCCATCGGCGCTGCGTCCAGGTCCGGGCGCTCGCGCGCCCACTGGGCCAGGATATGGTCGACGCGATCGCTCCCATCTTGGGGTGCCTCGTCGTTGCCGGCTTTCGGGGAGGGCGCCGTCGCGCTGCTTGCCTTGGGTTTGCCGCGGGTGGCCATGGTGGGCTGCTGTTGATCTTGGATGACGAGAATCTTGACATCAAGGCTTTCAGTTCGTAAAGTGGATTTTATATCTTGATATCAAGAATATTGTTGTGAAGAAAAATGGAGCCGTGACAACATGAAACCCGACCCGCAGCCCGCGCCCCAACCCGTCTCGCCAGCGCTGCCCGCAGCGCGCCCATCCTCGCCGTCTTCCACGCCTGCCCCGCAGGTTCAGGTACGCACGGCAGATGTCCTGCTGACCGCTTCGGCGCCCCTGATCTGGGGCAGCACCTACCTGGTCACCAGCCAATGGCTGCCGCCGGGACAGCCGCTGCTGTCGGGCGTGATCCGCGCGCTGCCGGCCGGCCTGGCGATGCTGGCGTGGGGCCGGCAACTGCCGCGCGGCGGCTGGTGGTGGAAGGCGGCGGTGCTGGGCGTGCTCAATATTGGTTTGTTCCAGGCCATGTTGTTTATCGCCGCCTACCGGCTGCCGGGCGGCGTGGCGGCCACCGTGGGCGCGATCCAGCCGTTGCTGGTGGTGGTGCTGGCGTGGCTGCTGCTGGGCGCGCGGCCGCGTCCGGCTACGTGGCTGGCCGGGCTGGGGGGCATCGGCGGCGTGGCCTTGCTGGTGCTGGGACCCGCCGCGCGGCTGGATGGCGTGGGCGTGGCGGCCGCGGCGGCCGGCGCGGTGTCGATGGCGTTGGGCACGGTGCTCGCCAAACGCTGGCGGGCACCGGTCTCGCCGCTGGTGCTCACCGCGTGGCAGCTCACCGCGGGCGCCTTGTTCCTGCTGCCCTTCGCGCTGGCCTTCGAGACGCTGCCGGCGCGGCTGACGGTGCCCAACGTGCTCGGCTACCTGTGGCTGTGCGTGGCCGGCGCCGGCGTGAGCTATGCGCTCTGGTTCCGTGGCATTGGCCGCTTGCCGACCGCGGCGGTGTCCGCGCTGGGCCTGCTCAGCCCCGTTAGCGCCACCGTGCTGGGATTCCTGGTGCTCGGCCAGAGCCTGAGCCCGGCGCAGATGGCCGGCGCGCTGCTGGTGCTGGCCAGCGTGTGGCTCGGGCAGCGCGCGCCGAAGGCGGCGCAGGCCGCTGCCGGAGGCTCCGGGGCTTCAGATAAGGCCCATGCGCCGTTGGCGCCGCGGTAAGGGTGAACGCAAGGGCGAAGCAAAGGTGAACGACCAGGGTGAATGGCGCGCCGTTTTTGCGGCATCATGGCGGGCATGACGTCCGCCGTACCTTCCCCCACCTCATCCCGGCCCGCTTGCGATCACTGTCTGGCGCTAGCGGCGGATTCCCGCCGGCGCGAGCCGCATGAGCGGCTTGTGCTCAAGCACACCGCGCCGCTGGTCAGCCAGAGCGCCGCCGGCGTGCCGTTCAGCATGCTCACGTTCACGTGCCGCGAGTGCGGCACCGTTTGGCGGCTCTATGACCGCGCCAACGAGCTCTTTGTCTCGTGGGTGCCGGACCGCGCGCTGGGCCGCGGCGCCGATCGGATAAAATAGCGCCTGTTTCCTGCCTGCGTGCTGACGGTCCAGCGCCCGGTTCCGGGCCGCCCGGCGGCGCCAGCACGGCCAGTTCCGTCGTTCCGTTGTTCCGTCTTCCAACCGTTGTCCTCGTCGTCCCCCGCCATGTCCGCTTCCCACCGAATTCCCCTGCTGGCTGCTGCCTCCGTGTTTGCCGCCGCCCTGACGAGCCCGCTCGCCAATGCCGCTGACGCTGCCAGCGCCGCTGGTGCGTATCCCGCGCGCCCGATCCGGCTGATCGTGGCCTATCCCACCGGCGGCATCAGCGATACCGTGGCGCGCGCGCTCGGCGAGCGCCTGTCGGCCCAGATGGGTGCCTCGGTGGTGGTGGAAAACAAGGCGGGCGCGGGTGGCAGCATCGGCATCGACGCCGTGGCCAAGGCCGCGCCGGACGGCTACACGCTGGGCTTTGCCTCGACCAGCCCGCTCACGCTCAACCCGCACGTGGGCCGCGTCAACTACGATCCGCAGCGCGACATCGCGCCGGTCATGAGCGTGATGTATTCGCCGGTGCTGGTGATCGCCACGTCGAGCTTTGGCGGCAAGTCGTTCCAGGACCTGTTGGCGCAAGCCAAGGCCAAGCCGGGCTCGGTGCGCTGGGCCACGTCGGGCCTGGGCACGGTGGGCCATGTCATGCTGGAACAGGTCAAGTCGAAGGCCAAGGCCGACCTGACCCTGATCCCTTACAAGGGCGCGGGCCAACAGATGAACGACGCCCTCGGCGGCCAGTTCGAGGTGATGAGCACCAACGCCAGCCCCATGCTGACCCAGCACATGCAGGCCGGCCGGCTGCGCGCGCTGGCGGTGGGCGCACCCAAGCGCATCGAGTCGCTGCCCAATGTGCCGACCTTTGCCGAGCTGGGCTACCCCAAGGCCAACCTCACCTCCACCTTCGGTATCTTCGCGCCCGCGCACACGCCCGTGGCTATCATCACCAGGCTGAATGCCGAACTGAACAAGGCCCTGCAAGAGCCTGAGGTGCGCGAGCGCCTGCTCAAGGGCGGCGAAGTCCCCACCGGCGGCACCGCCGCGCAATTCGCCAAGGCCATCCATGCGGAATACGACGACAACGCCCGCATCGTGAAGGAAGCGGGCATCAAGGCGGACTGACGGGCTGGGCAGCCGCGTCACGGCTGCTCGATCAGGTCCAGCCGGCAGCCGGTGGCATACACCGCCGACAGGCGCACGCCATTGCGCGGCTCCAGCGCCAGCTTGGTGCGCACGCGCGACAGGTGGCTGTCCACCGTGCGCGACGCGGACGGCATGCTGCGGTGCCAGACCGATTCCTCGATGGTCTGGCGCAGCAGCAACTGGCCGGCATGGCGAAACAGCAAGACCGCCAGCTCGTACTCCTTGGGCGCCAGCTTGACCAGGCGGCCGTTGACGAAGGCGCGCCGCTCGGCCAGCACAAAGCGGTAAGCACCCAGCTCAAGGTCGCCGCAGGCCTGCGCTACCGGCGCCATGCGCCGCAGCAGCGCATCGACGCGCGCGGCCAGCTCGGCGTGGCGTACCGGCGGCGGCAGGAAGGCATCCGCGCCATGGGCGAAGCACCGGGCGATATGGTCGTCGTCGTTGTGCTGGCTCAGCAGCATCACCGGCAACGCATCGCCGAGGGTACGGCGTATCCACAGCAGGACGTCGCGCGCCGGGATGCCGGGAACCTCCCAGGCCATCAGCAGCAGCGCGTAGGGCTCGTTGCGCAGCGCCTGCATCAGCGCACCCCCTTCGCGAAAGCGCACCGCCTCATGGCCGCTGAGCCTGAGCGTCTGCTCTAGCAGGACGGCTCGCGCCGGGTTGTCCTCCAGTACTGCGACTCGCATGAACTTTCTCCTCGTGCGCGGTATTGCCAGGGCATCTTAGCGTCGCGGTCCGCGTGGTGGATCGTTAATAGAGGCTGCCGCCGCAGATTGCGAAATTTCTCATCCGAAAGACTTCTCTCGCGGCTTCTAATGACGGATAGCCCCGCATCGTCGGGTCACTCCCTGGCGCCGGCGGCGCCAATTACCGCGAGACCGGCAGGCGTCCAAGCCTTTCCGGCCAAATTGCATGGGTATGAAGATCGCATCACTGGAAGATGAACCCGCAGAGGCGGCCCTGATCCGGCAGATTCTCGGCGAGGCCGGGCATGCCTGCACCACCTTTACGCGCAGCCGCGACCTGCTGCGGCAACTGCGCGAGGAGAACTTCGACCTGCTGCTGCTCGACTGGCAGATGCCGGATCTTTCCGGCAAGGAGGTGCTGACCTGGGTGCGCGCCAACCTGGACCGGCGCGTGCCCGCGATGTTCCTGACCTGCCGCGTGGAGGAAGAAGACATCGTCGATGGCTTCGCCACCGGCGCCGACGACTACATGCTCAAGCCGGTGCGTCGCGGCGAACTGCTGGCGCGCATCCGTTCGCTGCTGCGCCGCGCCTATCCGGACCCGGGCAGCGGCGGCGCGCAGGTGGCGCTGGCCGACTATGTCATCGACTGCGCCGCGCGCACGGTGGCCCATCGCGCCCAGCCGCTCAGGCTGACGCCCAAGGAGTTCGACCTGGCCGTGCTGCTGTTTCGCAACGAAGGCCGCATCGTGTCGCGCGACCATATCGTGGCGGCAGTCTGGGGGCGCGAGATCTCGCCGCTGTCGCGCACCATCGATACGCATATGTCGCGTGTGCGCAGCAAGCTTGCCCTGCACCCGGAGCACGGGCTGCGGCTGCTGCCGGTCTACACGCATGGCTACCGTCTCGAACTCACCGGCGCGGCGCCATGACGGCGTGGCTGCGTTGTGAAATCCTGCGCTGGGTCGCGGGCCTGCGTGCTGTCGCGCGTTGCCTGGAGCGTCTCGCCCACAGGATGGGGGCGGGCATGGAAGAGGGCGGGCAAGACAGGCCCGCGGGCATGGCCGCCATCCGCGCCATGCTACCTGCCGGCGGCGCCGTCGATGCGCCGTCCTGCGACAGCGCGGCGCTGGCATCCTGGCAAACCGCCATGCGGGCGTTGTCGCACGATTTGCGCTCGCCGCAGAGTGCCATCCTGGCGCTGGTGCAATTGCACCAGGACGTGCCGTCCGCATGCGCGCACGCGGCGTTCGTGGCGCAGACAGCAGGCTATGCGCAGGCGTCGCTGCGGCTTACCGACGACATCGCGCGGTTGTTGCGCGAGCTTGCCCACGGCTACCGCATGGAGATACTGGAGCTGACGGCGCTGCTGCGCGAGTCCGCCGACGCGCTCTGCCTGCATGCCGGGCCCGCGCCCGAACTCGACCTGGCTGGCAGCAAGGCCTGGATACGAGGCGATGCCGCCATGCTGGCCGAAGCCCTGCGCGTGCTGATGGCGCTGGCCATGATGTCCGCAGCCGGGAGCACGCCGCCGCGGGTGTGCCAGCGGCTCGACGGCCGCCTCTGCCGGATTTCGATCGCCTTCGTGCCTGATGCCGGTGCTGATGACGTTGCGTGGCGGGCCGCGCGTGCCCGGACGCCGGCGATGCAGTTTTGCCGTCGCGTGCTGTTGCGCCATGGCGGCGCGCTCGATGCGGATCGCGCCGCAGATGCCGAAGCCGAAGCCGGAACTGAAGCCGATGGCAGGATCACCTGGCATCTGCACTTGCCCATGTCGCTCTGAAAAATGCCCTGAAAAACAAAAAAAGCACCCGAAGGTGCTTTCTTGCAGTCAGACGTTACCCCGCGCGAGCGCGGGGCATGCCGACAAGGACAATCAGAAAATGTGGCGAATACCGACTGCCGCACCGGTCTGGTTGTTCTTGCCCGGCAGTTCGGTCGTCACGCCGCCAGTCACCTTGTTGTAGTCCACGGTGCCGTAGACCTGGGTGCGCTTGGACAGCGAGTACTCGGCCAGCAGCACGCCGGTGTAGCGATTGCCAGCGTTGTTGGACAGGCCATTCTTGTTCTTGATGTGGTCGCCGTAGAACACGCCGGTCAGCGCCAGGGCCGGGGTTGCCTGATAGGTCAGGCCCAGGTAGCCGAGGGCATCCTTGCGGGGATTGTTCACAGCGTTGCCACCGACCGGAACCGGGTTGCCAGCAACGTTCATGAAGTTGGTGTCGATCTGGCCGGTCTTGTCCTTGCCGCCGACATAACCCACGAATACCTTCGCCGGGCCGATGGAGTACTTACCAGCCGCGCCCCACATTTGCTGCTTGTTGCCGAAGGTGTCGCGGATTTCCTGGTACACGCCACCGAAGGCGAACGGACCAGCCGTATAGGCTGCACGGGCGCCGAAGTACGGCTTGCCGGTGGAGCTGGCCTTGGTCAGGCTGCCCGGCTGCTCGCCGAAGCCATAGCTGGCACCCACGTCCAGGCCGCTGAACTTGCCGCCGTAGCTCACGACGTTGTTGGCGCGGAACTGGGTCAGGAAGAACGGCCAGGCATTGGCTTGGTAGTTGCCGATGGTCAGCGGATCGAAGTCGCCGAAGAAGTTAAACCCTTCGGTGTACTGACGGCCCAGCTTGACGGTGCCGAAATCGCCTGCCAGACCCACATAAGCCTGACGATTGAACAGCACGCCGGACGAATTCATGGAGCCGTTGTCGAGGCTGTAGCCGCTTTCCAGCTGGAAGATCGCCTTCAGGTTGTTGCCGAGGGCTTCGCTGCCCTTCAGGCCCCAACGGCTTTGCGTTACAGCGCCGTCGGTCATCTGGAACTGGCTGTTGTTGGCCTGGTTGGAATTGCTCGTGTAGCGAATGCTCACGTCTGCAATGCCGTACAGGGTCACGGACGTTTGTGCGTAGGCGCTGCCGGCCAGCAGCGTACCAAGTGCGAGGGTCAGGGCTGATTTCTTCATGTGGCTCCTTTTCTATTCTGTAGTGTCAGCGGTCGGATCGCGATGACTGACGAGTTTACGTTTCGTGTAAACGCCCGCGAAAATTTAACAAAACAGAAAAGATTTAGACACTAATGCACGCCGTTGGCAGCCTCTAAGCTGGCAATTGGTGCAAAAACGTTGCGACGCCGCGACAAATTTACATAATGGTGCATCGCGAGATGAATCCAGCGTTACTCGCGCACCCCACGGTGTGGGGGATGGTGCCGGCAGCGCGAGCGCGCTCCGGCCACCGAGGCAGGCCAGGCGGGCGTTTCACGGTGAAGCGCCGCCGCTTGAAGCGCGGGCCGGGGCGTGCTGGCCCGGCTCAGGGTTATCCCTGTGGGATCTCGATCTTGACCTCGAGCACTTCGAGATTGTCCTGGCGTTCCAGGCTCACGCGCAGATCCTGGTCGCTGATCTTTACGTATTTGGAAATCACCGCGACCAGCTCGCGCTGCAAGGCGGGAAGGTAATCGGCCGGCGCGGAATGGCCGGTGCGTTCATGGGCGAGGATGATCTGCAGCCGCTCCTTGGCAACCGAAGCGGACTTCTTCTTCTCGCCGAGCAGGAAGGACAGAATCGACATGATGGTAGACCCCCCTTACTTGTTGCCGAAGATGCGCGAAAGCAGCCCCGGCTTCTGGTAGTCGGTGAAACGCATCGGCTTGTCCTTGCCGAGGAAGCGGTCCACCAGGTCGCCATAGGCGTCGGCCACGTCGGAGCCTTCCAGGTGGATGGCCGGCGTGCCCTGGTTGGATGCGTGCAGCACGGCTTCGGATTCCGGCACCACGCCGATCAGCTTGATGCGCAGGATTTCCTGGATGTCGGTGAGCGACAGCATTTCGCCGCCGTGCACGCGCTTCGGGTTGTAGCGCGTGATCAGCAGGTGTTCCTTGATCGGGTCGCCGCCTTCGGCCGCGCGCTTGGTCTTGGACGACAGGATGCCCAGGATGCGGTCCGAGTCGCGCACCGAGGACACCTCGGGGTTGGTCACGACCAGCGCCTCGTCGGCGAAGTACATGGCCAGCAGGGCGCCGGACTCGATGCCCGCGGGCGAGTCGCAGACGATGTACTCGAAGCCCATGTCGACCAGGCCATTGATGACCTTCTCCACGCCCTCCTTGGTGAGCGCGTCTTTATCGCGCGTCTGCGAGGCCGGCAGGATGAACAGGTTTTCGCACTTCTTGTCCTTGATCAGCGCCTGGTTCAGGTTGGCTTCGCCCTGTACCACGTTGACCAGGTCGTACACCACGCGACGCTCGCAACCCATGATCAGGTCGAGGTTGCGCAGGCCGACGTCGAAGTCGATCACGGCAGTCTTGTGGCCACGCAGGGCCAGGCCGGCGGAAAAGCTGGCGCTGGTGGTGGTCTTGCCTACGCCTCCCTTGCCGGAGGTCACAACGATGATTTTTGCCATGGCTCTTGGATCCAGTAATGGTTGAAGCTTGCGCTGCTGTGGTTTGGGCTCTGCGGCGGGTGTTACTTCATCCGGAGCGGTTCGAGAATCAGTTTCTCCCCCGACAGCCGCACCTGGGCCGATTTGCCCAGCACATCGGCGGGCAGCGGCAGTTCGGCGGTGCGGTAGATGCCGGCGATGGAGAGCAGTTCGGGCTCCAGGCAGGTGCAGAAGATGCGCGCCTGCGCGTAGCCCTTGACCCCCGCCAGCGCGCGGCCGCGCAGCGGGGCATAAATATGGATGTTGCCTTCGGCGATGACCTCGGCGCCGTAGCTGACCAGGTCGAGGATCACCACGTCGCCGGCGGCGTAGATCTGCTGGCCGGAGCGCAGCGGCTTGTCGATCAGCATGGTGGGCACGCTGCGCGACGCGGCTTCGGCAATGGCGGCCGCGGCGGCGGCTTCCACTTCGGCGGCCGCAGCCTTTGCCTCGGCCTGGGCCGCAGCCTGGGTGTCGGCCAGGGCTTCGGCCGGGGAAGGGCCTGCCGGCTCGGCCGGCGGGGTTTCGTCCCGGCCGCCGCGCCGGCTCTGGCTGTCGAGCAGCGGCAGGCCAAACGACTCGGCCCAGCCCCGCTGCGCCTCGCGGGCCACCACGCCGATAGCGCGGGCCTTGAGCAGGGCCAGGGTCTCAATCACCGTGTCCAGGGCTACCTGGTCGTCGCTTTCCAGCCGGCGCAGGTCCAGGGCCACCACATCGTTGGAGAAGAAATCGGGGGTCGATTCGAAGCGGGACAGGAGATCGTCACGCAGCGCTGCGATGTCGGTGGTCTTGAGAGCGAGGAGGAGGGCGTCGACATTGCCACTGCGCAGCTCGAAGCGTGGCGATTTCTTCTGGGACATAGTCGGTGACCGTGGAAATGGGACATTCTAACTTCGTCTGGGTGCAGAACTGTAACAAATGCCGGATGACCCGAGACCAGTGCCGGATGCGGCGCGTTGATGGCGCCCTTGTTACGATTGCGCCATCTGAACAACGGAGCAGTCATGGGCGCGATCGTCAATAGTGTGGCCTACCGCAGCGGCAAGCGCGTGGGAGATGTCGCCCTGGACCAGATCAGCGACGCAATCTCGGTCCCGGGCACCTTCGTCTGGCTGGGCTTGCACGAACCGGACCTGCCGCTGCTGCGCAAGGTGCAGCAGGAGTTTGGCCTGCACGACCTGGCGGTGGAGGATGCCCTTGATGCCCACCAGCGCCCCAAGCTGGAGACCTACGGCGACTCCATCTTCATCGTGCTGAACACCGCACAACTGGTGGACGACGAAGTGGTGGTGGGCGAGACCCACCTGTTCGTCGGCCCCAACTATGTGGTGTCGGTCCGTCACGGCGTGAGCAGCAGCTACGCGCCGGTGCGCGAGCGCTGCGAGAGCGACGCGCGCGCGCTGGCCAACGGCCCGGGCTACGTGCTCTACGCGCTGATGGATTTCGTGGTCGACCACTACATGCCCATCGTCACCCGGCTCGAGGATGGCTTCGAGCAGCTCGAGCAAGGCATCTTCCGCGACGAATTTGACCGTGCCGCGATCGAGCACCTGTATCACATCAAGCGCCAGGTGCTGCGCCTGCGCAATGCGGTCTACCCGATCGAGGAGATCTGCGGACAACTGATCCGGTTGCACGAGGACCTGGTGCCCAAGGAGCTGCGCGCGTACTTCCGCGACATCGAGGACCACGCCAGCCGCCTGGTGCGCACCCTGGACGTGGTGCGCGAGATGCTGACCACCGCGGTGCAGGTGAACCTGGCGCTGGTCACGGTGGGCCAGAATGAAGTGGTCAAGCGCCTGGCCGGCTGGGGCGCCATCCTGGCGATTCCCACCGTGGTGTTCAGCTTGTACGGCATGAACTTCAACTTCATGCCGGAGCTGAAATTCCACTATGCGTATCCGACCGTGATCGGGGTGACCGCGCTCGCCTGCGGCGGGCTCTGGCGCAAGCTGCATAAGTCCGGCTGGATCTGAGCCGCGCGGCGTGGCAACCCGGTTGCCACGCCTGCCGCCCCCACGGCGCCCCCGTTTTTCCCCGCCATTCCTCCCTGCGCAGTCCGGGGCGGGGCGCCATGCCATGTTTATGGGATTCCCACCTGCTTGCCGGCTGCTTAGTCTTGCCCTGCCGGGGGACGCGAGACCGCTGCCATCGGCCGGCTAACGAATAACAGGGTCCTGCCGTAAATCAAGTTGCCGGCACGGCGCTGGCAAAAAAACGAAAAGCAGAAGAAACACCGGAATCCATTCTCAGGGGGAAAATCCAATGAAGCTTCAACTTCAGACATTCGGGGTCGCGCTGAGCGGCGCGGCACTGCTGGCGCTGGCCGCCTGCGGTGGCGGCGGCAGCGATAGCACAAGCAGCGGCTCCGCCGGCGACAAGCCGGTCCTGGCCGCAGCTGCGGTGACCGGCACGGCCGCCACCGGCGCGGCGCTGGCCAACGCCAATGTGGCCATTACCGATAGCGCGGGAGCATCGCCCTGCCAGGAAGCCGCGATCACCACCAGCGCCCTGGGCAGCTACACCTGCACCCTGAAGACGGGCGAGGTGGCGCCGTTCTTCGTGGTCGTCACGGACCCCACGGGCAACACGGCCCCGCTGGTCAGCGTGAGCACCGTCACGCCGGCTGCCGGCGCCAAGCTGACCATCAACGCCACGCCGCTGACCACGGCCATCGTGGCGCAACTCGCCGCCGACGGCAATCCGCTGACTCTCGTCAGCGGCAAGACGGTGGACGCCGCCGCCTTGCAAAAAGTCACCGCCAACGTGGTCGCGCAGCTCGCCAGCGTGCTCGCCGCCATCGGCGCGCCCGCCAATTACGATCCGTTCTCGACCGCCATCACCGCCGCCACGGCCGCCGGCGTGGGCAATACCGCCGACCAGGTGCTCGATATCGTCAAGGTGGTCACGGATCCGGCCACCGGCAAGCTGGCGCTGGCCACCGTCGACAACCCGACGCCCGTGGCCATCGCCACCGCCACCAGCACGGGCGGCACGCTCGCCGCGCCGGCAGTCGCCGTTGCGGCCCTGCCGCAGGCAGCGCAGGCGGTCGCCAAGGGGCTCTCAGCCTGCTTCGCGCTGCCCGTCGCGCAGCGCGTGACGTCCTCCAATACCAGCCTGAGCGCGTCGCAGGGCGGCCCGGAAGTCGATGGGGTGGCGTCCGCATGCCAGAACATCGCTGCCGACATCAGCAACGCGGCCGGTGTCGATTTCCTGCACAATGGCTTCTACTTCGGGCAATTGCTCTACGGCATCCTGACCAGCGACACCATGACGGGCGCGCAGTTCAGCGTGCCGGAAATCATGGCGTTCTATCCCGCCGCCTCGACGGCCTCAGGGCGTGACGAAGCCATCTTCAACATCCGGTACCTGGACGCCAGCGGCAACCCTGGCAACATCATCACGACGGCACGCGATATCGCGGGCGGCGCCACCAGCGCGCATCCGTCGAGCTGGTGGCTGGTCGGCAACCAGCAGCCGGTCGACGTCACGCTCAAGCTCCAGATCCGGCGCGTTGAGCAGATGAACCCGGGCTTCAACAAGAGCAACAACAACTACAGCCACTTCCAGAGCGGCATCCAGTTCATGATCAACGCCAAGGGCCCGGGCAGCGTCGTCAACAACGCGCCCCTGAGCTATGCGCGCGTGACCGGGCCCGGCTTGCCGAGCAATGGCATCGTCTATATCGCGCCGGTCCCGGCCGAGGTGGGCCAGACCTATATGGACGTGAGCAACAAGACCGGCACGGTGCCCGGCACCGCCCAGTGCGGCAACGAGTTCAGCCCGCCCTCGCCGTCGTACAACTGCCCGAATTTCTGGTTCTCGCGGACCGCGGGCCTCAGCGGTAGCGCGGCCAGCACCCTGGCGGGCAATCCTGCCAGCCTGGTATGGGCGCAAGCGGCGGACAACGCGGATGCCTCCAAGGTGGTCAAGGGTGCGAAGTACCGCATCGAGCTGTTCCATGGCACCAACACCACGCCGACCTACAGCTACAACAAGACCCTGCTGAGCGACCTCGTGCCGGCCACCCAAGGGGTGAACCTGCCGTGGAACACGCTGGGCAGCAAATCGCTGGCCGCACTGGACCCGTCCAACGCCAGCCTGGCCGGTGCGCAGACGTCGCTGACGGCGGACTGGGTGCAGAATGTCTCCGCCCAGCAGATCGGCAGCGTTGCCGCCACGGTCGACAACAACGGTACCTGGAGCACCTCCACGTCGGCACCCAGGGGCGCGACCTCGATCGTGGTCAACGCGGCGGTGCCGGCGTTCACGGCCACCACCAACCGCGGGCTGCTGTTCGGGTACCGCATGCTGGATAACAGCAACAAGTCGGCGGTCTTTACCTACAACTAACCGTACAACTAACCGTACAACTAACCGTACAACCGACCATGCAACTGACGTAACGGATCAGGCGCTCCTGACGCGGCCGGCGCCACAGCCGGCTTCGGCGACCTGCATAGCCCCGCAAGGCCAACAGCCTGCGGGGCTTTTTCTTGGCTGGCGCCGATGCCCGGCAAGCGGGATGGGCGCCGCCACGGGCTCTCGCACCGTTTTTACGCGATTTTTATATCTTCTTTACACCCCCGCCGTCCCTCTCTATCCCGTTTTTACCACTCGATCCCTAATCTGCCATCTGTGAATCACTCACGGTGTGTTGCCATGGACGGGATCTATTTCATTGGTTTGTTGCTGTTTGGTGCGCTGACTGGCGCACTGCTGCTCTTGTGCGCCGCGCTCGCAGGCAAACCGCCGGGAGCGGCCGAGGGGCCGGGCGCAGAAGCCGCCGACGCGCGCCGCAAGGACAGCGCCACCGACAGGAGGCTGTGATGGACTGGGCTGACCTGCTGGGCGGCGTGCTCGCCGTTGCTGTCTTTATCTACCTCCTGATCGCCCTGTTCCGGCCGGAGAAATTCTGATGTCCACCGAATTCCTGGGACTACTGGTCCTCTACCTAGCCATCCTGCTGGCGCTCGCGCCCTTCGTGGGGCGTTATATCCGCCGCGCGATGGAAGACGACCGCTACCTCGCCACGGCCTGGGGCCGCCCGCTTGAGCGCGTGCTGTACCGCGTGGCGGGCGTGCGCGCCAATGCCGAGATGGGCTGGAAGCAATACGCCATCGCGGTCATCGCCTTCAACATGCTGGGCGTGGTGGCCGTCTACGTGCTGCAGCGTGTGCAAGTCTGGCTGCCGCTCAACCCGCAAGGCTTTGGCGCCATCACGCCGGACTCCGCCTTCAATACCGCCGTCAGTTTCGTCTCCAACACGAACTGGCAGGGCTATGCGGGCGAGTCCACCATGAGCTATCTCACGCAGATGCTGGCGCTCACGGTGCAGAACTTCTTCTCGGCGGCCACCGGCATCGCAGTGGTGTTCGCGCTGATCCGCGGCTTTGCGCGCCAGAGCGCGGCCACCATCGGCAACTTCTGGGTCGACATGACGCGCTGCACGCTCTACGTGCTGGTGCCGATTTCCGCGGCGATCGCGCTGGCGCTGGTTAGCCAGGGCGTGATCCAGAATTTCGACAGCTACAAGGAAGTCAGCCTGGTCACGCCGGTCGAATACAGCCAGCCCAAGGTGGACGCAGCCGGCCAGCCGGTGCTCGACGCCAAGGGCGCGCCGGTGATGGAGGCCATGAAGACCGACAAGCAGACGCTGGCAATGGGCCCGGTGGCTTCGCAGGAAGCCATCAAGATGCTCGGCACCAACGGCGGCGGCTTCTTCAACGCTAATTCGGCCCATCCCTACGAGAACCCGACGGAGCTCGCCAACCTGATCCAGATGCTGGCCATCTTCCTGATTCCGGCGGCCTTGTGCTTCACCTTCGGCGAGATGGTCAAGGACCGCCGCCAGGGCGTGGCGATCCTGGCCTCGATGGCGGTGATCTTTATCGTGATGGCATGCGTCGCCGCAGCCTCCGAGCAGCAGGCCAACGCCGCGCTGGCGGGATTGCCGATCGACCACGCGGCCAGCGCGCTGCAGGCGGGCGGCAATATGGAAGGCAAGGAAACGCGCTTTGGCATCGCCGCCACCGCGCTGTTCGCCACCATCACCACGGCGGCGTCGTGCGGCGCGGTCAACGCCATGCACGACTCCTTCACCGCCATCGGCGGGCTGGTGCCGATGCTGCTGATGCAGCTTGGCGAAGTGGTGTTCGGCGGCGTGGGCTCGGGCCTGTACGGCATGCTGGTGTATGCGGTGCTCGCCGTGTTCATCGCGGGCTTGATGATCGGCCGCACACCGGAGTACCTGGGCAAGAAGATCGAGACCTATGAGATGAAGATGACCGCGGTGGCGATCCTCGTCACGCCCCTGCTGGTGCTCCTGGGCACGGCGGTGGCGGTGATGGTGGAGCCGGGCCGCGCCGGTGTGTTCAACCCAGGCACGCACGGCTTCTCGGAAATCCTCTATGCGTTCTCGTCGGCTGCCAACAACAACGGCAGCGCCTTCGGCGGCTTGTCCGCCAACACGCCCTTCTACAACGTGGCGCTGGCCGCGGCGATGTGGTTCGGCCGCTTCTGGATCATCGTGCCGATCCTGGCCATGGCGGGCTCGCTGGCGGCCAAGCGCAGGCTGCCGGTGACGGGCGGCACCATGCCCACGCACGGCCCGCTGTTCGTGGTGCTGCTGGTCGGCTCGGTGCTGATGGTGGGCGCGCTCACCTATATCCCGGCGCTGGCGCTGGGCCCGGTGGCGGAGCAGCTGCAGGCGCCGGTGGTCTCGGCGGCTAGCAAGTAATGGAGAAACGCATGCAACAAGAATCCATGGTGACGCGCAGCAAGAACGCCGGCGCGGCACCGGCAAACACTACCCCGGCCACCAGCGTGGTCACGCCGGCCCTGGCCGCGCAAAAGAGCGGCGGCCATCATCGCCCGCGCGGCGGCATGTTCGCGCCCGAGCTCGTCAAGCCGGCCCTGCTCGATTCGGTGAAGAAGCTCTCGCCGCGCGACCAGTTGCGCAACCCGGTGATGTTCGTGGTCTATGCGGGCAGCATCCTGACCACGATCCTGTTCTTCCGCGCGCTGTTCTCGCCCGCCACGGCGGGTGGCGAGAGCGCCGGGTTTATCCTGGCCGTGTCGGTGTGGCTGTGGTTCACCGTGCTGTTTGCGAACTTTGCCGAAGCGCTGGCCGAGGGCCGCAGCAAGCAGCAAGCCGAAGCGCTGCGCGGGCTCAAGACCACTGTCACCGCCAAGCTGGTCAAGGAAGGCCGGCGCGATTACCGCGCCGCCGGCGCCACCGAGGCGCGGGGCGCCGCCGCGCTGCGCCGTGGCGACGTGGTGCTGGTCGAGGCCGGTGACATGGTGCCCGGCGACGGGGACGTGATCGAAGGCGTGGCCTCGGTGGACGAGAGCGCCATCACCGGCGAATCGGCTCCCGTGATCCGCGAATCCGGCGGCGACTTTTCCTCGGTCACCGGCGGCACGCGCGTGCTGTCCGACTGGATCGTGGTGCGCATCACCACCAATCCGGGCGAGAGCTTCATCGACCGCATGATCACCATGGTGGAAGGCGCCAAGCGCCAGAAGACGCCGAACGAACTGGCGCTGACCATCCTGCTGGTGGGCCTGACCATCGTGCTGCTGCTGGCCACTGCCACGCTGCAGCCGTTCTCGGTGTACAGCGTGTTCGTTGCCAAGGCCGGCATGCCCGTCACCATCACCGTACTGATCGCGCTGCTGGTGTGCCTGATCCCGACCACCATCGGCGGCCTGCTGTCGGCCATCGGCGTGGCCGGCATGAGCCGCATGATGGAAGCCAACGTGATTGCCACCTCGGGCCGCGCGGTGGAAGCCGCTGGCGACGTGGATGTGCTGCTGCTCGACAAGACCGGCACCATCACGCATGGCAACCGCCAGGCTTCGCGCTTTATCGCCGCGCCCGGCGTGTCGGCGCAGCAACTGGCCGAAGCCGCGTGGCTGTCATCGCTGGCCGATGAAACGCCGGAAGGCCGCAGCATCGTCACGCTGGCGCGCCAGCAGGCCGGCGCCGCCACGCCCGATATCAGCGCACTGCGCCCGATCTTCGTGCCGTTCACCGCGCAGACCCGCATGAGCGGCGTGGATGCCGGCGGGCGCAGCGTGCGCAAGGGCGCCGCCGATGCCGTGCGCAAGTACGTGACCGAGCGCGCCGGCAAGTTCCCCGACGCCGTGATGCAGGCGGTGGACGACGTGGCCCGCGCCGGCAGCACGCCGCTGGTGGTGGCGGAGTCCAGCACCGATGGCGAGCACGTACGCGTGCTTGGCGTGGTGGAACTCAAGGACATCGTCAAGGCCGGCATTCGCGAGCGTTTCGGCGAGCTGCGCAAGATGGGCATCAAGACGGTGATGATCACCGGTGACAACCGCCTCACCGCCGCGTCGATCGCAGCGGAGGCCGGCGTCGATGACTTCCTTGCCGAAGCCACACCCGAAGCCAAGCTCAAGCTGATCCGCGACTACCAGGCCGAAGGCCGCCTGGTGGCGATGACCGGCGACGGCACCAACGACGCACCGGCGCTGGCGCAGGCCGACGTGGCGGTGGCGATGAACAGCGGCACGCAGGCGGCGAAAGAAGCCGGCAACATGGTCGACCTCGACAGCAATCCGACCAAGCTGATCGAAATCGTCGAGATCGGCAAGCAGATGCTGATGACGCGCGGCTCGCTCACCACCTTCAGCGTGGCCAATGATGTGGCGAAGTACTTCGCCATCATCCCGGCAGCGTTCGCCACCACGTACCCGCAGCTCAACCAGCTCAACGTGATGGGCTTGTCCACGCCGGCCTCGGCCATCCTGTCGGCGGTGATCTTCAACGCGCTGATCATCGTGGTGCTGATCCCGCTGGCGCTGCGCGGCGTGGTGTACCGGCCGCTCGGCGCGGCCATCTTGCTGCGGCGCAACCTGCTGGTGTACGGCCTCGGCGGCATCCTGGTGCCCTTTGTCGGCATCAAGGTGATCGACATGATCCTGACCCTGTTCGGCTGGGTCTGAGCGCAGCATCGAACGCATCGAACGCGCTGAACATAAACGGAGCCATCCATGAATACGCAAGTCCAACCCGCCCAGCCCGCCACGCCCATCCAGGGTGGCCTGCTGCGCCCCATGCTGATGATCTTCGTCGTGCTGTCGGCCGTTACCGGCCTGCTGTACCCCGGCGTGATCACCGGCATCTCGCGCGCCGTGTTCCCGCATGAAGCGGCCGGCTCGCTGATCGTCAAGGACGGCCGCGTCATCGGCTCGGAACTGATCGGCCAGCCGTTCTCGGATCCGAAGTACTTCTGGGGCCGCTTGTCGGCCACCGCGCCCATGCCATACAACGCGGCAGCTTCCGGCGGCTCCAACCTCGGCCCGAGCAACCCGGCCCTGACCGATGCCGCTCGCGCCCGTATCGACGCGCTGCGCGAGGCGGACCCCGGCAACAAGGCGCCCGTGCCGGTGGATCTGGTCACGGCTTCCGGCAGTGGCCTCGATCCGCAGATCAGCCCGGCCGCGGCGCAGTACCAGGCGGCACGCGTGGCCCGGTTGCGCGGCTTGCCGCTGGAGCGCGTAGAAGCGCTGGTTGCGGCCAACACGGAAAAGCCGCTGCTTGCAGTGATGGGGGATCCGGTGGTGAATGTGCTCCAGTTGAACCTGGCGCTGGATGCCGAGAAGCGGTGAGGTTTGGCAGGTCTGGGAGGTGTTGGTGCGCAAACCATGTCGGCTGGCTTGCTCGCTTCTCCCGCATGGCGGGCGAGGGGCTGGGGGAGGGGGCGGGCCGGATGAAACCGTTGGCTTCGCTTCAAGTGGCTCCTAGCCAAACCGCCCCTCTCCCCGGCCCTCTCCCCATGAGGGGAGAGGGAGAGACAGCCGTCGTCATGGCGCGCGGCTTTGGCCCGTTCGGCGGCTTCGGCCCGCGCCCGAAGTGCGTTATTCGTGCCGGTGTTTGACCTCAGGCGTGGCACAATCGTTTTCATCCATCCTCCTCCCGGGCAATGACCCCCACCATGCCTGACACCGCCCAGCGCGACGCCCCCGGCCGGCCCGATCCCGATGCCTTGCTGCAACGCATGCAGCAAGAGGGCGAGCGCGCCGCGCGCGGCAAGCTGCGGGTGTATTTCGGCGCCTCCGCGGGCGTGGGCAAGACTTTCGCCATGCTGAGCGCAGCGCGTGCGCTGCGCGAGCAAGGCAGCGATGTCGTGATCGGCGTGGTGGAGACCCATGGCCGCGCCGAGACCGAGGCGCTGATCGCGGGGCTGGAGCGGCTGCCGATGAAGGCCATGCCGCATCACAAGCTCGACGACCGTGTGCTGCAGGAGTTCGACCTGGACGGCGCGCTGGCCCGGCGCCCGGCGCTGATCCTGGTCGACGAACTGGCGCACTCCAACGCGTCCGGCAGCCGCCACCCCAAGCGCTGGCAGGACATCGAGGAGCTGCTCTCGGCCGGCATCGATGTGTGGACCACTGTCAACGTGCAGCACCTGGACAGCCTCAACGAGGCGGTGGGCGGCATCACCGGCATCCGGGTGTGGGAGACGGTACCCGACACGGTCTTCGATGACGCCGACGAAGTCATCCTGGTGGACCTGCCCGCCGACGAATTGCTGCGGCGCCTGCGCGACGGCAAGGTCTACCTGCCGGAGCAGGCGCGCACCGCGGCCACCAATTTTTTCCGCAAGGGCAACCTGATCGCGTTGCGCGAGCTCGCGCTGCGCCGCACCGCCGACCGCGTCGACGACGACGTGCGCGCATACCGCCATGCCGAATCCATCCGGCCGGTATGGCGCACGCGCGAGGCGGTGCTCGCGTGCATCGGCACCGGCGATGATGCCGCGCAGGTGGTCAAGAGCGCGCGCCGGCTGGCCGGGCAACTCGATTGCGACTGGCATGTGGTCACGGTGGCCACGCCGCGCCTGGCGCCGCTTGCCGAGCACGAGCGCGCGAATATCGAGGAGGCGATGCGGCTGGCCGAAGAGCTGGGCGCGCGCACCGAGACGCTGGCCGGCAGCGATATCGTGCAGGCGGTGGCGGGTTATGTGCGGCGCCACAACCTTACCAAGGTGGTGGTCGGGCGGGCTCCCGGCAACTGGCGCCGCAGCGGCGGCAGCCTCCTGGCACGCGGCCGGGCGCTGCTGGCACTCGGCTTGTCGCCGTTCCTGGGCGCGCGCGCCTGGCTGTTCGGGCGCCATAGCTTTGCCGATTCGCTGGCGCTCGGCTGCCCGGAGATCGACGTGATCCGCGTGGCCGCCGACGCCATGGGCGCCGATACGCGCGGCCGCGCGCAACCGGCGGGCGGGCGCGCCGACGTGCGCGAGGATCCGGCGCGCAACGACGACAGCAGCGTGGTGGCGCACCGCATCGACTACCTGTGGGCGGTCGCATGGTGCGGGGGCGCCAGCTTGTTGTCGGCGCTGACGCGGCCGTGGTTCGACCTGGTCAATATCGCGATGTTGTTCCTCGCGGCCGTGGTCGGCGTGGCGCTGCGCCACGGCCGCGGCCCCGCCGCGCTGGCCTCGGTGCTGTCGGTGGCGGCCTTCGACTTTTTCTTCGTGCCGCCGCGCATGTCCTTCGCGGTGAGCGACGTGCAGTACCTCGTGACGTTCGCGGTGTTGCTGACGGTGGGCCTGGTGATCGGCCAGCTTACCGCCGGGCTGCGCGAGCAGGCCCAGGTGTCGGTGGAGCGCGAGACCGATGCGCGCACCCTGTACGAGCTGGCGCGCGAGTTGTCCGCTGCCTTGATGCCCGAGCAGATCATCGATATCAGCAGCCGCTTCCTGCAAGCCGCGCTTGGCGCGCGCTCGGCGTTCTTCCTCGTCTCGCCCAAGGGGCGGTTGATGCCGCCGGTGATCAACCCCACGCAACGCGGCAATGACGCGATCGATCCCGTGCTGGCGCAATGGGTGTTCGATCACGGCCAGCCCGCCGGCACCGGCACGCATACGCTGCCGGGCAGCACCGTGCTCTACCTGCCGCTCAAGGCGCCGATGCAGACGCGCGGCGTGCTGGCGGTGGAGCCGCAGGAGTGGCGCGCCTTTGCGCGGCCCGAGCGGCGCCGCCAGATCGACGTGTTCGCCACGCTGATCGCCATCGCCATCGAGCGGCTGCATTACGTGGAGGTCGCGCAGCAGGCGCTGGTGTCGATGGAGTCGGAACGCTTGCGCAGCTCGCTGCTGGCCGCCGTCTCGCATGATCTGCGCACACCGTTGACCAGCCTGATCGGCATGGCCGAGACCATGCAGCGCACCGAGCCGCCGCTGCCGCCGTCGCTGTCGGAAACCGTCGATGCCATGCGCGAGCAAGCGCTGCGCATGCGCACCATGGTGGTCAACCTGCTCGACATGGCGCGGCTGCAAAGCCGCGACGTGCGCATGCAAAAGGAGTGGCAGTCGCTCGAAGAGCTGGTCGGCGCGGCGCTTGCCGGCATGCGCGATGCGCTGTCGCGGCACCGCGTGTCGGTCGCGGATCTATCGGCGCTGCCGCTGGTGGAGTGCGATGCGGTGCTGATGGAGCGGGTGCTGTGCAACCTGCTGGAGAACGCTGCCAAGTACACGCCGCCGGGTACCGGCATCCGCATCTCCGGCGAAGTGGTCGAAGCGGAGGTGCGGCTCGCGGTAGCGGACGACGGCCCCGGCGTGCCGCGCGGGCAAGAGCTCTCGATCTTCCAGAAATTCACGCGCGGCGAGCGCGAGTCCGCGACCGCGGGCGTTGGCCTCGGGCTGGCCGTGTGCGAGGCCATCGTGCAGGCGCACGGCGGGCGCATCTGGGTGGAGAGCGTGAACGCGGACCACACCGGCGCGCGCTTTGTCGTGGCGCTGCCGCGCGGCAATCCGCCTGCGATCGAGCCCGAGCCGCCCGAGGCACTTGAATCGGCGCTGCTAGCCACGCACGGCAACGGCGCCGGGCTGGTTGCGCACGATGCAGCAAACAAGGAGTCCAACTGAAATGGCATTTGAATTTTCGCCGACTGTCTTGCTGGTCGAAGACGAGCCGCACATCCGGCGCTTCGTGCGCGAGGCGCTGCAGGCAGAAGGCTGCGCCGTGCATGAGGCCGAGACGCTCAAGCGCGGCCTGATCGATGCCGGCACGCGCCAGCCCGACGTGGTGATCCTCGACCTGGGCCTGCCCGATGGCGACGGCATGACGCTGATCCGCGAGATGCGCACCTGGACCGAAGTGCCGGTGCTGGTGCTATCGGCGCGCTCCGGCGAGGACGACAAGATCGCCGCGCTGGACGCCGGCGCGGACGACTACCTGACCAAGCCCTTCGGCGTGGGCGAGCTGATCGCGCGTGTGCGCGTGCTGCTGCGCCGCCACGCCAAGACCAATCCGCAAGGCACGCCGCAGATCGGCTTTGGCGAGGTGCAGATCGACCTGGCCAACCGCGTGGTCACCCGCGCCGGGCAGGATGTGCACCTGACGCCGATCGAGTATCGGCTGCTCGCCGTGCTGATCGCGCATCGCGGCAAGGTCATGACGCATCGCGAACTGCTGCGCGAAGTCTGGGGGCCGGCGCACTCGGAGAGCAGCCATTACCTGCGGGTGTACATGGGGCACTTGCGGCACAAGCTGGAAACCGATCCCGCGCAACCCTCGCACCTGATGACGGAGGTGGGGGTGGGATATCGGTTTGTGGGGTGATGCCATCGGCCGGCAACAGGGTGCCGGCCGATGGGTATAGTCAGGTAGTCAGGTAGTCAGGCGGTCGGCTCAAGCGGCACCGGTGGCCTGTAGCGCAGATTCCCCAGCACCGGCAGATGCCGCAGGAAGCGGAACATGCCATGGTGGTCGATCCATCTGGCGTAAGCCACATAGTCCGGATCCTGGGACAAATGCCGCTCTTCCGTCATGGCCCGCATCGCATAGATGCCATTCAAGGCCAGCAGCAGCAGGCAGTGGCGCAGCGTTTCATCCGCTGAGCCCTGGGCCATGAAGGGGATGGAGATCATCCACCAGGACAGGTTCTTGGCCACATAGGCGGGATGCTTGGTCCACCGGTAAGGCCCGTTGGTGATGATGCCCCGGTGGGTCAGGTTCGAGAACCGCGCGCCGAAGATCACCGTCGCCCAGACGTAGGTCGCCGTCAGCACCAGGATCGCACCGCCCCAGATGCCATAGAGCAGCGGTGTGTTCCAAAGCCACGCGCCCCACTGCAGGCCGGTCTCGTAATGCAGGTACTGCCGCCCGATCAGCGACCAGAACGGCTCGTAGCATATCAGCGCCACCGCCCAGCCCAGCATGGACGGCTCAGCCGAGCGCACGTGCGTGTCGGTGATGCGCAGCGCCATCAGGTAGCCCATCACCACCAGGCCGACATCGATGAAGTACAGCAAGCCGTAGAGCAGGTCGAACCAGGCCTTGAAGCTCGTCAGCAGCGCAAAGTCGGCGGCGATGAAGCGCGCCAGGTCATTGCACATATAGGTGAACATCAGAGGCAGGAAGAAGCCCTTGATCAACCAGGCGAGCAGATGCTGCCCCACCACCTTGCCACCCGTCTTGTCCCACTGCAACGTGACCAGCTTGCCCATGTGCCAGTAGCCGTCCATGGGCCGGGCCATCTTGCGGTCGACAAAGAAGAAATAGGGCAGCGCCAGCGCGACCCAGGCCGGCAGCACGATTGCCAGCATGGAGAAGTAGCGCTCGTAGAAGGCCGCATGGTATTCGGGGAACAGCCAGTACAGCAGGCCGACAAAGCCCATGCTGCCAAGCAGGCCCGCAAATTTGGTCAGGCTGCGGTGCCACGACGGATTGTCCCGGGAAAAATCCAGGCCGGTGGCGGCGCGCAAGTGCACCTTCTGCCAGATCAGGTCGAGCAAGAAGATGGCCGCCGCCGTCACCCCGACGATGAACAGGGCCGAGTGGACCATGTTATCGCCGAAGGGCCGGTCGGTCCTCACGATGGTAACGGCAAGCAGGAACGCTGCCAGGCCCACGACGGCGACGGCGCCGTGGGTGGCTGAGCGGGGCCGTCGCGCTTTGTCTTGCGGTGTCGTCGCTGACTGGTTCCCCTCGGTGACGCCATGATGGATATCGCAGTGGGCGCGAAGGGCTGGATTACGCATGGCGAATAGGAGTCGAGTGCTTTTATCAGCGCCGATCCTATCCAATGGAATCACCGCAAAACTGACAAATCCTGACATTGCCAGGCAAAGTGAAAAAGCCCGATCCTTGCTGGGCTATAGTCGTGGCCTTTTGTCGCGAAACACGACTGGAAGGGACAATGCTTCGGCTATTCTGGATCGTTCTCTTGTGCTGGATCGGCCACTCCGCCGCATGGGCGGAAATGCGTCTGCCGCCGGCGGGAGAGGTCTCTCTGGGCGAGCATTGGGAGCTGCTGCGCGATCCGCAGGATGCGCTGACCATCGAGCAGTTATCGCGGCCCGAGTTCGCGGCGGCTTTCCAGCCCCAGTACTCCCCTCCCGCCCTTGGCTACGTGAAGGGGGCCGTCTGGCTGCGCATCACCCTGACGCGCCCGGAGCAAGCCGCGCCGGTATGGTTGCTGGAGCTGCGCTCGGCGTTGCTGGACGACGTCACGCTGTTCGAGCCGCTAGCGGCGGGCGGATACGCGCAGCGGGTGTCCGGCGACAGGCGGCCGGTGGCGGGGCGCGACGTGGATTACCGCAATCCGGTGTTTCAGCTCGACTTGCCGGTGGACAAGCCGGTCACGCTGTATTTGCGCGTGCGCAGTACCAGCACGATGAGCTTTCCCCTGGTGGCGTGGTCGCCGGAAGCGTTCATTTCCTTTATCGGCACCGAGCTGCTTCTGTTTGGCTTGTTCTACGCAGCGCACCTGGTCTTGCTGATTACCAGCGTCTGGTTTTATTGGGTCACGCGTAATCTTTCCTTTGGCCTGTTCAGCCTGACGGTATTGGCCAATCTGTTCACCTCGCTGTCCGCCGAGGGCTTCACGTATCAGTACCTCCTGCCTGGGTGGCCGCTGACGAGCGATGCCGTCTACGTGGTGAGCTGGTTTTTTGCGACGCCGCTTGGCACCTTGTTCACGGCGCACTACCTGGGCCTGTACGAGTCGCCGTGGCGGCGTTGGGCGATCGGTTTTTCGCTGCTGGCCTGGGGGGTGGCGCTGGTCATGACGCCCTGCTTGCTGCTGGGCAACGTCTGGTGGATACGCCCACTGGCGCTGCTCTGGGGCCTTGTCACCATGGGCATACTGCTGATCGCTTCCGCGGCGATGACCTGGCGCGGCCAAAAGGCCGCGCGTGTGCTTTTGTTCGTCCTGATTCTGCTCTTTGGCGGCACCGTATTGCGCCTGGCGCGCAACGTCGGCGCGATCGATCCCGGCGCGTTCGTCGACAACGCCAACTACCTGGGCATGATGGCGTTCCTGCTCATCATGAATTCGGCCATCAGCTGGCGCTACACCGACATGCGCGCCGAAAAGGAGGCCGCACAGGCCGAAGCCTTGCGCGTGGCCCGCCAGGCCGAGCGCGACCTGGAGGTCAAGGTTGCCTTGCGCACCCAGGCGCTCAGAAGCGCCATGGCGCAGGTGGAAGCGTCGCTGTCGCTGGAGCGGCGCGCGCAGGAGGAGCAGCGGCAGTTCCTGTCCACGGTCTCGCATGAACTGCGCACGCCGCTGGCGGTGATCGATGCCACGGCGCAGAACCTGGACCTGGACGATGCCCATGATGACCCGCAGACCTCGGCCCGGTACCAGAAGATCCTGCGCGCCACGCAACGCCTGACCATGCTGCTCAATGACTCCCTGCATGAGGACGGATTCGAATTGCTGCGGCATGGCTCCCGGCCGTCACCCACCAGCCTGGCGGACTTGCTGGAGGACGCCGCGGCAGCAGCGCAACTGCTGTCGGAGGGGCACCGGCTGGAGGTGGATGGGGAACGCTTGCCAGAAGCCTTCCCGTGCGACGCCAGCCTGCTGCGGCTGGCATTGCGCACGCTGGCCGACAACGCGGTGAAGTACACGCCCGCGGGCTGCCGGGTGGTCCTGCGGGGCCGGGAGGTGGCCGAAGGCGTGGTGCTGGAAGTGCAGGACAACGGTCCCGGCATCGAGGCGGCGGACCTGCCGCGCGTATTCGAGCGCTTTTATCGCGGCCAGAATGCCGGCCAGAAACCGGGGACCGGGCTTGGCTTGTCGCTGGCCCGGCGCATGGTGGAAATGCAGGGTGGCACCTTGACCCTGGACAGTGCGCCCGGGCAGGGCTGCCGCGCCACGATTTTTCTGCCGTCGGTGCCGCCGGGCGTGCAGGCTCAGGCCAGCGCGATGGGCGCGGCGAACGTATAGCCCTTGCGGTGGGCGGTCTTGAGCGGCAATTCGCTGCCCGATTCGCTGCGCCAGCGTTGCCGCAGGCGGCTGACCATGGTCTCCAGCCGGCGCTCGTCGTAGCTCAGCCAGTCAAAGCCGAAGCCTTCGGCGATCTGGCGGCGATCGACGGGCTGGGTGGGATGGAGCGCCAGCATTTCGAGCAGCTTGCTCTCGTTGGACGACACGGCCAGGCGGGCTCCCGCCGGCGCCACCAGCGTGCTGGCCTGCCGGTCGAGCCACCAGTTGGAGATGACGCGGCGGCTCAAGGCGCGCAGGATGGCGTCGAATTCGAGCAGCTTGATCGGCTTGACCAGATAATGGTCCGCCCCGCCGTTCAGGCCGTGCAGCTTGTCCTGCGTTTCGCCGCGGGCCGTAAGCATGACGATGCCGCAGCCGGGGCGCTCGCGGCGCAGGCGGCTGGCCGCATCGAAACCGGTGCCGTCGGGGAGCATGACGTCGATGACGGCGATGTCGGCCTGCGCGGCCAGCGGCAGGAATTGCGCCAGGCTGCCGGCCTGGCTGACCTTCCAGCCTCGCTTTTGCAGGAAAGCCGCTATTTCCTCGCGCAGCTCGACCTCATCCTCGAGCAGGACTACATTGCCCATTTCAAAACCTTGCAGCGGTTGCGTTCGATGATCGTGGCGAGGAATCTCCCTGCTTGCCTGACAAGATTCTACGGCGTCAGCCCGGGCTCCCCCCTACTGGCCGTTGCCCTGGCACTAGCGCCCAGGGTGGCTTAACCGGTATTACGGCCAGACCGGCAGGAATCTTTAACCCCGGGCGCTATCCCGGGCGCTATCCCGGCGCGGCATGCCACGATTCAAGCCACCTCACCAAACGCCAAAAAACACGCCCGCCTGCTTGTAGACATTGGTCTTGGCCGCCACCTCGTCGTTGCTCACCGTAGTGCGCGGCTTGAGGGTGCAGAACCATTCCAGCAGGTGCAGCCGCATCGTCGAGCGGATGGCTTCGTGGCCGGCATCCTCGCCCAGGTCGAAGAACTCGTCCGGGTCGCGTTCCAGGTCGAACAGCTGCGGGCGGAAACCCTGCCAGTGCACATACTTCCAGCGCGCATTGCGCACCATCCACGCCCGGCACTCGCCTGGCTGCCGGCCCAGCGCGATCCGCGCGCCGCGATACGCGTAGTCCAGCTCCGACACCACGAAATCCCGCCACTGGCCATTGCCGCGCTCGCGCGTGAGGTCCAGCAGCGAGCGGCCTTCCACGCGATGGTCGGCCGGCGGCAGGCCCAGCGCGTCCAGCACGGTCGGCACCACGTCCACGGCCGAGACCATGCGCGCATCCGCGCTGCCGCGGGTGGCGTCGGCTTCGGCCGAGGGGTCGTAGACAATGAGCGGGATGTTCTGCACGGTGTCGTAGAACTGCTCCTTCTCGCCGAGCCAGTGGTCGCCCAGGAAGTCGCCGTGGTCTGCCGTGAACACGATCAGCGTGTCTTCCCAGCGGCCCAGGCGCTCCAGTTGTTCCCACAATTCGCCCAGGCGATCATCGATCTGCTGCACCAGGCCTTGATAGGCGGGACGCACCGTGTCCGAGACTTCGCTGCGCATGAAGTTGGCGCATTCTTCCTGCGTGCGGTACGCGTCGAGCACTGGATGCGGGTTGTCCAGTTCCGCCTCGTGGCGCTTGAGCGGCAGGCAGTCGTCCAGCGAGTAGGCCGCATGGTAGGGCGCGGGCGCCATATAGGGCCAGTGCGGCTTGACCAGCGACAGGTGCAACACCCACGGGTCGTCGCCGCGCGCGGCGATGTACTGCATTGCCTGGCCCACCGTATAAGCCGTCTCCGAATGTGCTTGCGCCACGCGTGCCGGCAGGCCGGCATTGCGCATCTGCCAGCCCGACACGATCTCGCCCTGCGCATTCTCGGCACTGATCACGTAGTCCGTCCACGGGTCGGCGCTGTCGTAGCCTTGCTTGCGCAGCCACTCGGCATAAGCGCTGTGCGGCTCGGCGTGGTGGCCGTCATGGCGGTCGACTTCGACAAAGTGCCCGCTGCGCAGCAGCGTTTCCAGCTCGCTGCCACCATCGAGATGCAGGCGCTTCATGTTGGCGTTGTCGGGCATCACGTGCGTCTTGCCGGCCAGCGCCAGCGCACGGTGGCTGTCCTTCAGGTATTCGCCCAGCGTGACTTCGCCAACGGACAGCGGCACGCGGTTCCAGGTGGCGCCGTGGCTGCTGGGGTAGCGCCCGGTGTAGAAACTCATGCGGCTCGGGCCGCAAACGCCGGAGGTGACGAACGCCTTGGTGAAGCGCACGCCGCGCGCGGCCAGGGCGTCGATGTGCTTTGTGCGCAGCGTGGGGTGGCCGTAGCACGCCAGGTGATCCTGGCGCAGCTGGTCGCACATGATGAAGAGGGTGTTTCTGGTGGGCATGGCTTTGTCGATGCCGGTCGGGCCGCTGACCTGATCGGCATCAATTAGGTAAATAACGTGATGTAGTTTTTTTGTTATTCAATCCATGTGGAAAATAACATTCATGGAGTGAATAAATTTGATGAAATACGACTGGGTATTTTTAATCCCCGGTATAGCCAGAGGCCTTGACCACTGGTCCCCACCGTCCGGCATCCGCCGCCAGCACCTTGCCGAACTGCTCCGCGCTCCCGGTTTGCGGCTCCAGCCCCAGCTTCAGGAACCGCTCCTTCAGATCCGCCGACTGCACCGCATGCACGATCGCCGCATTCAGCCGGTCGATCGTTGCCTTCGGCACGCCGGCCGGCGCCAGGAACCCGTAGCGGCCAAGCCCCTCGATGTCCTTGTAGCCAAGCTCGGTAAACGTGGGCACATCCGGCAATGCCACCGAGCGCTGCGTCCCCGAGCTCGCCAGGACGCGGATCTTGCCCGCGCGATGCATCTCGGTGAGATCGGCGAGCGTATCGACCGAGGCCGGCACCTGCCCGCCCACCAGCGCATTCATCAACGGTGCCGAGCCGTTGAACGGCACGTGCAACATCTCCACGCCCACCTGCTTGCCGATCAGCAAGCCAAAGAAGTGAGGAATGCTGCCTAGCGCCGGCGAGGCGTAGGAATTGTTCTTGGCCGGGCTGGCCTTGAGCCACTCGATGTACTCCTTCAGCGTCTTGGCCGGCGTGCCGGGGCCGGTGGCCAGGGCCAGCTGGAAGTTGGCGGTTTGTGCCACCGGCACGAAATCGCGCTGGATGTCGTAGTTCAGCTTGCGGTAGGTCAGCGGGGCGATGGTCATCACCGCGGAGTTGGCGACCACCAGCGTGTTGCCGTCGGCGGGCAGGGTGCGCGCATAGTCCATGACCAGGCGGCCGCCAGCGCCGGGCTTGTTCTCGATGACCACGGTTTGCTTGAGTTCCTCGCGCAGCTTGTCGCCGATGAGGCGGGCGGCCAGGTCGGCGGTGCCGCCGGCGGGATAGCCCACCAGGATGCGCAGCGGGCGGTCGTTCTGGGCGCTGGCCGGCGCACTGGCCAGGCACACGGCGGCCAGTGCGGTCATGGTGGCGAGGGTGGGGACTAGCGCGCGCAGCAGTTTGGCGGGTTTCACGGGTTCTCCTGTTGGTTCGGCATCGGCGGGAAGCCGGCCAATTTATCGATACGGCCCGCGGGCGCCAAAGAAGGATTTCGCGCATCGATGTGCGCGTTTCGTTCCTGGGCGCATGGCTGCCCGGCCGTACCCCGGCGGATGCGCTTGGCACGCGCCCGCCAGTTCTTAGGCAGCGGCACAGACGCTAACACCCAGCCATATAATTGACAAAATCAACTAAATTTGCGGGTGCGGCATGAACGGCAGCCAGGCGGGCGAGCAGGCGCAGGAGGACCAGGAGGACCAGGGGCGGGACGCCGGCGAAACCCTGCGGCATCCCGCCCGTCTGGCGGACTTCCTCAATTACCGCCTCTATCACCTGACCCGCGTTGCCCTGCAAGCCAGCGGGCATCACCTGCGCGCCGCAGCCGGGGTGAGCCGGCGTGAGTGGCGCATGCTGTCCTTTCTCGGCGAGCAGCCAGGCACGCGCCTGACGGAGCTGGCGCAAAGCGCCGGGCTGGACAAGGTGCTGGCAAGCCGCGCCGTGCACGCCCTGATGGCGCGCGGGCTGGTGCAGCGCGCCACGCGCGAGCAGGACAAGCGGGCTGCGGCGTTTGCCCTGAGCGAGCAGGGCGAGGCGGTCTACCAGCTTGCCTTTGCGCAGGCCCAGGCCTTCAACGCCCGCCTGGCCGCCTGCCTGGATCCGGAGGAGGCGCGGGTGCTGGCGCGTTGCCTGTCCAGGCTGCACACGCAGGCCGAGGCCCTGCTGGCGCAGGCGCAAGCGCTGCCTAGCAGCGTACCCGCGCCTGCGGAACCGGCGCAGAACTGGTGGCGCCAACCGTAAGGTTTGGCCGGCCGCTTCCGACTGCACCTGTCGGCTTCGGAGTCCTACACTTGTAGACTTGGAGTCAGCGCGTGCCCTGCCTGGAGCCTGCCATGCCGCTTGTCCGTCGCTTTCCTGCCTACCTTCCTGCCCGCTTTCCTTCGCGATTGCGCGCCGCCGCCATTGCCGCGCTGCTTCCCCTCTGCCTGTTCGCCTTCCAGCACGCCCAGGCCGCGCGCCAGCCCCCGGCGCCGGCGCAGGAACTCACGCGCCAGGCGGTGACCGCCTACGACGCCGGCGCCTTCGATTCGGCCTTGCGGGATTTCGCCAAGGCGGCCCAGCAAGGCAACCGGCTTGCGCAGTACAACTACGCCATGATGCTGCTGCGCGGCGAGGGCACGCCGGTGCGCCAGGAGGAGGCGCTGATCTGGCTGCACCGCGCGGCCGAGAATGACATGACGCAGGCCCAGTTCACCTTTGGCGAGATGTACGAGCACGGCGAGCTGGTGCCGCGCTCGCTGGAGTCCGCCAACCAGTGGTACCGCCGCGCGGCCGAAGGCGGCCATGTGCAGGCCCAGGTGGAACTGGCGACCAATTACTTCACCGGACGGGGCATCGCGCGGGACTACGGCAAGGCCTTCGAGTGGTACACGCGCGCCGCCACGGCGGGCGACGGCGGTGCCCAGTACATCGTTGCCAGCTATTACGAGCGTGGCGAGCCCGGCGTGGTCGAGAAGGACATCGAGCAGGCCAAGATCTGGTACGCCCGCGCCGCCGCGCACGGCGACCCCGGGGCGCTGGCCAAGCTGCGCTCGCTGATCGAGCAGGGACTGAAGGCAAAACAGGCTGGCGCCATGTAATGCTGCGGTAGTCTGGGCATGTTGCCATGCAAGGGCGGCCGCCGCCGGCCGCTATCTGGGGTGCGCCGCCGGGGGCGGTACAACTCTTGCTTGAGAGAACCACACGAAACCTGCGCCAATGGGAGGCACTAGTGGCAACACACGTCGCACTGAACCATGTCACCCACTACCGGTACGACCGGCCCGTGAAGCTTTCGCCGCAGGTGGTCAGGCTCCGTCCTGCCCCGCACTGCCGCACGCCGATCCTTTCGTATTCGCTGCGCATCGAGCCCGAGCAGCATTTCGTGAACTGGCAGCAGGACCCGTTCGCCAACTACCTCGCCCGGCTGGTGATCCCCGAGCCGACCACCGAGTTCAAGATCACCGTCGACCTGGTGGTCGAGATGGCGGTCTACAACCCGTTCGACTTCTTCCTCGAGCCCTACGCGGAGAATTTTCCCTTCACCTATGAGCCCGGCCTGGCTTACGAGCTGGCGCCCTATATGGTCAAGGGCGAGCTGACGCCGCGCTTTGCCGCCTTCGTGGAGAGCATTCCGCGCAACAAGCAGACCACGAGCGATTTCCTGGTGGCCCTGAACCAGCGCCTGCAAGAGGACATCCGCTACCTGATCCGCATGGAACCTGGCGTGCAGACGCCGGAGCAGACGCTGGAGACGGGCGCCGGCTCGTGCCGGGATTCCGGCTGGCTGCTGGTGCAGACGCTGCGCCACCTGGGGCTGGCCGCGCGCTTCGTGTCCGGCTACCTGCTGCAACTGGCGCCTGACGTGAAATCCATCGACGGCCCCAGCGGCACCGACGTGGACTTCACCGACCTGCACGCATGGTGCGAGGTCTACCTGCCGGGCGCGGGCTGGATCGGGCTCGACCCCACCTCCGGCCTGCTGGCCGGCGAGGGCCATATCCCGGTGGCATGCACGCCCGAGCCGGGCAGCGCGGCGCCGGTCAGCGGCGCGGTCGACAAGAGCGAGGTGACCTTCCACCACGAGATGTCGATCACCCGCATCTATGAATCGCCGCGCGTGACCAAGCCCTATACCGAGGCGCAGTGGCAGGCGGTGGCGGCCGTGGGCGCCGAGGTCGATATCCAGCTCAACGCACAGGATGTGCGCCTGACCATGGGCGGCGAGCCGACCTTTGTCGCGGTCAAGGATCGCGACGGCGCGGAATGGAACACCGATGCGCTCGGCACCACCAAGCGCGCCTATGCCACTGAACTGGTGCATAAACTGCGCGCGCGCTATGGCAAGGGCGGCTTCCTGCACTTTGGCCAGGGCAAGTGGTACCCGGGCGAGCAATTGCCGCGCTGGGCCTTGTCGATCTGCTGGCGCGCCGACGGCCAGCCCTGCTGGCAGGACCCGTCGCTGTTCGCCGATGAGCGCGAGCCGGCCGACTATACCGAGGCCGACGCGCACCGCTTCCTCGATAGCCTGGCCAACCGCCTCGGGCTCAACCCCGGCTTTGTGCAGCCCGGCTATGAGGACACCTGGTACTACCTCTGGCGCGAGCGCCGCCTGCCGGTCAACGTCGACCCGCTGGAGGCGCGGCTCGACGATGAGATGGAGCGCATGCGCCTGCGCCGCGTGTTCGATGGCGGCCTGGCGCGGCCCACCGGCTACGTGCTGCCGCTGCGCCGCACCGGCCTGGAAGATGGCCCGGCGCTGGCCGCCCACCGCTGGATCAGCGGGCCGTGGTTCTTCCGCGACGACCGCATGTACCTGCTGCCCGGCGATTCGCCGATGGGCTACCGCCTGCCGCTGGATGCCCTGCCCTGGGTCAGCGAGGCCGACTACCCGTGGCAGTTCGACCAGGACCCGTTCGCGGCGCGTTCGCCGCTGCCCACCGGGGCGCAGCTGCGCGCGCAGTTGCCCGGGCTTGCCGGCCAAGGCGCCGAGCCCGGCCAGGCGGCGGAGTTCCGTGCCAGCACCGCGGCCTATCCCGCGCCCGGCTCGGCCGCGGCCGCGCGTGCCGGCAAGCTTGCCGGGGCCAAGCCGGGGGCGGGCACGATCGGTGGCACGGCCGCGCCCGCTGCCCTGGCCGCGGACCTGGCGCGCGTGCCCGAGCGCGGCGAATCCGCGGGCTGGATCACGCGTACTGCGCTGTGCGTGGAAGTGCGCCATCCCAGCCGCGCCGCCGGCCCCAAGGCCGAGAGAGCGGCCGCGGGCGACAAGCGCGGCATGCTCTACGTCTTCATGCCGCCGCTGACCGTGCTGGAGGACTACCTGGAGCTGCTGGCGGCGGTGGAAGCCACCGCCGCCGGGCTGGGCGTGAAGATCGTGCTCGAAGGCTACCCGCCGCCGCGCGACGTGCGCCTCAAGCTGCTGCAGGTCACGCCCGATCCCGGCGTGATCGAGGTCAACATCCATCCGGCCGCCAACTGGGACGAACTGGTCGACCATACGGAATTCCTCTACCAGGCCGCCCACGAGACCTACCTCAGCACCGAGAAGTTCATGCTCGACGGGCGCCACACCGGCACCGGCGGCGGCAACCACTTCGTGCTGGGCGGCGCCACGCCGGCCGACAGCCCCTTCCTGCGGCGCCCCGATGTGCTGTCCAGCCTGATTGCGTACTGGCACAACCATCCCTCGCTGTCCTACCTGTTCTCGGGCATGTTCATCGGCCCGACCAGCCAGGCGCCGCGCGTGGATGAGGCGCGCAACGACCAGCTCTACGAGCTCGAGATCGCCTTTGCCGAGCTGCAGCACCAGCTCGACCGGCTCTGCGGCGCCGAGGGTGGGGTCGGCGCGCACATGCCGCCGTGGCTGGTCGACCGTGCGCTGCGCAATATCCTCATCGACGTCACCGGCAACACCCACCGCAGCGAGTTCTGCATCGACAAGCTCTATTCGCCCGACGGCCCCACCGGCCGGCTCGGCCTGCTGGAGCTGCGCGCGTTCGAGATGCCGCCGCATGCGCGCATGAGCCTGGTGCAGCAGTTGCTGCTGCGCGCGCTGGTGGCCCGCTTCTGGCGCGAGCCTTATCGCGGGCGGCTCACGCGCTGGGGCACGGAGCTCCACGACCGTTTCCTGCTCGGCACCTTCGTGCAGATGGACTTCGAGGACGTGCTCACCGAGATGCGCGAAGCCGGCTTCGCGTTCGACAACGCCTGGTTCGCGCCGCACTTCGAGTTCCGCTTCCCGCGCGTGGGCGAGCTCGCGGCCGGCGGCCTGTCGCTGACGTTGCGCACCGCGCTCGAACCCTGGCATGTGATGGGCGAGGAGGGCAGTGCCGGTGGCACCGTGCGCTATGTGGATTCGTCGCTCGAGCGCATCGAGGTGCGCGTGCTGGGCATGAACGACAGCCGCCATGTGGTCACCGTCAATGGCCGCGCGGTACCGCTGCAGCCCACCGGGCGCGTCGGCGAGTTCGTGGCCGGGGTGCGCTACCGCGCCTGGGCGCCGCCGTCTGCGCTGCACCCCACCATTGCCTCGCATGCGCCGCTGACTTTCGACGTTGTCGACACATGGATGGGGCGCAGCATCGGTGGATGCCAGTATCATGTTTCGCATCCGGGCGGGCGTAGCTATGAGACCTTCCCGGTTAATGCGTACGAGGCTGAGAGCCGGCGCCTGACACGCTTCTTCACGCTTGGCCACACGCCGGGCGTGATGCGCGTGGAACCGCCCCGGCGCAGCCTCGAGTTTCCGTTCACGCTGGATTTGCGACAACGCTGATCCGGCAGCCCCCAAAGCCGCGCCCCGTGTCTCTTCAGCCGTCCCTGCCTTTTGATGAAACCGCCCCTGCCGTCGACGCGGTGATGCACCGCGCGCGGCCGGTGCCGCCCGGGCACCTTGATGAACTGGGGGCATGCGGGGACGGGTTGCGCGAGCCCTGGGCGCGCTTTTTCCAGATACTGGGCGAGGAAGGGATCGACGGCCTTGACCAGCAGGCTGCCGCCATGGCGCGCCAGATCCGCGACAACGGCGTGACCTACAACGTCTACGCCGACAACACGGACAAGGCCGGTGCGCGCGCCTGGGCGCTGGACCTGCTGCCCTTCCTGGTGAGCGAGGAAGACTGGCAGCGGATCGAGCGCGGCGTGGCGCAGCGCGCTGAGCTGGCCAACGCCATGGTGGCCGACATTTACGGGCCGCAGGCATTGCTGTCCAAGGGGTTGCTGCCGGCCGGCCTGGTCTTTGGCCATCCCGGCTACCTGCGCCCGCTCAAGGGCTACCAGCCGCCGGGCGGCAACTTCCTGCACATCGTCGCGGTGGACCTCGCGCATACCTTGGAGGGCGGCTGGACGGTGATGGCCCACCGCACGGAGACGCCTTCCGGCATGGGCTACGCGCTGGAGAACCGCCTCATCATCTCCAGCCTGTTCGCCGATGCCTTTCGCGAGCTGCGCGTGCGGCGCCTGCCCGCCGCGTTCTCGCAGCTGGTGGCCACGCTGGCGCAGCAGCCCGCGGCGCAGCCACCCGCGCCGGAATCCGCGGCGGGCGCCGCCGCCTCGGTCAGCAAGCACATCGTGCTGCTCACCCCGGGGCCCTACAACGAAACCTATTTCGAGCACACCTTCCTGGCCCGCTACCTCGGCATCACGCTGGTCGAGGGCAAGGACCTGACGGTGCGCAACGACGTGGTGTACCTGAAGACGCTGGCCGGGCTGGAGCGCGTCGATGTGGTGTTGCGCCGCCTGGACGACGCCTATTGCGATCCGGTCGAGCTGCGCCAGGATTCCACGCTCGGCGTGCCCGGGCTGCTGCAGGCGATGCGCGCGGGCAATGTGCTGGTGTCCAACGCGCCCGGCTCGGGCTTCCTGGAGACGCCGGCCATCCACGGCTTCCTGCCGGCCATTTCCCGCGCGCTGCTGGGCGAGGAATTGCTGCTGCCGGGCGTGCCCAGCTGGTGGTGCGGCGAGGCCACGGCGCGTGAGGAGGCGCTCGGGGAATTCACCGAAGCCTTCCTGATGCCAACCTACCCGCGCGGCATGGCGCAGCCGTGGGAAGGCCCGCGCCTGGGCATGGAGCGCGGGCTGCAGCGCCTGGCGGACTGGCGCGAGCGCATCGAGCAGGTGCCGGATCTGTTCACCATCCAGGCCGACCTGCCGCTGTCGCACGCACCACGCTGGGAAGGGCCGCATATCGGCTCGCGCGCTGCCATGCTGCGGGTCTATGCCATTGCCGACGGGCGGGGCGGCTGGCAGGTGATGCCCGGCGGCTTCACCCGGCTTGCGGGCGAGGGGCAGCCGGCGGTATCGATGCAGCTCGGCGGCTCCAGCGTCGACACCTGGGTGCTGTCGAGCCAGCCGGCGCAGCCGGGCGCCACGCCGCTGCAGTTCCCCATGGCCGGCGCGGCGCGCGGGCCGGCGGCCAAGCCGCTGGCGGTGTCCAGCCGCGCCGCCGAGAACCTGTTCTGGGCCGGCCGCTATGCCGAGCGCGCGGAAAACAACGTACGCCTGTGCCGCCTGGTGCTGGGCTCGATCGAAAGCAGCGACGACCGCGACGACAGCGCGCTCGACGTGATCGGCGAACTGGTGCTCGCCTGCGGCCTGCTGCCGACCGGCGCGCCGCAGCCGCGCGCCTCGCTGCGTGTGTTCGAGCGCAGCCTGGTGTCCGCGCTGGCGCAAAGCGCCGGCTGGACCAGCGTGGGCCAGAACCTGGCCAGCCACGTGCACGCCGCCACCGAAATCCGCAACCGGCTGTCCAACGATCACTGGCGCACCATCCTGGCCGCGCGCAACGATTTCGGCGATGCCATGGAGGCGGCCTGCGCGGGGAGTCCCGGCGGTGGCGGCGACGCGGGCATCTACGACCGTCCGCGCGTGCTGGCGGCGCTGGATCACCTCTCCATGCAGCTCGCCGCCATCAGTGGCGCGCAGGGCGACCGCATGACCCGCGACGAAGCCTGGCGCCTGCTGTTTATCGGCCGCCATATCGAGCGCGTGGCCACGCTCTCGACGTTCCTGCGGGTGTTTGCGCACAACGGCGCGCTGCTGCACCGGACCTGCTTCGATTTGCTGCTGCACCTGTTCGACAGCACGCTGACCTTCCGCGCGCTGTACCCGGGCCGCTCCGATGTGCCCGCGCTGGTCGACCAGCTGGTGATCGAGCCGACCAACCCGCGCGGGCTCTACGGCTTGCTGGCGCGGCTGCGCGTCAAGCTCGGCCAGATCTCGCCGCCGGCCAGCCCGGCCGGCACAGGGCGCGTGCCGCTGCCGCAATGGCTGCCCACCGTGGAGACGCTGCCCGGCTGGGAAGCACTATGCCAGCGCGGCGCCGACGGGAAATACACCAATCTGGTGCAACTGTGCGAGCAACTGACTGACATGATGGTGCAGCTCTCGGACGAAATCAGTGCGCGCTACTTCAGCCATGCCGGCATGGCCGGCACCCGCGTCGGGGCGCAACCATGAGCGCAACCATGAATGCGACGATGAGCCAGGCGCAAGACGTTGCCGAGCCCGCGCCAGAAGGCGTGGCCTCCGTGCTGACGATTCATCACAAAACCATCTACGATTACTCCGCGCCGGTGGAGAACGCCCAGCAGCGCGCCGTGGTGTTTCCGGTGACCTGCCCATGGCAGGCGGTGCACGCGCACAGCACGCAGATCGAGCCGCCGCCGTCGCACCAGCATGCGGACATCGACGCCTTCGGCAACAACGTGCTGTACTTCACCATCGACGTGCCGCACGACTATATGCAGCTCGCCTGCGAGAGCACAGTCAGCGTCACGCCGCGCTGGGCGTCGCTCGACCCCGCCGCCAGCATGCCGTGGGAGACGGCCGTCGCCGCGCTGCGCTTTCGCGCCGGGCAGCCCTTCCTGCCGGAAAGCGAGTTCTGCTTCGCCTCGCCCAACGTGGCGCTGCATCCCGATCTCAAGGCCTACGCGCTCGCCAGCTTCGCGCCCGGCGTGCCCGTGGTGGCCGGCGCCATCGACCTGATGCATCGCGTGCACGCCGACTTCGAATACCAGACCACGGCCACCGAGGTCGATACCCCGGCGCTGCAAGCCTTCGGCCTGCGCAGCGGCGTGTGCCAGGATTTCGCCCAGGTCATGATCGGCTGCCTGCGCTCGCTCGGCCTCGCGGCGCGCTACGTCAGCGGCTACCTGTGCACCGAGCCGCCACCCGGCCAGCCCAGGCTGATCGGCGCCGACGCTTCCCATGCGTGGCTGTCGGTGTACTGCCCGCTGGCCGGCTGGGTCGACCTCGATCCCACCAACGACGTGCTGGCCGACACCAGCCACGTCACGCTGGCGTTCGGGCGCGACTATAGCGATGTCTCGCTGCTGCGCGGCGTCATCGTGGGCGGCGGCGCGCACGATGTGGAAGTGGAGGTCAGCGTGCTGCCGGTCGAGTAGGCACCGCGCCGCGGTCAGCGGCTGGCAAGCCAATTGCTTGTCAGTAGCCTGGGTTTGCCGAGAAAAGGGGGAATCATCATGCTAAGCCGCACCGCCGACCACCTGTTCTGGATGGCCCGCTACACCGAGCGCGCGGAAAACACCGCCCGCATGCTCGACGTCAACTACCAGGCTTCGATGCTGCCGCAATCACCCGAGGTGGCACAGCAAGGCTGGCTGGCGATGCTCGACGTGACGGAGCTCACGCCGGTATTCGCCGCGCACCACGGCGCGGTCGTGCACGAGGAAGTGATCGATTTCATGGTGCGCGACCTGAGCCACCCGGCGTCGATCATGTCCTGCCTGCGCGCCGCCCGCGAAAACGCCCGCGCCGTGCGCGGCGCACTCACCACGCCGCTGTGGGAGACCATCAACACCACCTGGCTCGATGTCCAGCAGATGGTTGCCGACGGCATCCTGCGCCAAGATCCGGCGCAGTTCTTCGAGTGGGTCAAGTTCCGCTCCCACTTAACGCGTGGTGTGGAAGCCGGCACCATGCTCAAGGACGAAGCCTACTGTTTCATGCGGCTGGGCACCTTCCTGGAGCGCGCCGACAACACCGCGCGCATTCTCGACGTCAAGTTCCAGGCCACCGACCTCGGCCTGCAGCAAGACGATTTCTACCAGTGGGCCGCGGTATTGCGCTCCGTGTCGGGGCTGGAGATGTATCGCAAGGTCTATCGCTCGGTGGTCACGCCGGAGCGCGTGGCCGAGTTGCTGATCGTACATCCGGATATGCCGCGGTCGCTGGCGGCCAGTTTGCGGGAGGTGGTTTCGTTGCTGGCGCAGGTGCGCAATGGGCAGTCAGTGGAGACGGAGCGGCGGGCGGGGAAACTGCATGCCGAGCTTAAATTCACTCGGATCGAGGATATTTTTTCTGTCGGGATTCATGGGTGGCTTAGCGATTTTCTTCGCAGGATCCATGAGCTTGGGGGTGGGGTTAGTCGGGATTTTTTGATGAAGGGGGTGGGGGGGTAGGGGGTAAGGGGGTAGTGGCTTTTGGGGGGCTTTCGCTGTTTATTTGAGCGGTGATGGTTTTTGGACCCAAGGGCCATACGACATCCCCCTGCGGGGGCTGCCGGTCACTCTTCTTTGCGTCGGCAAAGAAGACTAACGAGAAGAAAGCCGACCCTGCCGGGGGCAGAGCAATCAGGCTTGTTGGCGTCGGTGGTTTCGTCGTACGGCCCAGAGTGTTGGCTGGCGGATCCTATCGGCTCGAAGGTCATCGCACTTGCATGACCCATGGGTTACGTCGTGCAGCCCCTGACCTCGCTTGCGGTGACCATTCCCAGATCTGCCGTTCGCGGTGCGAGGGGCTGCGCCGTTTCGGGCGTGGCTGGTTTCGTGGTTTTGTCTCGGAGGACGAGCGCCGTGAGTGTGGTGAGGCCCCCGGTAGCAGACATCACTTGCTTCAAACCGTCTGTCGCTCGCGGCGTGGCTGGCCACGAAGTTGCAAGCGCACCGGTTCCGTCGTGGGCGCGGTGGCACCGCCTTGATTAGCCCGAGACCTTGACCACCGCGCCCGCCCCACCACGAAACCATTGGTAGGCGATGTATCGTGATGGCGCGCGCCGGTAACGGCAGATTGGCGAATGGGCACAGACTCCACTACCGGGGGCCGCACCACGCATCCCGGAAATCGGCAGCGTCGTGGCCCTTCAAACCGGTACCGGCAGATGCCCGCAGAACTGAGGCCATACGACGAAACCAGCGTCCCTCGCACCCGCGATTGCTCTGCGCCCGGCAGGGTCGGCTTTCTTCTCGTTAGTCTTCTTTGCCGACGCAAAGAAGAGTGACCGGCAGCCCCCGCAGGGGGATGTCGTACGGCTGTTGGGTCCAAAAGCCATCGCCGCTCAAAGAAACAGCGACCAACCCCGCAGGGCGATGTCGTATGGCCCTTGGGTCCAAAGGCCAACGCCGCAGCAAAAAAGCTACCCCACCAACTCCCGATGCAACGCCAAATACTCCAACGCCAACTTATGCCTCGGATCCAGGTGAATCATCGGCATCGCATGCTGATGCGACTCCCGGATCTTCACGGACGACGACAACCGTGAATTCAACACCGGCAACCCTTCGCCGACCAGTTCCTCCACCAGTTGCACCGGCAAGGTGGCGCGCGGCTGGAACTGGTTGATCACGATCCCTTCGACTTCCAGGTCCGCGTTGTGGTCGTGCTGGATCTCTTTCACGTTGTCGAGCAGCGTGTAGAGCGCGCGGCGGGAGAAGTCGTCGCAGTCAAAGGGAATCAGGCAGCGCTGGACGGCAATCAGCGCGGAGCGGGTGTAGAAGTTCAGCGCGGGCGGGGTGTCGATGTAGATGGCGTCGTACGCGTCTTCCAGCTCGATCAGCGCGTCGCGCAGCTTGTAGATCTTGTAGCGGGATTCGAGCTTGCCGTGCAGCGTATCGAGCTCGGGATGGGCAGGCATCACATCGAGGTTTTCGAACGGCGTGGCGTGGATGAACGCGGTGACATCCAGCGGCTTGAAGCTGTATGTGAGCGCGGTCTCGAAGAAGTCGGCCACCGTCGGGGTGGCCTCGGCAGCGTGCGCGCCGAGCAGGTACTGGCTGGAGTTGCCTTGCGCATCGAGGTCGATGACCAGGGTGCGCAGGCCTTCGCTGGCACTGATGGCCGCCAGGTTGCAGACGATGGTCGACTTACCGACTCCGCCTTTCTGATTGAATACGACGCGCCGCATTTGAGCCCTTGGAGGTGAACGTTCCAAAGGAGAGAGGATACCTTAGCAAGGTGTCATTTCAGCGGCCAAATCGCACGCCAGGCTATGTTTGTATCAGCCGCTTTTGCCGCGAGATACTCATCAGGATCCCGATGCCCATGCCCAGCGTCACCAGCGCCGTTCCCCCGTAGCTCAGCAGCGGCAACGGCACGCCCACCACGGGCAGGATGCCGCTCACCATGCCCATGTTCACAAAGGCATAGGTGAAGAAGATCAGTGTGATCGATCCCGCCAGCAGCCGCGAGAACAGCGTCGGCGCGTTGGCCGCGATGTACAGCCCGCGGAAGATCAGCAGCAGGTAGAGCACTAGCAGCACGGCGTTGCCGATCAGTCCGAACTCTTCGGAGAACACCGCGAAGATGAAGTCGGTGTGCTTCTCGGGGATGAACTCGAGGTGCGTCTGCGTGCCCTTGAGCCAGCCTTTGCCGAACACCCCGCCGGAGCCGATGGCGATGATGGACTGGATGGTGTGGAAGCCCTTGCCGAGCGGGTCGGTGGTGGGGTCCAGCAGCGTGCAGATGCGGTGTTGCTGGTAGTCGTGCAGGATCGGCCAGTTCACGCCGGGGGCGCAGATATCGTGCTCGAAGCTGACCAGCGCGGTGATGGCGACCACCGCGATGGCGAGCAGCGGCAGGATGATCTTCCACGACAGGCCGGCGAAATAGATCACGTAGAGGCCGGCGGCCATCACCAGCAGGCCGGTGCCGAGGTCGGGCTGCTTGGCGATCAGGCCCACGGGCACGCCGAGCAGCACCAGCGCCAGCACAAAGTCGAACCACCTGATCGAGCCCTCCCGCTTCTGGAAGTACCACGCCAGCATCAGCGGCATGGCGATCTTCATGATCTCGGAGGGCTGGATCACCATGCCGACGTAGAGCCAGCGCCGCGCGCCCTTGCGGATCAGGCCGAACATGGCCACCGCCACCAGCAGGGCCACGCCGATCGTATAGAGCGGCACCGCCACCCGCATCAGCGTCTGGGTTGGCAGGTAAGCGATGACCCACATCACAAGGTAGGACAGCAGGATGTTGCGCAACTGGTCCTCGACCCGGCCGGGCATGTCGATCGCAGCGGAGTAGAGCGCCACGATGCCGGTGGCGAACAGCAGGAAGACGATGAGCGCGAGTGGCTTGTCAAAGCCGGTCAGGGCCGTCTTGATGAACGATAGGACGCGGCGGCGATCCATGGCGCGTCTCCTTCAGCGTGAAGCGTTGCCGCCGGCCGCGGCGGGCGCGGTTGCCGGTTTGGCGCGGGGTTTCGAACTGGCGGGCGCCATGACTGGCGAGGCGCCCGGAGCGGGGGGCGGCGCCGGGCGGCTGTGGCCGAGGGCCTGCGCCATGCGCTGGTCCAGCGTCTGCACCGCCGAGGCGGGCGGGATGGCGGCGGGGTCGATCACCGGCGCCACCACGGCAGAGGCGGCCGTGGCGGAGGCGCCGGCGCGGGCTGCCACCCGCGCCGCCGGCACGCTGGCGCCTTCGCTGGTGGCGGCGGCTTCGCTCGCGCCCATGACGGTGGCGCTGGCGATGCTGGCGGTGTGGCCGGTGGTAAACACGCTGGGCGTATCCACGGGCGGCTTGCCGCCGGCGCGTTCGGACGCGGGCGGGGCGATGTTCGCCAGTTCTTCCGGCCACTTGCCCGTCAAATAGTAATCCATCACCTTGCGTGCGATCGGCGCGGCCACGGCACCGCCGAAGCCGGCGTTTTCCACGATCATCGCCAGCGCGATCTTCGGGTTGTCGGCGGGAGCGAACGCGGTATAGAGCGCGTGGTCGCGCTTGCGCTCGTCCAGCGCGTGGTGGTTGTACTTCTCGTTCTTGCCCATGGTGAAGGTCTGCGCCGTCCCGGTCTTGCCGGCGGACTCATAGGCGGCGCCGGCGAACGCGCGGGCGGCGGTGCCCGAGTGCGTCACGCCGACCATGGCGCGCTTGATCACGTCGATATCCGACTGCTTGAGCGGCAGGCGGTAGCTTTCCTTGGGCACGGTGAGCTCGCGCTCGCGGCTGACCGAATCCTCCACCGCTTTGACCAGGTGGGGCTTCATGGCGATGCCGTTGTTGACCAGGATGGAGGTGGCGTTGGCCAGCTGCAGGATGGTGAAACTGTTGTAGCCCTGGCCGATCCCCAGCGAGATGGTTTCGCCGTCATACCATTTCTGCTGCTCGGGCTTGCGGTAGGCGCGGCGTTTCCAGTCGGTGGAGGGCAGGATGCCGCGGCTCTCGCCTTCGATGTCGATGCCGGTGATCTGGCCGAAGCCCAGCGGCTTCATGAAGTCGTGGATGCCGTTGACGCCCATGTCGCGCGCCAGCATGTAGTAATAGGTGTCACACGACTGAATGATGGAGGCGTTCATGTCCACCCAGCCGTGGCCGCCCGGCTTGTCGTCGCGGAAGGTATGGTTGCCGAGCGTGAACGAGCCCGGATCGTGGAAGCCCCAGGCCGCGGTGCGCTTGCCGGTGGTGAGTGCCGCCAGCGCCATGAACGGCTTGTAGGTGGAGCCGGGCGGGTAGGTGCCGCGCAGCGGGCGGTTCAGGAGCGGCTTGTCGGGCGAGCCGTTGAGCTCGTTCCAGGTATTGGTGTCGATGCCTTCGACGAACAGGTTGGGGTCGTAGGTCGGCTTGGAGACAAAGGCCAGGATGTCGCCTGTGGCCGGCTCGATTGCCACCAGCGCGCCGCGCTTGTCGCCAAACAGCGCCTCGGCCAGTTGCTGCAGGCGGATGTCGAGCGACAGGATCAGGTTGTTGCCGGGCGTGGCGGGGGAGGTGGACAGCGTGCGGATGGGCCGTCCGCCCGCGCTCACTTCCACTTCCTCGAAACCGGTCAGGCCGTGCAGCTCGGTCTCGTAGCTTTGCTCGATGCCGATCTTGCCGATGTAGTTGGAGCCCTTGTAGTTGTCGGCGTCCTTGCGCGGATCGTATTTGGCGCCTTCGGCGCTGTTGGCCTCGTCCATGGCCTCGATGCGTTCCTGGTCGCGCTGCGAGATGCGGCCCAGGTAGCCGATCACGTGCGAGGCGGACTCGCCCATCGGGTACTGGCGGAACAGCCGGGCGCGCACGTCCACACCGGGAAAGCGGAAGCGCTGGGCGGAGAAGCGCGCCACTTCCTCATCGGTGAGCTGGCTGCGGATCGGCAGGCTTTCGAAGCTGCGCGACTCCTCCATCAGGCGCTTGAAGCGGCGGCGGTCGCGCGGCTGGATGTCGATCAGCTGGGCCAGTTCCTCGATGGTGTTGTCGAGCGTGTCGGACAGCTTGGACGGGGTGATTTCCAGCGTGTAGGCGGAATAGTTGCGCGCCAGCACCACGCCGTTGCGGTCCATGATGATGCCGCGGTTGGGCTCGATCGGCGCCACCGAGATGCGGTTGTCCTCGGCCTTGGCCGAGTACTGGTCATGCTTGTACCACTGCAGCCACAGGAAACGGCTGAACAGCAGGCCGAAGCAGATCACGGCAAACAGGCCCGCCGCCGCTACGCGGATGCGGAAGCGGCCGAGCTCCTGTTCGACATTGCGTATTTCGGTCATGGTACTGCGTCAGCCTTGCGGTTTGCCGCGCCCCCCAAGGGGGCACGGCGGGACTTCGGTTGGGGTAAAGCGTCAGATTGGCCGGGTTTCGTCCACGTCGGCGCTGCGGCGCTGCGGCGCCAGCAGCATGCCGGTGGCCAGCGGCCACAGCAGCGCTTCGATGCCCGGCGCCAGCAGCAATTGCCAGCCGGGCAGCGGCGCGCCCATGGCCAGGCGGATCAGCACCGGCACAGCGTGGGCGATGAACAGGAGCGGCAGCACGTGCAGCGCCTGGGTATAGACCGTGAACCACAGCACGCGGCGATGGATGGTGATGGCGAAGTACGCCAGCAGCGAGTAGGCCATGGCGTGCTCGCCCAGCAGGCGCGCGTCATGCACGTCCATCAGCAGGCCGAGCGCGAAGGCCACACCCATGCCGACCTTGCGCGGCTGGTGGATGTTCCAGAACACCAGCACCAGCGCCACCATGTCGGGCACCCACAGCGTGGTGCCCCAGGGCATCAGGTTGAACAGGAAGGCCAGCACGAAACTCAGCGCGATAAACGCGGGGTTGACCGGGCGCAGCAGGTATTGGGGATTGGTCAACGCTTGGGCTCCTTGGCCGGGGCGGGCTTGTCGGCCGGCCTTTGCGCCGGCTTGTCAGCGGGCTTGTCAGCGGGCTTGTCAGCGGGCTTTACTGCGGGTTTGTCGGCGGGCTTGTCGGCCGGCCGCTCTCCTGAGCGTTCGGCATCCCGCACGCCCGGGCGGTTCGCCCTGACGCTTCGCGCTTCCTTGGCGTCGCGTGGGCCGTCGATGGACTCGCGCGGCGGCAACTGCGCTTCGTAGCGGATCACCAGCAACTGGCGGTGCGAACGCACGCCGGCCACCGGTTCGCAGTACACGCGCGAGAAGGCGGTATCGGCCTTGCGCTCGATCTGGACGATCTTGGCCACCGGCAGGCCTGGCGGGTAGGTGCCGTCCAGGCCGGAGGTCACCAGCAGGTCGCCCTGCTGCAGGTCGGCCGAGGCGGCCATGAAGCGCAGGTCGAGCAGGCCGGCGCGGGCGCCGCCAAAGGCCACGCTACGCAAGCCGTTGCGCACTACCTGCACGGGAATGGCCTGTTCCTTGTCGGTCAGCAGCGTGACCTCCGACTGGAACGGCGAAACCCGCGTGACCTGGCCGATCACGCCGCGTTCGTCGATCACGGGGTAGCCCGCGCGCAGGCCATGCTGGCTGCCGCGGTCGATCACGATGCGCTGGCTGTAAGGGTCGCGGGCGTCGTACAGGATCTCGGCCGCCGTCACCGGCGTGGCCGACTGCTGTACCAGGCCAAGCAGCTTGCGCAGCTGGTTGTTCTCGGCCTCGAGCTGGGACTGGCGCACCGAACCCTCGGCCTCGGTCACCATGCGGCGCTTGATCTCGCGGTTCTCGCTGGCGAGGGTGGCGGATGACTGGGCGTAGTCGAAGGTGGCGCGCAGCGCGTCGCGCGGCACCAGCACCGCGCGCTCCACCGGCATCAGCACGGTGGCGGCAACCTGGCGCACCACGCGCAGGGCGTCAAAGCGCGCATCAACGATGAGCAGCGCCAGCGCGATCGTCACATAGAAGACGAGGCGCGCAACGGCGGAAGTGCCCTGCTTGAAGAGCGGCGGCGGAGTGTAATCCATTTACCCGTGCGCTGGCAGAAAGGTCCCCCGGTGCCACAGGCACGACCGCGCCGCGGCACGCCAGCCGGAGTGGCTGGGGCGTCGCGGCGCGGTGTGGTGCACGGGGACTGGCGGGGTCGGGAGGGTAGCGCGGCAAGGCGCTGCCTCGACCAGGTAGTCCGGCAGGCCGCGTCGCGCCACGTGCGAATCCTCTGCTTACGCTTTATTCGTAAGAAAAGATGCTGCCGAGCTTGTCCATGCGCTCGAGCGCCATGCCGGAGCCGCGCACCACGCAGGTCAGCGGGTCTTCGGCGACCAGCACCGGCAGGCCGGTTTCCTCGGCCAGCAGGCGATCCAGGTCGCGCAGCAGCGCGCCGCCGCCGGTCAACATCATGCCGCGCTCGGCGATGTCCGCGCCGAGTTCCGGCGGGGTTTGTTCCAGCGCGATCTTGACGGCCGACACGATCTGGTTGAGCGGATCGGTCAGGGCTTCCAGGATTTCGTTGGACGACACCGTGAAGGCACGCGGGATGCCTTCGGACAGGTTGCGGCCCTTGACTTCCATTTCGCGGACTTCTGAGCCGGGGAAAGCCGAACCGATGGCCTTCTTGATGGCTTCGGCGGTCTGCTCGCCGATCAGCATGCCATAGTTGCGGCGGATGTAGTTGACGATGGCTTCGTCGAACTTGTCGCCACCCACGCGCACCGAGCCCTTGTAGACCATGCCGCCCAGCGAGATGATGCCCACCTCGGTGGTGCCGCCGCCGATATCCACCACCATCGAGCCCGACGGCTCCGACACGGGCAGGCCGGCGCCGATCGCGGCCGACATCGGCTCCTCGATCAGGTACACCTGGCTGGCGCCGGCGCCCAGCGCCGATTCGCGGATGGCGCGGCGCTCGACCTGGGTCGAGCCGCAGGGCACGCAGATGATGATGCGCGGCGAGGGGCGCAGCAGCTTGGTGTCGTGCACCATCTTGATGAACTGCTTGAGCATCTGCTCGGTGACCGTGAAGTCGGCGATCACGCCGTCTTTCATCGGGCGGATCGCTTCGATGTTGCCCGGCACCTTGCCCAGCATCTGCTTGGCTTCCTTGCCCACTGCCTGGATCGTCTTCTTGGCGTTGGGTCCGCCTTCCTGGCGGATGGCGACCACGGACGGCTCGTCAAGGACGATGCCCTTGTCACGCATATAGATCAGGGTGTTGGCGGTGCCGAGGTCGATCGCGAGATCGTTGGAGAAGTAGCTGCGGAGAAATCCGAACATCAGGAATCCTGTTTCTGGTGGTTCGCGAGTATGCGAAGTGGCCGGCGCCGCTGCGGGGCCAGCCACGATATTCATAGCGACGGGTAGTATTAAGGCCCCCGGTCGTCCGGTGGGGCCGGCGCCGTTGCCAGTCCGCGTTGTCATCCGCTGCGAACTGCCAGGGCCAGGGCCGCCAGCCAAGGCCGCTTTGCCAGGTGGCGAAAGCAGCCTCTACGGGAACCTTTGATTAGACCACGCGCGAAAGTTCGGTGGAACGGCGCTGCAATTACAAATTAATTGCTGGCGGGGGCGGCCTAATCGGAGGAACCTGTCTGTCATCCCTTGGGGGCCTTCAAGCCTGCGCCGGCGCGGGCCGGTCGGGCCACGCGGCCAGTGCTGGCTGGCCCGGGTGCCGGAGTGCGCCGCCGGGGTGTCCCGCCGGAGTGTCTCGCCGGAGTGTCTCGAAATGCTCCGGAGGAGGCGGTTTTGCACCAATGTGACGAAGGCGCGGCCAAAGGATGGCAACGCGCAATGATACCTTATAATTCCCCCTGTTTCGGGGGCTTCTTCCTCGAAAAAACCTGTAACTTTGACGATTCCCGGGCGCTCCCGGCAGCACTTGCCCGGCCCGCCCCGGCCGCGCCCGCATCGCCTTTCGCACCGACCCCAAGCCATGGCTCTCGACCTATCCGACGTCAAGCGCATCGCCCACCTTGCCCGCATCGAAATCAACGATGCCGAGGCCGGGCAGACGCTTGTGCAGCTCAATCAATTCTTCTCCCTGGTCGAACAGATGCAGGCGGTCGACACCACCGGCATCGTGCCGCTGGCCCACCCGCTGTCCGCGGTGCGCGAGATGTCGCAGCGGCTGCGCGACGACGTGGTCACCGAGCCCAGCCGCCGCGAGGACTACCAGCGTCCCGCCCCGGCCACCGATGGCGGCCTCTACCTGGTGCCCAAGGTCATCGAATAAAGGTCAGACGCACCCCGGCCCTCGACCCAGCGGCTGCGCCGCGCCGCCTCCAGGCTGCGCCGGCAGCCATCACCTGCCAAGCCAAACCGACCGACATGCCCTTTTCCGCAACTTCCGTGACCTCCCTGCGCGAGCTTTCCGACGCGCTGGCGGCACGCTCCGTCTCCGCCGAAGAACTGGCGCGCGATTACCTGGCCCGCATCGAGCAGGCGGGTGCGCTCAACGCCTTTGTCGACGTCAACCCCGAACTCACCCTGGCGCAGGCCCGCGCCGCCGACGCGCGCCGCGCGCGCGGCGAAGCCGGCCCGCTGACCGGCGTGCCGATCGCCCACAAGGACGTGTTCGTCACCCGTGGCTGGCGCGCCACGGCGGGCTCGCGCATGCTGGCCAACTACGAAAGCCCGTTCGACGCGGCCGTGGTCGAGCGCCTCGCCGCCGCTGGCATGGTCACGCTGGGCAAGACCAATATGGACGAGTTCGCGATGGGCTCGTCCAACGAGAACTCGCACTTCGGCCCGGTCAGGAACCCCTGGGACGCCAGCCGCGTGCCGGGTGGCTCCTCGGGCGGGTCTGCGGCCGCCGTGGCCGCCGGCCTGGCGCCTGCCGCCACCGGCACCGACACCGGCGGCTCGATCCGCCAGCCGGCCTCGTTCTCCGGCATCACCGGCATCAAGCCTACCTATGGGCGCGTGTCGCGCTACGGCATGATCGCCTTCGCCTCCTCGCTCGACCAGGGCGGCCCGATGGCGCATACCGCCGAGGATTGCGCCATGCTGCTGGGCGGCATGGCCGGCTTCGACGAGCGCGACTCCACCAGCGTTGCGCCCGCCCTGGGCGGCGTCGACGAGGACTACACCCGCCTGCTGGGCCAGGCGCGGGTGGGCGCCAGCGCCGGCAAGCCGCTGTCAGGGCTGCGCATCGGCCTGCCGAAGGAATATTTCGGCAAGGGCCTGGCAGCGGACGTGGAGCAAGCCGTGCGCGCGGCGCTTGCCGAGTACGAAAAGCTGGGCGCCACGCTGGTCGAGGTGTCGCTGCCCAAGACCGAGCTGTCGATCCCCGTGTACTACGTGATCGCGCCGGCCGAGGCATCGTCCAACCTGTCGCGCTTTGACGGCGTGCGCTTTGGCCATCGCGCCGCCGAGTACCGCGACCTGATGGACATGTACAAGAAGACCCGCGCCGAAGGCTTCGGCCCCGAGGTCAAGCGCCGCATCATGGTGGGCGCCTACGTGCTGTCGCACGGCTACTACGACGCCTATTACCTGCAAGCACAAAAGATCCGCCGCATCATCGCTGACGATTTCCAGCGCGCCTTCACCCAGTGCGACGTGATCATGGGCCCGGTGGCACCCACGGTGGCGTGGAAGCTCGGCGAGAAGAGCGCGGACCCGGTGCAGATGTACCTGGCCGACATCTTCACGCTGTCGACCAGCCTGGCCGGCCTGCCCGGCATGAGCGTGCCCTGCGGGCTGGGCGAGGGTGGCATGCCGGTTGGCCTGCAGTTGATCGGCAACTACTTTGGCGAGGCCGAGCTGCTGCAAACGGCGCACGCCTTCCAGCAGGCAACGGACTGGCACCTGCGCCGGCCCGCGCAGGCATGATCGCAGCGCGCTGGCTGTCCCGCATCGTGCTCGGCATCGGGCTGGCCGCTGCATTGGCGGCCTGCATCCCGCTGCCGCGCTTTGGCGGCAAGCCCCCGCCGATTGCCAGCCGCGACATCGACCTCGCCGGCGATTGCCGCCGCACCGAGGAAGACGGCTTTCGCGAGGATGCGCAGGTGCGCGTGACGGACAACACCGTGCAGCAGTTGTCATGGAAGCTGTGGGTGGGTAAGCGCGGCTCGTGCAGCTTCAACCTGGCCGAATTCCGCCAGACCCAGAAGAAGCCGCATATCGAGCTGCGCGCCAACGACGGCAGCGCCTGCAAGCTGATGATCTGGCAGGATCCGCGCCGGGTCACGCTCGCGCACGCCAATTGCGAGGCGCGTTGCTCGCCGGGCATCTACGAAGAAGCCTGGCCGGTGATGTTCGAGCCTGGCGGCGGCGGTTGCGCGCAGACCCGATGAACCCGCTCAACGCCATGTCCCGAGCCGCCCACGGTTGCATCGCCGCTCGCCTGAAGGCCTTCTTCAGCCTGGGCGCATGCGCCTTGCTGCTGGCAAGCCACGCCGTGCTGGCGCAGGCTTCCATGCCGGCGGCGCAGACGGTGCGTTTCCCGGGCGCCGACGGCGGCCAGCCGCTCAGCGGCTACTGGTTCGTGCCGCAGCGCAGCGCCGCGGCCCCGGTCCCGGCCGTACGCGTGGTGATTGCGCTGCACGGCTGCGGCGGGCTGCACCGCAGTGGCGGCGCGGATGCGGCAGCGCTCCAGAGCCGTTACCGCGAGTACGTGCAGTGGCTGACCGCGCGCGGCTACGCGGTGCTGCTGCCCGACAGTTTCGGCCCGCGCGGCAAACCGGATGGCATCTGCACCGAACGCATGGACAGCCGCGACATCGACGACGCCACGCGGCGCGGCGATGTGCTGGCGGCGTTACAGTGGCTCGCCCAGCAGCCCGGCGTGGACACCGCGCATATCGTGCTGCTGGGCTGGTCCAACGGCGCGCAGGCGGTGCTCAGTGCCATCGACGCCAGCCGCGACTGGCCGGCGGGCGCACCGGCGATCGAGCGCGCCGTGGCTTTTTACCCTGGCTGCAAGAGCGCGGTGCAGCGGCATGAGTACCGCCTGCGCACGCCCCTGCTGCTGCTGACCGGCGGCGCCGACGACTGGACCCCCGCCACCCGCTGCGCCATGCTGCGCGAGGCGGTCGCGGCGCGCCAGCCGGATGCGCGTTTTCGCCTGGAGATCTACCCCGGCGCGTATCACGGCTTTGATGGCACCGAGCCGCTGCGGGTGCGGCGCGATGTGCCTAACGGCTCGCGTCACGGCCAGGGCGTGACCGTGGGCGGCGACCCGATCTCGCGCGATGCGGCGCTGGCGCAACTGGATTCATGGCTGGCCAGCCCGAATCCGTGAAAGAACACCGTAGCCATACATAGCCACACGTAGCAAACAAGTAGCAACACATACAGCACACGAACAGGAATACCGCCATGCAATGGGAAGTGGTGATCGGCCTCGAGACGCACACGCAGTTGTCGACGGCCTCCAAGATTTTTTCCGGTACCTCCACCGCCTTCGGCGCGGCGCCGAACACGCAAGCCTCGCCGGTTGATCTGGCGCTGCCCGGCGTGTTGCCGGTGCTTAACCGCGGCGCGGTCGAGCGCGCCATCCAGTTCGGCCTGGCGATCGGCGCCACCATCGCGCCGCGCAGCATCTTCGCGCGCAAGAATTACTTCTACCCCGACCTGCCCAAGGGCTACCAGATCAGCCAGTACGAGCTGCCGGTGGTGCAGGGCGGCAGCATCAGCATCCAGGTCGAAGGCAAGAAGGGCGAAACCTACGAAAAGACCGTGCAGCTCACGCGCGCCCACCTCGAGGAAGACGCCGGCAAGTCGCTGCACGAAGATTTCGCCGGCATGACCGGCATCGACCTGAACCGCGCCGGCACGCCGCTGCTGGAGATCGTCACCGAGCCCGACATGCGCAGCTCGGCCGAGGCCGTGGCCTACGCCAAGGCCCTGCACGCGCTGGTGATGTGGTTGGGCATCTGCGACGGCAACATGCAGGAAGGCAGCTTCCGCTGCGACGCCAACGTGTCGGTGCGCCCCTATGGCAGTCCCAAGCTGGGCACGCGCCGCGAGATCAAGAACCTGAACTCGTTCCGCTTCCTGCAGCAGGCCATCGACTACGAAGTCCAGTGGCAGATCGCCGAGATCGAGGATGGCCGCGAAATCCAGCAGGCCACCGTGCTATTCGACCCGGACACCGGCGAGACGCGCGCCATGCGCACCAAGGAAGACGCGCACGATTACCGCTACTTCCCCGACCCCGACCTGCTGCCGCTGGAGATCGACGCCGCCTGGATCGCGCGCGTGAAGTCCGAGCTGCCGGAGCTGCCGGTGGCCATGCAAGCGCGCCTGGTGTCGCAATACGGCCTGTCCGCCTACGACGCCAGCGTGCTGACCGCCTCCAAGTCGCTCGCGAACTATTTCGAGGCGGTGGTCGCTGAAGCTGGCGCGGCCAATGCCAAGCCGGCTGCCAACTGGCTGATGGGCGACGTGTCGTCGCTGCTCAACCGCGAAGGCATCGCGCTGGAAGCCGCCCCGGTCAAGCCGGCCCAGCTGGCCAAGCTGCTGGTGCGCATTGCCGATGGCACGGTGTCCAACAACACGGCCAAGAAGGATGTCTTCCCGGCCATGTGGGCAGGCGAAGAAGGTGCCGACGCCGACGCCATCATCGCGGCCAAGGGCCTCAAGCAGATGTCCGACTCGGGCGAGCTGGAAAAGATCATCGACGACGTGCTGGCTGCCAATGCGAAGTCGGTGGAGGAGTTCCGTGCTGGCAAGGAGAAGGCGTTCAACGCGCTGGTGGGGCAGGCCATGAAGGCCACCAAGGGCAAGGGGAATCCTGCTCAGGTGAATGAGTTGCTGAAGAGGAAGTTGGGGGCGTAAGGGGGGGAGGGGGTGTAGGGGGGGTAGTGGCTTTTGGGGGGCTTTCGCTTTTTCTTTGAGCGGTGTTGGCTCTTGCACCCAAAAGCCGTACGACATCCCCCTGCGGGGGCTGCCGGTCACTCTTCTTTGCGTCGGCAAAGAAGACTAACGAGA